>CAYUJM010000093.1:0-17364 GCA_964445025.1 uncultured Occallatibacter sp. | reverse complement strand
GCTGGGCAACGTGACTACAGCCACTGCGGCCATGCAGAAGCGCTTTCTTGATGCCGGTTTTGCACCCGAAGATGTGCGCCTGCTGGGCCCCGATCCGCGCAAGATGAACCTGGTGGTGCGCATCCGGGCCGCGGGCACGCCCACAGAGAAGCCCGTGGTGTTTCTCTGCCACATGGATGTGGTCGAAGCGCTGCGCTCCGACTGGTCGACCGATCCCTTCCAGTTTGTCGAGAAGGACGGCTACTATTACGGCCGCGGAACGCAGGATATGAAGGACTCCGATGCGGCGTTGGTGTTCACCTTCCTGCGCCTGCATCGCGAGGACTATAAGCCCAGGCGGGACTTGATCCTGGCGCTCACTGCGGATGAAGAGGGCGGCAAGTTCAACGGCGCGAACTGGCTGGTGAAGGAGCACCGCGACCTGGTGGATGCGGCATTCGTCATCAATCCCGACTCCGGCGGCGTGGAGTTGGACCATGGGCGCGCCATTGTGGCCGATGTCGAGGCCACGGAGAAGGTCTATTCAGACTTCCAGATAACGGCGACCGATCGCGGCGGGCACAGCTCGATTCCGCGGCCCGACAACGCCATCTACGAGCTGACCGCGGCGCTGAACAAGCTGGCCGCCTACACGTTTCCCTTCGAGATGAACGAGGTGACGCGGACCTACTTCAAGAACCTTGCCGCTCAGGAGACCGGACAGACCGCGGCGGATATGCATGCGATTCTCGCCACTCCTCCGGATCTGGCAGCTGCCGCACGGCTAAGCGCCTCAGAGCCCAGTTTCAACTCGAACTTCCGAACCACCTGCGTGGCCACGCGGCTCGCAGCCGGCCACGCCAACAATGCCCTGCCGCAGACGGCGCAGGCCAACGTGAATTGCCGCATCTTTCCCGGCCACTCGCCCGAGGAGATTCGTCAACAGCTTATCGGGGTCTTTGGCGACGCCCAACTGAGCGTTAAGTATGTCTCCGATGCGGGCGTAGTCTCCGACACCGCGCCGGAGCGCAAGGCGATGGTCCCGCCGGCGCCCATCCAGGAGGTCTTCGAGCCGTTGACCCGGCTCACGCAGACCATCTGGCCGGGAACCCCGGTCACGCCGGTGATGGAGAACGGGGCCAGCGACTCCATCTACTTTGCCCAGGCCGGCATTCCCTGCTACGGGTACTCGGCCATCGCTCTGGAGCGTGACGACGACCGCGCCCACGGACAGGACGAGCGGCTGCCGGCCGACTCGTACTGGAAGTCGCTGGATTTCTTTTACTCGTTTGCCAAGGCAGTGGGCGGAGAGTGAAGGAGAGGCAGGGACTAGGGAATAGGGAATAGGGAATAGAGACCGGGGATAAAGGGCCAGATTAGGAGGAGCCTGACAGGGAGGCTCCGTGTCAGGGCACGACTTTAGTCGTGCCGAAGACGGCCGGAAGATTGGGGGCTTCAGCCCCCGCGGGATGCAGCCGGCATCTGCTGCGTCCCCTCTTGAAGCCAGCTCTAACGGCAGGGGACCAGAGGTGCAGCAGGCCGGCAATTCAGCGGAGAGAGGGCTGGTTTTCGCGCCGGCGCGTCTAACGCTGTAGAGATTTCCGGCCGCTCTATGACAGAAATTCGTCAGGCATGCACGTCAGAGTCTCGAAGGGACATTGAGCATGAAAACAACTGGAGTGGCGGCATGGATAACCGCCGGGACTCTCTTGATGGCGTCGCACATGTTTGCACAGGACACAGGCCATGGGCGGGCGGTGGTGACCGTCCTTGCCAAACACAATGAGGTGGCTCCGAATATCGCGCAGCAGGACGTGAGCGCTAGAGCAAACGGGAAGGATGCCGCCGTCACAGGCTGGACGCCGTTCAAGGGCCCGGATGACGGCCTGGAACTGGTGCTGCTGATCGACTCCGGCGCGCGCAACCTGGGCCGCCAGCTTGACGAGATTTCGCATTTTCTTCAAGGCTTGGCTCCGCACACCAGGGCCGCCGTAGGGTACATGCAATTTGGCCATGTGGAGATGGCGGGTCCCTTGTCGACAAACCACAAGCAGGTAGCGGGCGAGTTGCATCTGCCGGCGGGTCCCACCACGAACCCCTACTTCAGCCTGTCGGACCTGGCGCAGCACTGGCCATCGCAAGACCCCAAGGCGCGGCGCGAAGTGCTTCTGCTTAGCGACGGCATCGACCCCGAGAACCGGCGCTTCGATCCGGAAGACCCATACGTTCTGTCGGCAGTCAACGATTCCGTGCGCGCGGGGCTGGTGGTTTACACCATTTACTGGCGAAGCGGGTTCGGCGGCGAAGACAATTCATTCTCGGCGAACGGCGGGCAAAGCCTGCTGGACGAATTGACGCAGGCGACGGGCGGCTACAACTACTGGGCGGGGACAAGCAACCCCGTCAGCTTTCAGCCGTACTTCGACGATTTAATGCACCGGTTTGAGAACCAGGACGCCCTGGACTTCACCGCACCCGTTTCCCGCAAGCCCGCGATCGAGAACCTGAAACTAAAGATCGAAGGACTGGGGCTGCAGGTGACCGCACCGCAGCAGGTGTTCGTGAGCCTTGCCGGCCCAGAGTAAGCATCGCCCATCTCAACGGGCCGCGAAGAACTCAATTCGGAAGGATGTTGCAGGTTCAAACCCCGCTGAACGCTAGGCGCATTGCGAGATGGTGTACTCGCGTGCGTATCCGCCCGGCTCGGCTTGAATCTTCACTTGCAGTCCGCCGGTTGAGTCGCATGTGTACTCCTCGCGAATCCTCAGGTTGCCGGGATTGGCGAGCAGATCAACCGGCACCGATTCCAGATCGGCGCGGCGCTGCAACTGCGGATCGAAGGGAAACAGGATCTGATCCCAGTTGTCGATCTCGCCCCTGGGCTGGCCGTGCTCGTCCAGTTGCGTGCACTCGAGATAGCGGAAATGGCCGATGTTGTGCGCCGGACGGTAAACGCGCTCGATGCGCAAAGGCGGCTCGCCGGGCGCGGGCAGTTGCACGCCGCGGGGGAAGATCAGGTCGAAGAAGATAGTCCCGCCAAAGTCGGTCTCGCGCCACAGCCCAAAGTTGCGGCTGAACTGATCGAATGATTGCTCATGCGCTTCTTCGGGCAACTGGCCGGGCATGTCGCCCGTCAGCACCGCGGCGCGAATGGCCAGACCGATGGCGCTTGCCGAGCGCATGTAAGCCGAGCGCCGCACCTTGCGGCCGAAGCTCTCGCGCAGGATGCGCGCCACGGGAGGCAGCTCCGCGGCTCCGCCGGTCACGTAGAGAGTGTCCAGCGCGCGCTCGGCGTGGGCGGCCAGCAGATTGTCGACCACGGCGCGGGTCTGCTCGATGAGCGGACGGCAGCGCTCGTAGTAGTCGTCGACAGCGATCGTTACCTGCTCCCAACCTGCGCGCACGCGTTCCAGGTCGATGGTCACTTTGCGGGTGTTGGGGTTGAGCGTCTCTTTCTTCTCGCGGCACTCTTCCAGCAGGCGGTAGCGCTCGAACGGCTTGAGCGTGACGCCTTCGCCGAGCGACTCGAGCGCCAGCGCGGCAAGGATCTCATCGAAGTCGTCTCCGCCCAGGCTCGGTATGCCGTCCGACGCTTCGACGGTGTGCTCGGTCTCGCCCAGCGTGACCAGCGAGACGTCGAAGGTGCCGCCACCGAGGTCGTACACCACCAGCCCGTTCCCGGCGCGGTTCTTGCGGTCCGCGCTGTTGCGGTGAGCAAATTCAATGGCCGCCGCCGAGGGCTCGTTCAGCAGTCCGAGCACCGTAAATCCCGCGGCCTGCGCAGCCTCTTCCGTGAGGAAGCGCTGGTTGCTGTTGGCGTTGGCAGGCACGCCCAGCATCACTTCGATCTTCTCTTCTGAATCCGCACCTGAACGGGCGCCGGCATTCGAGTGTTCCAGCAATTGCACCTTCAGCGCGAGCATTATCTCGGCCATCAACTGGCGCAGCGGGATGTGTTGCCCGGCCACGGAAACCAGCGTATGCGGATTGGCGGAGCGCAAAGATCGCTTGAGCGAGCGCAGAACTGTCCAGCTCTCGTCTTCCTGCGCGGCAATGGCCTCCCAGCCGTAGACGCGCCGGTCTCCGTTGATGGCAGCCACGGGAGGAAACCAGTCGTGCACCTGGCCGTCCGGCGCCTCGAAACTCACGAGCGGGAAATTGCCTCGGTCAACCAGCGCGACAACTACGCGCGTCGTTCCGAAATCGATTCCGAGCCGCATCGCTATCTAGTTTACCGGAGTCCCGGTTCGGCTGCTGTGACAGCACTGATAAACTGAAAGTTCATGATCCTCCCGTTTGTCCGCGAGATCTTCGCGGAGCTGGAGCACTCCCCGGGTTTTGAACGCGTACGAAGGCATCTAAGCCTGGGTGCGGGGCGGAGGCGTGTGTCCGGGCTCACCGCCACTGCGCGCGCTCTCTATCTGCCGCTGATGGCGCGCGCGGCCCGCCAGCCGGTGATCGTGGTGGTGGCCGATAACAAGGCTGCCGAGGCTCTGGAGCCGATGCTCAAGGCGGGCTGCGAGCTGACCGGCGCCGTGGACCCCGCGGAAGTGGTGCGGCTGCCGGCCCACGATGTGCTTCCCTTCGAAAATCTGTCTCCGCATCCCGACGTCCAGGAGCAGCGCGCATCGGCCTTGTGGAAGCTGGCCACCGGTGCGGTGTCCATCCTGATTGCCCCGGTCGAAGCAGCGGCGCTGAAGCTGTTTGACCGGGATTATTACGCAGGCCTCGCCGTCACGCTCAAACGCGGCGAAGAAGTGGATGTGGAGGTGCTGACCGGCCACCTGGCCAGCGTGGGATATACGCAGATGGACCTGGTGGAGATGCCCGGCCAGTTCACGCGGCGGGGCGGAATTCTCGACATCTACTCGCCGGAAGCCGACCGGCCCGTGCGCATCGAGTTCTTCGGCGATGAGATTGAGACCATCCGCAAGTTCGATCCGGAGACGCAGCGGTCGCAAAGCGGCCTGGACGAGACACAGTTGCTGCCGTTGACCGAGACGCCGGTGACGGAGCGCTTGCTGGCCGCGGTGCATGCGCGCCTGAGCAGGCAGCGCGTGGAAGTCCCAGGTTCGGAAGAGGACGAGGAGATGGCGGCCGAGATGGCCGCGGCGGGCGGAGTCAGCGTGTTTCCGGGATGGGAGTTTTTCTCCGCTGTGGCCGGCGCGAACAAGTCGCTGCTGTCGCTGCTGCCCAAGTGCGCCTTGTTCATTGAAGAGCCGGCCATGGTGCGCAACCAGATTGATCGCTGGTGGAACAAGGTGGAACAGCGCCATGAGCGGTCGGCGATCGGCTCGCTGATCCGGCCCGAAGACATCTATCTGCGCCCCGAGGTGCTGCAAGCCTCGCTTGAATCTCACTACGGCCTCGATCTGGATCAACTGGGCGCGGTGGACGTGCTGGATGAGGACTCGACCCTGGGCGAAATTGAGCTGAACACGCGGCCTACGTTCAAGTTTCATGGCTCGATCCCGGCGCTCACCGAACAGTTGAAGAGCCTGATGCTTGCCGAGTCGCGGATTGTGCTGGCCGCGCCGCACCAGGGCGATGTGGAACGGCTGGCCACGGTGTTGCGCGAGTACCAGATTCCTTACCGGCTGGGCAGCCGCACTCCGCATTTCGGCGAGACCATGCTCGACGAGGGCAGTTACCTGGCCGGCGATTTGCGCGTGCCCGTGATCGTACGAACGCCGCTGGCCACGGGCGTGAGCTTCGCAGACGCGAATCTGATCCTTTTCGGCGCCAACGACCTCTCCGACGAAGCGGATGTGGCGGCGCGTCCGGAGCCCAAGCGATCGAAAACGGCTGCCTTTGTCTCCGACTTTCGCGATCTCGCCGTGGGAGATTACGTGGTGCACGTGGAGCACGGCATCGCGCAATACCAGGGCCTGAAGGAGATTGTGCAGGATGGGCTCTCGGTAGAGTTCATGATCCTGGAGTTTGCTGAGGCCGCAAAGCTCTACGTCCCGCTGACTCGCCTGGATCTGATCCAGAAGTATCGCTCCACCGATACGGGGCCGGCGCCGGTGCTGAATAAGCTGGGCTCGCAGCAATGGGCCAAGACCAAGGCCCGCGTCCGCAAGGCAATGCAGGACATGACGGCCGAGCTATTGAAGCTCTATGCCGAGCGGACCACGGCTAAGGGAACGTCTTTCTCGAAAGATAATGAGTTCCAAAAGGAGTTTGAGGACTCATTCGATTACAGCGAAACAGACGACCAGTTATCCGCTATCCGCGCCATCAAGTACGACATGGAATCGACCACTCCTATGGACCGCCTGCTGTGCGGCGATGTGGGCTACGGTAAAACCGAAGTGGCCATGCGCGCGGCTTTCAAGGCCGTGCAGGACGGCAAGCAGGTTGCTGTTCTGACGCCGACGACCATCCTGAGCTTTCAGCACTTCGAGACATTCAAGAAGCGGTTTGCGCAGTTCCCCATCAAGATCGAAATGATCTCGCGCTTTCGCACAGCGAAGGAGCAGAAGGCCATCGTCGAGCAGGTTGAGACGGGTCGCGTGGACATTCTGATCGGCACCCACCGGCTGCTTTCCAAAGACGTCAAGTTCCAGGACCTGGGCCTGCTGATTGTGGATGAAGAGCAGCGCTTCGGCGTGCGCCACAAGGAACGCCTCAAGCAGATGCGCAAGGAGATAGACGTGCTTGCCATGAGCGCCACGCCCATTCCGCGCACGCTGCACATGTCTCTCGTCGGCCTGCGCGACATGAGCGTGATCGAGACGCCGCCCAAGGACCGCATGGCGATTCAAACCGTGGTGGCGAAGTTCGATGAAAAGATCGTGCGCTCGGCCGTCGAAGTGGAGCTGGAGCGCGGCGGGCAGGTGTATTTCGTCCACAACCGCGTGGAGACGATCTACGAGATCGCAGCGCGCATTCAGGAACTTGTTCCCGCAGCGCGCGTGACGGTGGGCCACGGGCAGATGAGCGAGACGGAGCTGGAGCGCGTGATGCTGGCCTTCATGCATCACGAATACGACGTGCTGGTGGCGACAACCATCATTGAAAACGGCCTGGACATCCCGTTGGCGAACACCATGCTCATCAACCGCGCCGACCGGCACGGGCTGAGCGAGTTGTATCAATTGCGTGGCCGTGTGGGACGGTCCAATCGAAGAGCGTATGCGTATCTGTTGATTCCGCCCGAGCAGGAGTTGACGGAGATCGCGCGGCGAAGGCTGGCGGCGCTCAAGGAGTTCAGCGACCTGGGCGCGGGATTCAAAATTGCTGCGCTGGACCTGGAACTTCGCGGCGCGGGCAACATGCTGGGCGGCGAACAGAGCGGACACATTGAGGCTGTCGGTTTCGAGCTATATACATCCATGCTCGAAGCCGCGGTGAAGGAGATGAAGGGCGAGACGAGCGAAGAGCGGCCCGCCACGCAGTTGAATCTCGGTATCGCGCTGCGCATCGACGAGAGCTATGTGCCGGAAGAGAACCAGCGTCTGCGGCTCTACAAGAAGATCGCCGGCGCAGCCAGCGAGACAGCGGTGAACGAGGTACGTGCAGAAATGCAGGACCGCTATGGCGCGCCGCCGGATGCCACCGTGTATCTGCTGGAAGCAGCCCTGCTGCGCCTTGAGTGTGAGCGGCTGGGAATTGCGCAGGTAGATCGCAAGCGCGGCGAACTGCAGATCCGGTTCATGGAGAACGCTGCGGTCGATCCGCAGCAACTGATGCGGCTGGTGGCGAAGAGCGCCAAGCGCGGCGCGCAGTTCACGCCGCAGGGTCTGTTGAAGTATCCTTTGGCAGCCACCCGGCCTGACGAAGTGCTGCTGGAGATTCACGAAGTGCTCGCCAAACTGGCGCCAGCGCCGGTAGGTGCTTGAAAGCAGAACGCCGCCGTAGAGACCGGTCGCACGACGTGAGCCTTCATGGTGAAAGAGGAGCGAGGAATGAGTAAACGGGTTCGGAAGGCAGTATTCCCCGCGGGTGGTCTGGGCACGCGGTTCTTGCCGGCGACAAAGGTGATCCCCAAGGAGATGCTGGCCCTTGTTGACAAGCCCATCCTGCAATATGGCGTCGAGGAGGCAATTGCATCCGGAATCGAGCACCTCATCATCGTCACCGGCCGCGGCAAGAGCGCGATGGAGGACCATTTCGACGTCAGCTATGAGCTTGACGCAACGCTGGAGCGGAAAGGCAAAAAGGATCTGCTGGCCGTATCACGCGGCGTTTCGTCGATGGCGCGGATCAGCTATGTCCGGCAAAAAGAGCCGCTGGGTCTGGGCCATGCCGTTTTATGCGCCAAGGAACTCGTGGGCGATGAGCCCTTCGCTGTGCTTCTGCCCGACGATGTGATCGATGCCGAAACGCCCTGCCTGAAGCAGTTGATCGATGTGTTCGATGAACGGGGCGGATCGGTGCTGGCGACCATGACCATCGAGGGGCCGGGAATCAGCGCGTATGGCGTGCTGGCCGGGACGCAGGACTCAACCAATCCGAGAATTTATAACTGCACGGGCATGGTGGAGAAGCCGAAGTTCGAAGAAGCGCCGTCGAAGCAGGCCATCATCGGCCGCTATGTGCTCACGCCGCGCGTATTCGAACTGCTGGAGCAGACCACGCCCGGCGCCGGCGGCGAGATTCAACTCACAGACGGAATCAAGGCGCTGCTCAAGGAAGAAAAGGTATTCGGATACACCTTCGAAGGCAAGCGCTTCGATGCCGGCGACAAGTTCGGCATGCTGCAGGCGACGGTGGAGTTCGCGCTGAAGCGGCCGGAGTTTGGCGAAAGGTTCAGAGAGTATTTAAGAGGCCTGGCGCTGTGACGCGGAGTTAGCTGCGGGTGACCTCCCACTAACTCCGCAAACATCGCAAACTTCGCACTTTCTCATTCCTTCCACTTTATATTGCAACCGATCGAGGGCCGCTGGTCCGTCGGGACCGACTTGCCTGCAACCACCTGGTCGATGGCGCCGCGCAGGTCCTCACCGGTGACGGGAATCCCATTGCCTGGGCGGCTGGAATCGAACTGGCCGCGATAGACGAGGCGAAAGTCGGCATCGAAGAGGAAGATATCCGGCGTGCATGCCGCTTTGTAGGCATGCGCCACGGCCTGCGATTCATCGTAAAGATAAGGAAAGACAAAGCCGAAGTTCTCAGCCTGCTGCTTGAGCCCGGCAGGACTGTCGTCGGGGTGCGTGGTCACGTCGTTTGAACTGATGGCGACGATGCCCAGGGGCTTTCCGGCGTAATCCTTGCCCAGCGCGGCGAGGCCTTTTTCAACGTGCTTGACGTAGGGGCAATGGGTGCAGATGAAGAGGACGAGCATTGCCTTCTTGCCGCCGACGTCGTCACGACGGACCGTCTTGCCAGTGACTACATCAGCGAGCGCGAAGTCCGGCGCGAGGGTGCCGAGGGCGAGCATGGTGGATTCGGTAAGTGCCATGGCAGTTTCTCCGTTTGTGGTTGGTGGGTTGAACCCGCGGTCTTGCCGCTCTATGCGAAAAGCAGCCGCAGGTCCTTCAACTCCGGTCGCCGCGGCGACCTCAGCTCAGGATGATAATCCAGAATCGGGGCGCCCAGCGTGATGTTAAAACAGCGGCGCCTGCCTGCCGGGCATGGTCAGGCCGAAGTGCTCGTAGGCCAGGCGTGTGGCCACACGTCCTCGCGGTGTGCGATCGAGAAATCCAATCTGAATCAAAAATGGTTCGTATACCTCTTCAAGCGCGTCCTCTTCTTCGGCCAGTGTTGCGGCCAGCGTCCCCAGGCCCACCGGGCCGCCGTCGTACTTCTGCATGATGGTCAGCAGCAGGCGCCGGTCGATCTCGTCGAATCCGTGCGCATCCACCTCCAGCATGGTGAGCGCGGCGTTGGCCGTGGGCCGATCGATGGTTCCCGAGCCGCGCACCTGGGCGTAGTCGCGTACGCGGCGCAGCAAGCGGTTGGCAATGCGCGGAGTGCCGCGCGAGCGCAGCGCAATCTCAGCCGCGCCGTCCTGGTCGATGGGCACGCCCATCACCTCGGCGGAACGTTCCACAATGTAGCGAAGCTCCTCTTCGGTGTAAAACTCCAGCCGCAGCAGGATGCCGAAGCGCGACCGCAGCGGAGACGACAGCAGCCCTGGCCGCGTAGTTGCGCCGATGAACGTGAAGGGACGAATCTCCATCACATGCGTGCGCGCCGCCGGGCCCTGGCCGATGATGATGTCGAGCTTGTAGTCCTCGAGCGCGGTGTAGAGTTTCTCTTCCAGCACCGGCTGCATGCGGTGGATTTCATCGAGAAACAAGACTTGCCGTTCGCGCAGATTCGTGAGGATAGCGGTCAGGTCGCCCTGGATTTGCAGCGCCGGACCCGAGGTCTGCTGGAAGCCTACATCCAGTTCATTGGCAATGATGGTGGCCAGGGTGGTTTTGCCCAGGCCGGGAGGGCCAAACAGGAGCACGTGATCCAGCGCCTCGCCGCGCGATTTGGCCGCTTCAAGCGCGATCGCCAACTGTTCCTTGGCCTTGGACTGGCCAATAAACTCGCGCAGCCAGCGGGGGCGAAGTTTAAGCTCGAATCCCTGCTCCTCTTCGGCGCGCGAGGCGCTGACGAGCCGTTCCGGGGAGTTGTCGCGGGCAATGGCCATGCTGACCAGAAGTGTAGCGGGTGCGGGCGGCGGGGGGCAAAATCGGGACGTTGCACTACTGCGTGTAAATCTCCGGCCGCGCGAAGACCAGGTCTTCCGGCGTGCGCACGGGCAGCGGGTAGTGCGCGTCCAGATCGGCGGCCAGCACAACGGAAACCTCGGGGTGGTCGGGCTGGACATGCACGCGGATGTGCTTGCCTTTGAGCGACCACAGCCACTCCCAGGCGCGATCTTCGTCCGGAAACGGCCGCGAGAAATCGCCTGAATAGTAGTTGTTCTCGCTGCCTTCCTTTACCGAGTAGGAGTAAGTGAACGTGGCGTTGGGGTGGCGCTGGCTGCCGAAGAACTTCGTCCCCTTCGCGACGTGTGTGTCTTGAACCCGCCCCTCCACCGAGGGCCAGCTTTGCGCCAGGCGTGCGTTGCGGCGTTTGACCCAGCGGCGCGCGGCCTCAGCCAGCGACGCTCCGAGGGGAACGAACAGATTATGCAGGGAGGTCCAAAAGTGAAATGAGTTCCACTTCACCCGCTTCAGCAATTCGAAGATGTCGGGGGTGACCACGTGGCGGAACCTCTACCGGGACTCAGCTATCACGATACAACAGGTCCGGGTTTCCGCCCTGCTCTCAAAGCGGCTGCGACTGAGCCTCCAGCGCAGACATAGAGTCGGCCGCCAAAGGTGCCGATAAGAACATGGTGAATCACGCCGTGAGAGATCCTGCGTGGCAGCGGTGGGGTGGTGCGGATGAGGGTGCCGAAAGTTTGTAAACCTGAGTACCAATATGGCATGCCGCGTATACAGGAGATTACACCTGCCTCAGGCAATACCGACGGGAATGCAGGATTCTAAAGAAGTTAGGAGCGGAAGAGGATTGGTCATAAAGTTGCAGCAGTTGAGCACGGTATGACTCGTTCTTTGTGGGATTCAGGATCGCTGGATCGGCTCCATTGTGATCGGTCAGGCGCAGAATTAGACCGGTGAGCCTTGAAAGGCACGTCGCGCAGGGTGCGATTTTTATGTCTAACGCACTGCATTCAGAGGTTTATTAACCGACTTGATTCCGTAAGAAGTTCATGAGAGGAAAGGCACTTCCGCCGACCAAGGGGTTCGACGATGATGGGACCTATACAGGGGAACTGAAGCGGAAGCGCGGCTCTGCTGCTCCATTTTGGAGGGCGAGGCCGGCAACAGATGTAAGGAGGCTATGCATGTTCGGTCGTGATTGCTTCAAGGTGCTGGGACTCGTTTGTCTGGTCCTGCCGTTTACCGGCTGCACCAACACTCAAGTGGCTTCCATCCAGTTATCCCCATCTTCGCAGACTATGGCTGTGGGACAGACTGTGCAGTTCAGCGCCACTGGCATCATCCCCCACGGGAGTCATCCCGCAGCTTCGCAGGATGTAACCGACCAGGTCACCTGGTCTTCCGGTACCCCCGCAGTTGCGACCGTTAGCTCAACCGGGCTGGCAACCGCTGTGGGCGCAGGCACTGCCGTAATCACTGCCACCTACCCCGGAACAGCCGGCGCCACGGCAACGCTCACCGTTACCGCCGTAAGCGGCGGGGGAACCACAGGGGGTTTACTGGTCGCCCTGAGCATCATTCCAGGAACCCAGTCGGTCCCTGCGCCGGGTGATACCACCCAGTTCATCGCCATTGGAACCACTACTTCGGGAGCTACCGAGAATCTCACAACCTCGGTCACCTGGGCTTCGAGCTCCGCACAGGTTGCCACCATCAGCGCCGGCGGCCTTGCCACCGGAGTAAGCCAGGGCACCACCACCATCACGGCCATCGCCACAAACGCCAACAACACTGTAGTCACTGGCATCGCCGCCTTCACTGTGACCGGCGGAACCTCACAGGGCTACACGGCGCTTTCCATCATTCCATCCTCGCAGTCGGTTTCCGCGTCCGGTCAGATTACCCAACTCATTGCACTTGGAACGCAGGGAAGCACGGGTCTTGAAGAGGATGTGACCGACTCGAACAGCATTCAATGGAGTTCCAGCGTTCCAACTATCGCTACGGTCGGCCTCAATACCGGGACCGTCACGGGGGTAAGTCCCGGCTCCACCACAATCACGGCGATCTATACGAACCCAGCCAACAATGGCGCGGCCAGCGTTGTGTCCGCGACCGCGACGGTCACGGTAACACAGACACCGGCACCGGAGCCTCTGATTTCGCTCACGATTGTTCCCAGCACGATTACCGTCGACCAACTGCAGGATACCGGGAACTTCCTGGCCATCGGAACGTTCTCGGATGTTCCGTATACCAGGGACCTGACGAACTCGGTACAGTGGCTCTCCTCCGCGCCCGAGGTCTTTCCGGTCAGCACCAATGCGAGCCCGGCGAATCCTGGGGCTCCGGCCGGCGTGGTGACGGCCTACGGAAACGGAGGCGCCATCATCATTGCGGAAGCGACCTCAACCGACGGGACGATACAGACAGCCACGGCTTCGTTCAACTGCCCGCTGGCTCTCCCCAATCCGGCCGGCGACCCGCCAACTCCGGGCACGTGCTACCCAGGTTCGCAGACATCGGGATTGCTGGTTACGCTGACCGTCTATAACGAAGGCCTGAACACCACCAACTGGGAGGTAACGGCTCCTTCCGCCACAGGCACTCCGGATGTGATTCACTGCGGTCCCGGTTGGACCTCGGGAGGCGGTGCGGGCGGTTCGGTCTGCACGGCGACCTACCCCGTGAATACCGTCTTGACCTTGACCGCGCCAGCCGGTGCGGGACAGTTTGGCGGATGGTCCTATAACTGCACCCCTATTCTGGCAGTCAATGCAGCCGGACCAAACAGCTGCTCGATTACGCTCGGATCCTCCCCCACTTCCAACAATGGAGTCACCTCCAGCGCCGGCAGCTCGAACGTGACCGTAGGGGCGATCTTCAACTGACCACCCACAACTGACCACCAGCCCAAACCAAATCAGCAAGGCCGCCCTTCGGGGCGGCTTTGCTGTGTCTGGAGATGGTGCATCGCCTCGGGGTAATTCACAAACGGCGCGGCGGGTGATGTTGCGCCCTTGTGCCGGTGTAGTGGGACTGCAACATTCTACGGAGCGCACCCCAGGCCGGGTTGGATGCTGCTTTCTTGCCAGTGGTCGTAGCAGCGCTGCAACTCGGCTGCCTCGGTCGCGCCGTTTAAACTGGAATCGACTCGTCTGGACGTGATGACACTTCGGTTTGGCAGGATCCGCCGCTTTCACTTCAATCTTCCGCAGCGCATTGCGGCGGGGTTGCTGGCCCTCTTTCTTATCCAGGGTCTGTGGCTCACGGAACATCAGACGCTCACCGACCGCGATTACCAATATGCGCGGTGCGGGCGCGAGACCTGGGAGCGGCCGTCGGCGCTGGCCGGCTACTACACCACCTGCGGCAACATTCACGATGGCATTCTGGCCTACAGGCTTGCCGGGCTGCCGCTGACCCTCGCCCTGCTGGGAGAGCGGGCGCTGGATGTGTTTCGCAAGCCCGAGGACAGGGTTTTTCAAGCCGGCGGCCCCGCGGACGGATCCTCATCCACAGGGCGGGAAGCTGGCGGCGAAGTAAGTACATGGGAACTGCGTCACCAGGTTACGCATGTGCTGTTGCTGTTGCGGCTTCCGTTTCTGCTGGCTGGCTGCGTCCTGGGCGCGGGGCTCTGGTGGGTCACTAGGCGGCTCTACGGGAACAGTGGCGGATACACGGCTCTGGCGCTCTACTGCTTCTCTCCGGCGGTGCTCAGGGCCTGCGTATCGCCCAACGCGGAGGTATTGGCGGCGCTGGGGGTATACGGCGGCGTGTACACGTGCATCGGCGTGGCCCACGCCATGCAGGGACCGCGGCGCAAGTGGCGGCCGCGCATTGTGCTGTTGACGGCGGCCTTCGGCCTGGCGGCAGCCTCGCACATTGCGGCTCTGCCGCTGGTGGCGCTTTTGGGCCTGGTGTCGATGCTGTGGGTGGCCGAGGGGCGCAGGAGCCAGGTGCTGCCAGTGGTGCTCGTTGCCGCGGCCGGAGCTCTGGTCCTGGTGTTTGCCTCCTATGGATTCTCGCCTGACGCGTTCAGTTATGTCTTTCGCTCGGCGGCGGGGTTCCTGTCGATCTCTCTGGACCCGGCACGGCGGTTTTTCTCAACTCTGGGAAACGCGGGGATTACCGTGGCCGCTTCTGCCGCTTTGCTGCTCTTTTTGGGGATCAGGAAGTCGCGCTACTTCGGCAACACAGCTCCGTTGATCTGTGCTTTGGCCTTGTTCCCGGTGATTCTGACAGGGACGCAGGGCAGCCCGTGGCTTTGGGCGCTGCCGTTTCTGCTCACGTTCGTGGGTGGCGTATTTGCCGACGCCTACGAGGGGCCGCGGGGACGGCTCGCGCTGGCAGCAGCTGGGGCCATCGTTGCGCTCCAGGCCGTGTTCTGCGCGCTGAGCTTGCCGGGTTTACTGTAGATGCGGCGTTTGAGCGGACGGCTCAGATGGGAAATGCACTTGAAGACATTAGGCTTTCCAGAGCATAATAAGTGAGTGTGGACTGTGGAGTTCTATCCGGAGTTCGCGACCGAGGTTCCGCGGTTGCCTGGGACCATTCAGCAGATGATACTTTCTCGGGCTGAGCTGCTTAGAGAATTTGGGCCGCAACTTGGCCGCCCGCAAGTGGATACGCTGAACGGATCGAAGCACGCCAACATGAAGGAACTCCGCTTCCGCGCAGATGACGGTGTTTGGCGGGTGGCCTTCGCATTCGACATGAAACGGAGGGCAATCCTGCTGGTTGCCGGTGACAAGTCCGGTGCTTCCCAAGACAAGTTCTACCGCGATCTGATCGAAATCGCGGATCGCCGCTTCGATCAACACCAAAGGTCAATCGCAGTGGAGAAGGAGAAACGATAATGGCTTACTCTACGGTCTCTCTAGACGAGATGCTGGCTCGCCAATCCCCGGAATCGCGCCGCAAGATCGAACAGATGGCGACCGAATTGATCGCCGAAGAGTTGAATCTTCGGGAGATCCGCCGCCTGCGCAAACTGACGCAGGCGCGTCTGTCGAAGAAGCTCAAAATTGGGCAAGAGGGCGTCTCGCGCATCGAGAAGCGCACCGACCTCTACATTTCCACGCTCCGGAGTTACGTGGAAGGCGTTGGCGGCAAGTTGAAGTTGCTTGTCGAACTGCCCGACCGGCCCCCCGTGATTCTGTCAGGATTGGGCGAGGAGCAAAGTGAGAAATGGACCAAAAAGAAGGGCGGAATCAGCGCCAAATCAAAGGCCAAATCCCGCCCCGCAGCGTGAGCTTCATGGAACTTCCCGACGACCGATCGGAAATAGCTATAAATTCAACCAAAATAAGGACTTATTTGCCGCATTTCGCCTTGCTGAATCGGCCGCTGAAAGGTTAAAATAGAAGCGTAGCCCGCGGACCCGGCCCCGCTTTTTCCGGACCCTCTCTGCCGCCCTTCTGCGGGATAAGAAAAAACCCTATGGCCGACGATCAGAACCCCCTGCTCCCTCTTGAAGGCGGTACGCCACCGAACGGCGGTACGAACCTTATTCCAATCAACATCGAAGAAGAGATGCGGCGCTCGTATCTCGACTACTCGATGTCGGTCATCATCGGCCGCGCGCTGCCCAGCGCCCTCGACGGATTGAAGCCGGTGCATCGTCGCGTGCTTTACACGCTGAGCGAGATGGGCCTGGAGTACAACAAGAAATACGCCAAGTGCGCGAAGGTTGTGGGCCAGGCCATGGGTGTCTACCATCCCCACGGCGACTCGGCCATCTACGACACGCTGGTGCGCATGGCGCAGCCGTTTTCGCTGCGCTATCCGCTGGTGGACGGGCAGGGAAACTTCGGCTCCGTAGACGGTGATCCTCCGGCGGCCATGCGCTACACCGAGTGCCGCATGGAGCGCATTGCCGGCGAGATGCTGGCCGACATCGAGATGGAGACCGTAGACTTCACGCCGAATTACGACGAGTCCACATTCGAGCCGACGGTACTGCCCACGCGCATTCCCAATTTGATCGTGAATGGTTCAAGCGGCATCGCGGTCGGCATGGCCACCAACATCCCGCCGCACAATCTCACGGAAGTCCTCAACGCGACGATTGCGCTGGTGAAGGATCCCCACGCGGGCCTCGCCGAAGTGTTGAAGCACGTGCAGGGACCGGATTTCCCCACGGGCGGATTTCTCTACGGCAAGTCCGGAATCCCCAACGCGTACAAAACCGGCCGCGGGCGCTTTATGATGCGCGCCAAAGTGGCCACTGAAAACCTGACCAAGGAAAGACTCGCGATCATCGTCACCGAGATTCCTTACCAGGTGAACAAGTCCAAGCTCATCGAACGCATCGCCGAGCTGGTCAACGACAAGATCGTGGACGAGATCAGCGACGTGCGCGACGAGAGCGACCGCGACGGCATGCGCATCGTCATCGAGCTGAAGCGCGGCGCGCAGCCTGAGATTGTGCTCAACCAGCTCTACAAGCACACGCAGATGCAGGAAAGCTTCTCCATGATCTTCCTGGCGGTGCTCAACGGGCAGCCGCGGGAACTGAGCCTGGACCAGGCAATCCGCGCCTTCATCGATCATCGCGTCGATGTGGTTCAGCGGCGGACGGTTTTCCTTTTGAAGAAAGACCGCGCGCGAGAGCACATCCTCGAAGGCCTGAAGATCGCGCTCGACAATCTGGACACCGTCATCCGCATCATTCGCGCATCGGGTTCGCGCGCGGAGGCTCGCGAAAACCTCTATGCCTGGGGCAAGGGCACGGAGATCGTGGTCACGCTGGACCGCGAGCGGCTGATGCACG
>CAYUJM010000092.1:0-17405 GCA_964445025.1 uncultured Occallatibacter sp. | reverse complement strand
GCATCAGCTCCGGGGTCTCGTTGGAGGCATAGCCGAACATCATGCCCTGGTCGCCTGCGCCGCCGGTGTCAACGCCCTGGGCGATGTCGCCGGACTGCTTGTTGATGGTGGAGATGACGGCGCAGGTGTTGGAGTCGAAGCCGTAAAGGGCATTGTCATAGCCGATGGAGGCGACCACGCCGCGCACCAGGCTCTGGAAGTCGACGTAGGCCTTGGTGGTGATTTCGCCGGCGATGACGACCAGGCCGGTGGCCGTAAGGGTTTCTGCGGCTACGCGGCTGTAAGGATCCTGCTCCAGGCAGGCATCGAGGATTGCGTCAGAGACCTGGTCGGCAATCTTGTCAGGATGGCCTTCGGTGACTGACTCGGAGGTAAACAGAAAACGATCGCTCAACTTCAAACTCCTCCCCATTGAAGGGAATCAAGTAATTGGTGCGCCGCGATGAGGGTAGGACGGGCCTCCACCGGCAGGGCCGAGACATAGTTGTACCCAACTATGGTAATTGCAGGGAGGGGATGTGGGCAAAGACTAACAGCGAATGGGGATTAGCGGAGGGTGAGGGGAGCAGGCGGGCGGGTAAACCGCTGTTCGGGGCCGGGCGGAAAGGGCTGAACCATGAGAAGGCAAGAGGCTGGATGCGGCTAGCGACCGAACCAGGAGAGGATGCGGGAGCCCAAATGGCGGACTGAATCGACAAGGCTGTGAAAGACGACGGCTTGATGCGCGGGAAGCAGCGTGGTCCACCAGCCGGAGCGGACACCCAGGTAGCGCACGGTGAGGAAGGCGGCGGCAGCGACGATGAGCAGCAAGACAATGGCGCCGGCCCAGCGCAGGCGGAGCTCCATGGCGTCGCGGCGCAGCATGCGGGCCTTGCCGACGTTGGAGGCAAAGGCGGTCCAACTGCGGTCGTCGTCGATGACCAGGCCAGAGGCGTGGTAGGCCTTTAGGAATCGCTCGGTCCAGTCGTGGGGGTCGAGGCCAAGGGCCCCGGTGTAGCCGCGCACGATGCCTTTGGAGAGGATGCCGCCGGGAAGCAGGCGAAAACGTTCCTGCTCCAGCGCCACGAGGTGATGCTGGCTGATCTTGGTGACCGCCGTTATTTGCTCCAGCGCAATGCCGCGGGAGAGCCGCTCCATGCGCAGGTCTTCACCAAAGTTTCCCATCCAGAGTTTCCCATTTTGAACCACAAAACGAGTAACGTACCCCAAAGTTTTCCACATTCACAATAAATCGACTTGTGATAAGCCGTCAAAGGGAAGTTTCGATTTTTCCTTTGTTTTCATCATTCTGGGAGAAAAGTACCAACTTGGAAACTGTTTGTGAAGGATACACCCCTCACGCTGGCCGTCCTGTGCCATCCGTCACTCCGGATGGTGCGGCGGGGTCAGGATGGGAATTGAGGCGGGCTTCCGGGCGTGAGCGAAGCGGGCTGATACCCTGAAGGCGAGGGTCTTTTCCGTTCGGGCCCGCGGAGCCAGGCAAAAGGAATGAACAAGCTCGTCTTTGCCAATCTGGTGCACCGTCCGGTGCGCTCCATCATCAGCGTGCTGGCGGTGGCGATTGAAGTAATCATGATCCTCTCGATTGCCGGCATTTTCATGGGGATGCTGAACGACACCAAGCAGCGGCAGAATGGGATCGGCGCCGACCTGACCATGCGGCCTCCGAACTCGAGCATCATGGTGGGCGTAAGCGGGGCGCCGATGCCGGTGAAGTTTGCCGAGGTGCTAAGGAAACTGCCGCATGTGGCGGTGGTTTCTCCGGTGAATTCGAAGTTTGTTACCGCAGGCAAGATCGAAGTGATCAACGGCATCGACTTCGACAGCTTCGATGCCTTGAAGCCCTTCGTGTTTGTCACCGGCGGCCGGTTTCAAGGGCCCAATGACGTGATCGTGGACGATCTGTTTGCGGCTTCCGACAAGGGCTATCACGTGGGCGACACGATCAAAGTGCTGGATCATCCTTTCCGTATTTCGGGAATCGTGCAGCACGGCAAAGGCGCGCGCAAGATGGTGCCGCTCGAAACGATGGACCAGATCACGGATGCCGAGGGCAAGGCTTCCATCTTTTACATCAAATGCGACGATCCTGCCGATTGCAACGCTGTTATGACGGAGATTCATGCCACGCACGGACTGGAAGATTACCCGGTTGAGACTGTTGACGAATGGCTGGAAGAAATGACACCGGACAAGCTGCCGGGGTTCAACATCGCGCTTGACGTGGTCACTTTTATTGCGGTGGTGGTGGGCTTTCTAGCTATCTTTCAGTCGATGTACACGGCGGTGCTGGAGCGGACGCGTGAGATCGGCATCCTCAAATCGATGGGGGCTTCGAAGCTGACCATTGTGGACGTGGTGCTGCGCGAGACGGCGACGATGGCCGTGGCCGGAGTGCTGCTGGGCATTGCAGGTACATTCGGGGTGAGGATTCTGATGATCCATCTCTATCCCACGACCAATTTTGAGATTACCGGTCTGTGGGTCGCCAGGGGTGCGGGCATCGCGTTTGTTGGAGCGATCTGCGGGGCGCTATACCCGGCGTGGATGGCGGCGCGGAAAGATCCGATCGACGCGCTGGCGTACGAATAAGCGACGCTATTTCTTGTCCAGCGCGTACTCCATAGCCCAGATGGAGCCGGGGCGCATGTACATGCTGGCGCGGAAGAGACCGTGGATGTCGTAGGCTTCGGGGGTGCGGAAGAAGTAGCCGCGGTCGCGCCAGACTACGTTGTTGACGCCCTTGGCGGTGGCGAAGCCTTCGTCGACGAGGCCTTCGGCGATCATGTGGCTGGCGATGGCGAAGGTGGCGCCGGTCCATACTTCCTCGATCTGGTCGTTGCTGTGCAGCAGTGTGCCGTCGGCGCCGATGCCGTTGACCGCGCCCATCTCTCCTTTACCGAAGCGGCGTACGTTGGTGTCGTAGACCTTGCGCAGCGCGGAGACGCGCATCTCTTTCGGGACCAGGTCGCCAAGTCCGGTAAGACCGGCGTACCACTGGCCGGCCAACTGCTCGGCCATCACGGCCTCGGTGTCCTGGCCCTTGACGGCGTAACGGAAGTACGCGCCGGTCCAGAGATGCTTTACGAAGGCCGATGCGGCGCGCTTTTCCAGCGCGTCGTACTCCTGGGCCGCTGCAGGCTCGCCGAGCTTCTCGGCCATGCGCCCGGTGGCCCGAAGCGCGGCCAGATAGAGGCTGCCGGAGTAGGCGCTTTCGCCGGTGGCGATCCAGTCGTCGTAGGTCTGATCGGGAAAGCCGCCATTTTCTATCAGCCCGTCGCCGTTGGTGTCGTATTGGTTGAGGTGCTCCATGGCCTGCTTGACGGCGGGCCAACTGTCGTGGAGAAACGGCTCGTCTTTGGAGCCGGTGAGCACGTAGTCGCGCCACACCATCAGCACGTATTTGGAATTCAGATCGCGCCAGTTGGAGACGTCCTGGTAGTTGTACTGGTTGGGATTGATGACCGGATCTTCACCGGGCGAGCCCAGGTCGTGGGGAGCGGCGCCGGGAACCTTGCGTGTGTACTCCACCATGCGGCCTTCGCGGGCGGATTTCCATCCCCACACGTAGTGCTGCGGATTCGACTCGGGAATGGTATCGGTGTACTCGCGCATCTCCTCCTTCTCGATCTCCGGCCAGAAGCGCAGCAGAGAAAACGACCCGTAAAAGCGCACATCCAGGCTGCCGTAGTAGGAGTAATCGAAGCACTCCATGTAGGTGAACCGGTCGTTGAACGGGGGCTGGGAACTTTCTCCGGATGGGCCGCGCTCATTTCCCCAAAGCGTGCCGCCGTCGGCCAGGTAATAGAGCTCGTTGAAAAGCTCGGCGCGATACCAGGCCGGTTTTTGCTCATCGCTGACGATGGGCTTTTGCCAGGCTTCGATGGCCTGGCTCCATTCCTCGTGATGCAGGAGCGCGGTGCGGGCGATCTCCCAGGCGTGCGTGCCTTCCGTGCCAAAGAAGCGGGTGTAATGGCGATCCCACTTGCGGCCGCTGCCGAATTGGACGACGGGCAGGTCCCAGCTTAGGACCATGGGAACGAGGCGCTTCTCATGCGGAGCGAGGGTGAAGCGCACGGCAAAGGCGCCGGCCAGCGCATCTCCGCTGGAAGCTACGGGCTGCGCTTCGTTGGGCAGGCGGCCATCTTTCGAAAAGGTCTCCCACACCTCGGAGCCATCGGAGGAAACGGGATACGTGGCCAGATAGGTGACCTCAGCGCCGCTGCCGGGAAGGGTGGCGATGGCGAATTGCCCATCCCACTCGTCCTGAACAGGGCCCTGGCGCAAACGGTCGAAGACGATGCCGGACATTTCGCCGCTTCCGGATGCATCCGCTCTTTCCGTGACGAAACGGTTGAAGTTCTGCTGGTTGAGCGCTCCGTCAAAGTTGCGCGACGGATCGCGGAACCACCCCACCATGTTGGTCCAGCTGAAGAGAATGGAGACAGTTAACGGTTTGGAGGATGGATTCTCCGCGGTCCAGCGGTAAACGGCCACCGGATAGCTGGTCTCCTTATAGTTGTCGGGCAGAACCGGTGAGAACTGTTCGACGGTCAGCTTGACGGGGAGAGCCTTGGTTCCGTAAGCGAACCAGCTTCTGGGATAAAGGGCCGCGTATTGACCGTCGCCTGCGGGATAACTCCAGTTCCAACTGCTGAGGGCTCCGTCTTTCGGTTTGCCAGTCGCCAGCACCATGGAAATGGGCGTTCCACCCTGCGGCTGCGCAAACACGGCAAACTGGTTGTTGGGCACGTCCTGATATTTGTGCGTACCGGCCTTGATATGCCAGCGCTCGAAGTGCCCGCGATAGCTGCGCGAGAAGGTGCCCGCGCCAAAACCGCCGACAGGGGCTCCCTGCCAGTAGCCGTCATCGATGTTGGAGGAGTGGAGCTCAGTTCTCTGCGCGCCGGGATTCGCCGGAGGCGCGCCGATGGGAATGCGCCAAGCGGCGGCGGGAATCTGATTCTGGCAAAGAGTAGCGGGCGCGCACCCAGCCAGGAGCGCCAACGTGCAGATGAGCTGTTTGATGTCGGTCTCCCTGAGGCTTTGTTGTCTATGGACAGCAACATGATACAGAGCGCAGGACAGGGCGGACAAAACAAATAGACGGCTATCGAGGGCAAAAGAGGCGTTGCGCAAAAAGCAATGGGCGACGGCCAAAGCCGTCGCCCATTGGGCTGGAAACTGTCCAGAGTTAGAACTCGAGGCGCAGCGAGAGCTGAACCTGGCGTGGGCTGTACGCGAAGTTGGAGCCGGAGTTGGTGACCGCGCGGAAGCCGGTGGCATTGACGCCCGAGCCCGCTTTGGGAACGAAGGTCAAGGTTGAGCACTCCTCCTGCGCCTGACCCGGAACCAACTGGCTCGCGGAGCAACCGCTGGCGACCGAGGAGTTGGAGGACAGGTTGTAGGCGGTGGTGCTCTCCGAGGTGACGTTCTGGTGGTTGGCAACGTTGAAGAATTCGCCCAGCAGTTCCAGGTGATACGGCTTGTCACCGATCTTCTGGATCAACTGCTTTTCCAGGCGCATATCCACCACCATGGTCCGTTTGAGCTGGAAGGTGTTGCGGCCGATCTCCGGAATCCAGTAGTTGCTGCCGGCACCGTTCCAACTGGAACCGTATGCGGAGTAGGAGGGATAGCCGTTGCCGATGGTGGCCGAGATGGGAAGCCCATTCTGCGCCTGGTAAATAGGGTTCAGGCTCCAGTCGTTTACGAGCCACTTTGCCCAGCCATTTGTCTGGACATTGGGGGAGTTGATCAGCGCCCAGGCGACCAGGCGGTTCTCGACGTTGAAAGCCGAGTTGTTGTAGTTGCCACCCTTGCGGAACCCGTCGATGTTGTAGGGGTCGAACCAGCCGCTGCTGAGGGTGGTGGTCGTCTCGTTCTGATCGTAGTCAAGGGCATGCGACCAGGTGTAGTTCACGTCGTATTGAACCATCTTCGAGGTCTTGTTTTCGATCTCGAACACCGCGGCGTTGTAGCTGGCGTTGATGTTGCTGAACAGTTCGTTCACCGCGCCGAAGTTGGAATTAATGAGGTTGGTGTAGGTGGGGATGGTGAAGGTGGTGCCGTTGACGAGCGGGCCCCCCTGCGTGGAATCGGAGACCGTGATTACGCTGTCGATGACGCCGTTGGGATTTCCGGTTGCTGCCGTATTCGCGTTGGGGTTGAGATTGATGTTGAGGGCGTTGGGCAGTTCACGGCTGAATGCGCCCATGTAGCTGATCTGACCGATGGTGCCGTGGCCTAAATCGCGCTGGACGGAGAAGTCGACTTCATGCACCTGCGGGTTGCGGAAGTTCTGCGCGAAGAACTGGGAACTGGGCGCCGAACCGGCAGCCGCGGGAATGATGTTGGGGAACAGCGGCGAGGTGGGGTTGTTGGGCTTCAGCGAGGCCGAAACATACTGGCCCAGCGGGCTGCCGGTGTTGAGCAGGTTGTTGAGCAGCACGCCGTTGGTAATGCGGCCAAAGTAAAGTCCGTAGCCGGCGCGCACCGTGGTCTTGCCGTCGCCAAAGGGATCGTAGGCGATGCCGACGCGCGGACCGAAGTTGTCTTTATCGCTGGGGTGGTTGGTGAGATTGGCCTGTGCGGCGAGCGTGGGGCAGGTGCCGGGACCGGTGTAAGCGTCGCAGATGCCGTTGGTGGAAGTCAGATACGGGACGAAGCTGCCGGAACCCGTAACCAGCGTGGAATACGGCCCTGGGAGACTCTCATAGTCGTAGCGCAGGCCCAGATCGAGCGTCAGGCGCGGGGTCAGCTTCCAGTGATCTTCGCCGAAGAAGCCGTAGTCGGTGGTGGCCAGATCCCAGGCCGAGGGACCGAAGCCTTGAACGAAGGTGCCGCAAGGAGCGGTGCCTACGTAGTCCGTGGTCGCGCTGCCCGGCGCTGTCACCGTGCTGGTGCTGTTGCAAACGCCCTTTGCGCCACCCTCGCTCAACACATCGGCGAAGTAGTTGCCGATGTAGCTGTAGGTGTAGACGCCGTTGCCTTCATACGTATTGTTGAGAATGTCGTAGTTGTGGATCATGTCCACGCCGAACTTGATGCTGTGGTTCCCTTTTTGCCATGCGGCCGTATCGCCAATCTGCCACTTGCGCTCGTCGGGCAGAGCCTTGCGGTAGGAGTAATAAGGCGATCCGAGATTGAATCCGATGGAGGTGTCCAGCCCGACTTGCGGCACGTTGGGCGTGAAATCGCCCACCGGGGCGTTGGTGACACCGTTGGTGCTTTCCAGGTACTGCTTGGTGTAGGAACTGAAGGGCTGCTGGCCTTCGTCGTTCAACTCGCGGCCGTACTGATAGCGCACTTCGTTGGAGATGTTGTTGGTGATGAGGCTATCCAGCTTAGCCAGGCCGTAATCCAATTTCACAAAATCGGTGCCGAATGTATCGATGGCATAGGTGTTGGTGGCCTGCGTCTGCACGCCGCCGGGCGAGTCCCAGCGCAGCCGGTGATAGAGACCGCTAAGGTGATTCTTGCCATTGATCTGCCAGTCTAACTTGGGCGTATTCAGTTCTTCATCGCCGGTACGCGGAACCGAACCGAGATCGGAGAGCAGATTCACCAACTGCGTGGAATAGGCCGCCGCACCGGCAGCGTAGCTGTTATAGCCGGCTTTGCCCGCGGCGTTGAGGCGCGCGGCCAACTCGCAGGCCTGTTGATCTACCGAACTGGCCGCAGTTGCACCCGTCGGAACGGTGATGTAGCCGGCATTGGCGCCGGTGAGATTGCAGGTTCCGGTGGAAAGAGCCGCATCCGGAAGGGTAAAGAACGAGCCGGGCGTGGCCGCCTTGCCGGTGCCGGGGAAGTTGCGCCGATACTGGGCGTAACCGTAGAACCAGAAGATCTTGTCGTGCTTCAGCGGGCCACCCGCATCGAAGCCCCATTCCTTGCGCCAGTCGACCGGCTTGTAGGGAATTGTCTGGAAGGACGGCGTGGATGTGGTGGAGGTGTTGATGGTGTTGGTGGTGTAGGGATTGACCGCGCCCCAGTCATTGTCGCGGTCGGAAAAATACGCAATGCCATGCAGGGTGTTGGAACCGCTCTTGGTGATGGCGTTGATGACGCCGCCCGCGGCGCGCCCGAACTCGGCCGAGTAGACGCCGGTATTGACCTGGAACTCTTCAATGATGTACTTCGACGTGGAGTAGCCTTCACGGGTACGGCCGCGCTCTTCAGAGTAGTAAGCCTGGTTGTCGTCGGCGCCGTCAATTTCCACGTTGTTGAGGATGGGGCTGATGCCGCGGAACGAGATCAGGCCAAAGCCGTTCGAGTCTCCCACAGCGCCCGGTGTCAGCAGCGCCATGTCGGACCAGCGGCCGCCGTTCAGGGGCAGATTCTCGATGGGTTGCTCAGTCAGCGTGGAGGTGATGTCCGGGGACTCGAAGTTCAGAATGGGAGCCTGACCGGTAACTTCCACAGAGGAAGTCTCTCCGGCGGTCTTCAGGTGCGGCAGAACCTCGGTGGTCTGGCCGACCTGCACGATCACGTTGACTTCCTTGAACGGAGAAAACCCCGACGTGTTGACCGTGACGGTATAGATTGCGGCAGGCAACTGCGGCGCCTTGAAGAAGCCGCTCGCATCCGAGGTGAGCTGAACCTCTGCATTGGTCGCGTCGTTATGGATGACAATCGAAGCGTTCGCGACAACTGCGCCGCTGGGATCGAATACCGTGCCCGCGATGGACCCTTCCGTGTAGGTTTGCGCGCGCAATGGAATGGATGCCGCGCTTAACACCAGGGCAAACATCGCAAGGCACAAGACGGCCTGGCGAAATGGATTTACGTTCATTATGGCTCTCCTTAGAAAGTGGAATTGCGTCCTCCACGAACCGGGCTGATGGAGGACTTGCCTGGCGATCAAGGTGCGTACCCTGGAAACGCCGAGGGTGCACTTCGCCAGCGACACATTGACAGATTCAGGCGCAGGGATTCACGCAGGTTTAGGAAATTCTAGAAACTCCCAGTACCCTAAATCTACAAAAACTGTGTGAATAAAGCGTGAATGGAGAGGGCCTTGCCGTCCCAACCAGTGAGGCGGCCGAACCCATTTTCGTCCGGTCCGGCTGACCGGATTGCGGACGGTATACTCAATGCATCCTCCGAGTGCTGTCTCATCAGGATTCCGCACATTTCACTGCCTTTGCGGGGAGTGTGCGCCGAAGATTCGATGCGGGAAACGGGGCAAAGGGGCTGCCCTGCGGAGAAATAATCATTGACGAGCGGGTCAAAACGTTGGCTTTACACGGCTTGGGTGCTTTTGATCGGCATATTTGCGGTTGTACATGCCTTGAAACTGCGCGCCGATTTTCCCAACCACTCGCCCTGGTTCATGGACTGGGCCAAGTACACCGATGAGGGCTGGTACGGGAACGCGGCCATACGGGCGCACCTGTTTGGAAGCTGGTACCGGCTCGGGGACTTCAATCCCGCGGCGGCGGTGCCGCTGTGGCCTTTCCTGGAATGGATGCTCTTCATTTTCACCGGGGTTACGGTCGAGGCGGCGCGCGGGCTGGCTATCTCGTTCTTTTTCTGCAGCCTGGCGCTGAGTTACCTGCTGCTGCGATCACGCGGGCCGCGCTGGATGGCGCTGCTGGCGCTTACCCTGGTGGCGACTAGTCCATTTCTCTATTGCTTTAGCCGGCTGGCCATTCTGGAGCCGCTGCTGACGGCACTGACGCTGGGAGCTTTGAACGTGGCGGTGAGGCTGCCGGGAAATCGGCGCCGGGTGCTGGCTTCGGCAGGAATCGGCCTGCTGTTCACGCTGATGATGCTCACCAAGACCACGGCGGTGTTTCTTTTACCCGCGCTGGGGTGGGCCATGGCGTTGCCGCTGCGGCAGAATCGGAAACTCTTGTTGAAGTGCGCGTGCGCGGCCGGCGGCGCGTTTGCAGCGAGCTTTGGATTGTGGATGGCGCTGGTTGCCGGCGCCGGACTTTTGCCGGACTTGAGATATTTCTTCCACGCGAACCAGTATCCAAAGCCGGGTGGATTCTACGGGCCTCTGGTGAGCCTGTGGTGGTCGTTCCATGGCGGATTGTGGGTGGACCGCATCCTTATTCCGCTGGCCGGGCTGGTGGCGGCGGGAGCGGTGCTGGGCCGGCGGAGCAGAGGCGGCCGCAAGCTGTTGCTCGACCCGGTATTCGGCGCCTCGGTGCTGGCGGTCGCCGGGTGCATCCTCTTCATGGCGTACCAGAACCATCCCCAGCCGCGCTACTTTGCGGTGGTGGCGTTCTTCAGCTTTTTTGTAGTGGCGCAGGGGGCCGGAGCGCTGCTGCAGGACGCGGATGGCACGGCCAATTTCGCGAGCGGGAGACGATTCGGTGGCCGCATTCCGACGCGGGTGCTGGGGTGGGGGATTCTCGCCGTGGCCGCATTGGCGGTGGGTATCAACGGCGCCTGGACGCTGAACTACGCCGCGCATCCGGAGTACACGTTTGTGGACGCGGCCGAGCGGCTGACCCGCTATATTGACGAACATTCCAACGGCAACCGGCTTCTGGTGTGCGTGAGCGGGGACGAGATTACACTCATCACGCATCTTGCTACGATCAACGATCTCTTCGTCGCTCCGAACTCCACATTCGATGACCTGGCCGGCAAACTGGGGTACTACCATCCAGGCTGGTACGCCGCCTGGAACAACCTCGACGCCGGAGCCATCGAAGATCTCCATAGCCGCTACTGGGTGGAACAGGTGGCCAGCTTCCGCGCGTTCGACGACCCGACCAGGAACGTTCTGGTGCTTTTCAAGCTGCACCCGTGGCCGGAAGGCCAGGTGTACGACCCATCGGACGAGAATCTGCGCGTTCGGTTCCCGGAGGACAGGTTCGATATTCCGCTGAAATAGACGATGCCAGGGACCTCTGAGGACGATCTTCTTCGAGACTCCGCATTCCACCATGCGGCTTCCTCTCGAGCAAGCTCGAGAGAATGGCAAAGACCTCCTCGTCGAGGTTGACAAGCGCGGAGTTGCACAATAGAAGCAGAAGATCTTCACTCAAGCGGAAGAAGTCCACGCGCGGCCGCTCTTCTTGACGCCAGGACATTTTCGGAATCATTCATGTGGTCTGGCTGATCCAATTGCTGGTTGGGAACGAGGATTCCGGTCTTTGGGCTTCGCGCGTGTGATCTCGATCACGGTCGGATGAAGTCCGGTGGCGGATGCTTATAATGAAAATCTGGAGCCTGGATACGGTGACCCGCGGCAGAAAAGGCGCGCTGTTGATGCTGGCGTTGATGGTCTTTTGGACCGCGGCGCCGGCGTCTGTGTGCCTGCTTGCTATGCCCGTAGCAGGGCAACACGGCTGCTGCGACGCCGCGGCCATGACGCTGACATGCGCTCCAGCCGGAATGACAGTGAATGGGTCGTGCTGCCAGGTCAGCCGCCCAATTCCTGCCGTCCCACCGGTCCCTCTATCCTCCTCTGAACGCTTGCAGCGATTGGCATTCGTGGCGAATCAGGCCGCTCTGCAAGTGTCCACTTCTTCCGGCGCTGTGTACCGCAATGCACTGGAAGCGCCGCCGCCCAAATCCTCGCCCGGCGGCATCTCCATACTTCGAATTTAAAACTCCTTCCTTCGCAGGCTGAAGCTGGGCCTTTGTGCGCCTTCGCTCGGCCACGCGCCGTGGAAACTCGCGTCCACGCCGCTCGCTGTGTACCCGTTGGAGGGACGATGAAGAGTCTTATTGCACTGATTTGTATTCTGGCGGCTGCTTTGCCAGGCGTTTCTTGCGCGCAAACGCCAACCAAGAGCGACGGCCTGACGGATATTGCCGCGTTGCTTGAGCACCACCATGAGCCCGATGTTTCCGGTGTGGCGCTGACGCTGGAAGAAGTGGAACGGATTGCGCTCGCCGAGAACCCGGAGATCGCGGTCGCGGCGCGGCGAGTGGCTGTAGCCGAAGCGCACGTCCCCATCGCCGGCGCGCTCGACGATCCCATGGCCATGTACCGCGGATGGGGCGTTCCGCTCGAAAAACCGTGGGATTACAACCAGGCGCAAAACATGTTCAGCATCAGCCAGACGCTGCCGGGATCTGGAAAGAGGGCACTGCGCTCAAACCTGGCGGAGTCTGACGTAGACGTAGCCAAGGCTCAGCTTGAGCAGGTTCGCCTGGAAGTTCGAGTCCGCGTGCACAAGGCCTTCGACGACTTGTTGTTTGCTCAGGACGAACTTCGAATTCACGATCAGCACGTGGATATTGCGCGCCAGGCCATTGAGGCGGCACGCATCAAGTATGCAGTTGGAAAGGTATCGCAGCAGGACATCCTGAAGGCCCAGGTTGCGCTCACCAGACTGGCGGAACATATGATCCGCTTCGGCCGGGATGCCGATCTGGCGCGAGCCCACCTGAACACCCTGCTCGGACGCGATCCAGGCACGCCACTCAACGTGCATGGAGACCACGCGGTTCTCGTCGCCCTGCCTGCGGCCCAGACATTGGAAGCCCAAGCTCTCGAATCCCGGCCGGATCTGATTGCTGCGCGGGAGGCAGCTGAACGCAGCCACAAGGAGCAGGCGCTGGCGAAAAGGGTCTACGTCCCGGACTTCACGGTTTCGGCAGGCTACATGCTGACGCAGCCCGGTTCCAATGCGCGCAACAACTACATGGTGGAGGGTTCCATGAACCTTCCCTGGCTGAACCACCGCAAACACGATGCAGAGATTGCGGAGGCTGCGGCAACAGCCACCGAGCAGGATGCGGAACTCGTGGCGCTTCGCAATACCGCATCGGGACAGATTCAGGATGCGCTTGTTGAGGCACGGGCCGCGCAGCAACTGGCGAGAATGTATCACGACCAGCTGCGGCCTCAGGCCGAAGCCACGCTGCAGGCGAGCGTCATCGCCTACGAGAACGGCAAGACAGATTTTCTCGATCTGCTCGACAGCCAGATGACGATCGTCGATGTCGATCTTGACTGGTTCCAAGCCGTGGCGGACTTCGACAACCGCCTGGCAGACCTAGAACTCGCGACGGGTGCTTCATTGGATCAGCAACAGCAGACCGCGCCGGAGGAGAAACCATGAAGACACGTACGTATCAACTTGCTCTTGCATCGGCTGTCGCCGTCTGCATTTCGCTCGCAGCCGCTCTTGCCTACGTCGTGCTCTATCGCGGCCACGCGACTCCACCCGCGGCCTCGCAGGATCCGGTTGTCGCGCGCGGGCCGGAGACAGCCGCGCAGCCCATGCAGCAGAGCGGTGTAGTGCCGGCGGGGAGCGAGCCCGCACTTGCCTCCTTGCAGTTGTCCCCACAGCGGCTGCAGGAGATCGGCGTAACAACAGCAGTCGCGGAACTCAAGAGCGTGAGCGACAACCTGCATGTCCCCGGCAATGTTGAGATCAACGAGGAAAAGCTCTCGTATGTGCAAACGCGCTTTCCGGGATGGATTCAGGATGTCTTCGCGAATGCGACGTTCCAGTACGTGCACAAGGGGCAGCACCTTTTCACCGTCTATAGTCCGGATATTGTGAGCAGCGAGCAGGAATACCTGCTGGCCAGACAGAACCAGAGTGCATTCGCGAAGGATATGCACGGGATGGCCGCACACGAGAGCGGGTGGCTGCTCAAAGCCGCCGAGGAGCGCTTGCAGCAATTCGGAGTCCCCGAGCAGGCGATCGCGGATTTGGAGCAAAGCGGCAAGGTGCAGCGCGACATCGCCGTCGACTCGCCGGCTTCCGGATACATCACCGAGCGCCAGGCGCTGCCCAATGCATACGTGCAGCCGGAGACAAAGCTCTACACCATTGCCGATCTCTCCACGGTTTGGGTGTACGCAAGCGTGTTCCAGAATGACATTGGACGCCTGAAGCCGGGCGACGCGGCGCAAGTCACGGTCGACGCCTTTCCTGGCCGCCATTTCAACGGACGCATCGACCAGATTCTTCCTGAAGTCGATCCGGCGACACGAACGGTACGCGTGCGCATGGTCTTCGGCAATCCCGGTGTGGTGCTGAAACCGGGAATGTATGTGAACGTGGATATCGCGGTTTCGCTTGGCCGGCAATTGACGATACCGGCTTCGGCGGTGTTGCAGGCCGGCACGCGCGCCATCGCGTTTATCGATCACGGAAACGGCAATCTGGAGCCGCGCACAATTGAGGCAGGGCCACAACTCGACGATTCGGTTGTTGTCCTGGGCGGCCTGAAGGCGGGCGACCGCGTGGTCAGCTCGGCCAACTTCCTGGTGGATTCCGAAGCGCAGCTTCAGACGGCTCTTGGCTCCTTTGCGCCACCCGCCCAGCAGCCGGACGCAGGCGCGAGCACAGCGCCGGCAGCGCAGGTGCAGATCGACCTGAGCACCGAACCATCGCCGCCGCGCAAGGGCGCGAATACAGTGCGAGTGAGGCTGACGGGATCGGACGGCAAGCCGGTGACGGGAGTGCAGGTGAGCGCGAATTTCTTTATGCCGGCCATGCCGGCGATGGGGATGGCCGCGGAACGCGCCGTTGCCGTACTCGCCGATAAGGGCAACGGCATTTACGAAGGCACGCTGCAACTGCCGACCGGCGGAACCTGGTCAGTGACGGTCAACGTCCAACGTGGCGGCCAGACAGTGGCCGCAAAGCAGCTCAGCGTAAGCGCCACGGGAGGCATGTGATGATTTCAAAGATCATTGCGTGGTGCGCGCGCAATCCCTTCCTCGTTTTCGCAGGGGCCATTGTTCTGGTCGTCGCGGGTGTCTGGTGCCTTCAGCGTGTTCCACTCGATGCCCTCCCCGATATCAGCGACGTGCAGGTCATTATTCACACGCCTTGGGCAGGCGAGCCGCCAAGCGTGATCGAAGACCAGGTCACGTATCCCATCGTGACGGCTCTGCTCTCGGCGCCACATGTCAAGAACGTGCGCGCCCAGACCATGTTCGGCGATTCCTATGTCTTTGTCGTTTTTCAGGATGGCACCGACCTCTACTGGGCGCGGTCGCGGGTCATCGAGTACCTGCAGCAAATTGCAGGAAAGCTCCCCGCCGACGTGCATCCCGCAATCGGCCCGGACGCGACCGGCGCGGGCTGGATCTACGAGTACGCCATCTTGGACCGCAGCCACACCAGGAGCCTGGCCGATTTGCGCACCCTTCAGGACTGGTATCTGCGTTATCAACTCGAAACCGTGCCTGGCGTGGCGGAAGTTGCCAGCATCGGCGGCTTCGTACGCCAATACCAGGTCAACCTCGACCCGAAGAAGCTCTTTTCTTACGGCATCTCCGCCTCGACTGTAATCGACCGCGTTCGGCAAAGCACAAACGAAGTGGGCGGCGACGTGCTGGAGATGAGCGGAGCCGAATACATGATTCGTGGCCTCGGCTACCTGCGCTCGCTCTCCGATCTCGAAAACGTTCCAGTGGCAACGAAAAACGGCACACCGGTGCTGGTGAAGGATCTGGGCACGGTGTCCTTCGGTCCGGACATCCGGCGCGGCGCCGCCGATTGGCAGGGGCAAGGAGAAACAGTAGGCGGCATCGTGGTGATGCGTGACGGCATGAATGCCCTCAACGTGATCGACGGAGTGAAAGCCAAGTTCAAGCAGATCGCGCCTTCCTTGCCTCCGGGCGTGGAGATCGTAACCGGCTACGACCGCTCCTGGCTCATCGATCAATCCATCCACACGCTCAAGCGCGACCTTCTTGCCGAGGCCATTATCGTCAGCCTGGTCAGCATTGCGTTTCTGTTTCACTTCCGTTCGGCGCTGGTTCCCATCCTGACGCTGCCCATCGCCGTGCTGGCCGCATTCATTCCGATGTATTACCTGCACGTGAGCTCGAACATCATGTCGCTTGGCGGCCTTGCGCTTGCTGTCGGCGTGCTGATCGATGCCGCGATCGTGATGGTTGAGAATGGATACCGCCATCTGGCCGAGCGCGACGATGTGCCAGACGGAGCCGAGCGGCGGCGGATTCTGATTGGCGCCGCGCAGCAGGTTGGGCCGGCACTCTTTTACTCGCTCATCATTATCGTTGTGTCTTTCCTGCCCGTGTTTCTGCTTGAAGCGCAGGAGGGCCGCATGTTCCGGCCGCTGGCGTGGACCAAGACCCTGGCTCTCGTCTTTTCCTCGCTGCTTTCCATCACGCTGGTTCCGGCGCTCATGCCGCTGTGCCTGCGCGGAAAGCTGCGCCCCGAGTCGAAGAACCCGGCCGCGCGCATCACGCAGGCAATCTACCTTCCCATACTGCGTTGGAGCCTGCGTCACTGGAAGCTGGTCATCGCACTCAATCTGGCTTTCCTGGCCGCTACAGTTCCGCTTTACTTCCGTCTCGGCAGCCAGTTCATGCCGGCTCTGTATGAGGGCTCCGCTCTCTACATGCCGAGCGCTCTGCCGGGTATCTCCATAACGCAGGCAGTTTCACTCATGCAGGAGCAGGACCGCATTATCCACTCATTTCCGGAAGTTGCGACGGTCTTCGGCACGGTAGGCCGGTCGGACTCCGCCACCGATAACGCTCCTCTCGATATGTACGACACCACCATCATGTTGAAGCCGCGCAGCGAGTGGCGCCCCGGCATGACCTACGAAAAACTGATCCACGATATGGACGAGAAGCTCCAGTTTCCGGGCCTCACCAATACATGGACTATGCCCGTCGAGAACCGGCTGGACATGGAACTGACCGGCATCAAAACCGCTGTCGGCATCAAGATTCAGGGGCCCGATCTGGCGCACATCGAAGATATTGGAGCACGGATGCAGCAGGTCCTTTCCGCCATGCCGGAGACCAACTCAGTTTTTGCCGAGCGGGTTTCGCAGGGGTTCTACCTCAATGTGGACGTGAACCGGCCCGAGGCGGCGCGTTACGGGCTGACAGTTGCCGATGTGCAGCGGGTCATCACTTCCGAGATCGGGGGAGCGGACATCGCGCAAAACGTGGAAGGCCGGGAGCGGTTCCCGATCGCCGTGCGTTACGAGCGCGATTTTCGAGACCACCCCGAGGCCTTATCCCAGGCCTTGATTCCGACCCAGACGGGAGAGCAGATTCCGGTGAGTGAAGTGGCGCGCGTCTATTATTCGCGCGGTCCGGCCATGATCCGCGACGAAGACGGCGCGCTCACCGGCTATATCTATCTCAATCTGAATACCCACGATTATGGCGGCTTCGTGAACCGCGCCGAGACGATGCTGAACCGGAAGGTCACGCTTCCCGCGGGCTACAGCTGGCGCTGGGCCGGAGAGTATGAGTTCGAACTGCGCGCAAAGCAACGGCTCGCCATCATTCTGCCCATTGTCTTCTTCGTAATTTTCCTACTGCTTTATCTGGTCTTCAAATCCGTCACCGAGGCCGCGGTGCTGATTTTTCCAACGTTCTACGCCATGTCGGGCGGGCTGCTGCTGCAGTGGGCGCTGGGCTATAACTTCAGCGTCGCGGTGTGGGTTGGCTATATCGCCCTGTTTGGCATCGCGGTCGA
>CAYUJM010000091.1:0-17439 GCA_964445025.1 uncultured Occallatibacter sp. | reverse complement strand
GGGACTGGCGCTCAAACTGCCCTTCGAGCGCCTCATCTCCATCGACCTTATCCTCTATGGATCCAGCCTGTTGCTTGAGTTTGTCGCGCTGGTCGTGCTGCGCATCCGCGAGCCGGAGATGGAGCGGCCCTTCAAGGCCGGCAACTTCGCCATTGCCTGCCTGCTCGGCGCCGGCCCCGCGGCGCTGATCGGTTACGCCATCTACGCCGCGCGCGACGAGAAGATCCACTCCACCTCGGCCCTGCTCTTTGCCGTCGGAGTCAGCCTGCTGGGCCCGTTGCTCTACTGGGCCACCGCGCGCCCCATCTCCCGCCGCCGCCTGGCCGCTGTGCCCGTGGATGGGGATTAACCTCGCACCCCGCGCGAGAAGGTTGCCCACCCAAGTGCAACTCCTCCCGCCGGCGACTCCTCAGGCCCCTGTCTGCAACTTGACCTCGGCCAACTTCGCCTTATTGTCCTGAAACTGCTTTGCCGACTTCAGCACTTGGTCGCGGGCGTAGGCTGCGTCGTGCCAGCCCTTAATCTCCACTCGCTTGCCTTCGAGGTCCTTATAGATGGAGAAGAAGTGTGTGATCTCTTTGAGCATGTGCGGGTAGATATCGGTGTAGTTCCACACGTTGGTATAGCGCGGATTGTTCTTCCCCACCGCCAGCACCTTTTCGTCCAGCACGCCCTGGTCCAGCATCTCCAGCAGGCCTATCGGCCGCACCTCTTGCACGCAGCCGGGGAAGCTCGGTCCCGGCACCAGCACCAGTACATCCAGCGGGTCGCCGTCATCGCTCAGCGTGGAGGGTATGAACCCGTAGTCGCCGGGGTAGTGCACCGGGGAGTGCAAATTGCGGTCCAGCTTGAAGACGTGCAGTTGCTTGTCGTACTCGAACTTCTGCGTCCCGTCCTTGGGGATTTCAACCACAGTACGAAAAACCTCGGGGGAACGGTCGCCAATGGGCAATTCCAAATAATTAACCATATTTTTTGCTTCTCCTTTAAGGGTCGGGGGTTGGTCCGGCGGGGGAATCGGGCCGGAGAATCAAAGGTGTCCGGTCGCGTACCGGCCATTCTATAATCATGGATAATGACGGCACATGTCTATGTCACGCTGAAGACATCGGTCCTGGATCCCCAGGGCCAAACCATCCAGAACGCCCTGCGCAAGATCGGCTTTTCCCAGGTCACCGCGGTGCGCCAGGGCAAGTACTTCGCCCTCTCCCTCGCCGACGGCCTCACCACCGAGGCCGCCCGCACCCAGGTCGAGCGCATCGCCAAAGAAGTCCTCACCAACCCCGTCATCGAAGAGTACACATACCGCATAGAGGAATAGCGCTCGCCCGAGCGATCCAACCGCGGCTCGGCCCGCCAACTGCCTCACTCCGATGCCCGGTGCCGCCTCGCAACTCCGCTGCTCCAGCAGAACAGTCTGCGTCGATTCACGAATCCCCGCTTATGCAAGCAGAGTGGCTTCGCTGGGTTATTCGACCTCAAGTGCGGCGCGGTCCCAGCCGGCACAATTTGCGGCCGCCTCATAAGTCGTCTGGAGAAACGAGAGCAAGGCAGCATCGGGGTCTGCCGAGCGTCGCATATCCTCGTACGCCAGCACGAATTCGCCGAAATTCGAGTTAAAGGATGCTTGGGCCGGTGAAACAGTGGCTGCGGTGTAGCCTTTCGGCTCCGGGTAAGCATAGCTATAAAAGAAAGGTTCAATGCCGGGCGCGCCAGGCCAGAATCCGCAACTGCTCACTTCATGGGAATAGGCATCGCGAGTCACGCGGTCGGGCAGGCCCGGCATGCTGGGATGCTCGGGCGCCGTACGGCCGGAAAAGCGTGTGCAAGCCAAATCAAGCGCACCCCAGAAAAGATGGACAGGGCTCACCTTGCCCTTGAAGCGAGACCGAAAAACAGTGAAAATCCTCGTCGTCTGGAGTAGAACGCGCCAGAAGCGCTGCGCGTATTCGGCGTCATAAGCTCGATGTACTTCATCCTCGCTGAAGCGGATCGGCGCCGCGACTTCGACTGGCATTGGCCAAATGCGTACGGGCACGCAGAGGCTGTCGAGCGCCGCCATCAATTCTTGATAAAACACCGCGACAGTCATCGGTTTCAGTGGAATGACCCTGCGGGCGCCTTCATTGGTCTCCACCAGCAGCGCATGATCCAAAAAATCGAAATCGATCTGCAACATGCGAGTTCCATGCGGCATGGGGAGTGTCGTCAGCCCACGGACACTTGGATAGAGCGTCACGTTCCAGCAGTGATTGATCGGGGGTGTCAGGGCAAGCCGCACTTTGCCGACAATCTGCATCCACAACTGCAAAGTGGCGCAAGTATCGCTCCACGCCGCCTGGGGCAAAGCTGGCCATGCTTCTGTGAAATGGATTTGAGCGTTCTGTCCAGTGAGCGCCATAATCATCCGATGCATTATCATATGCCCTTTCATCGCCAGCGTTAAGAGCCTTCAAGCCAGTAAACCATTCGTCGAACTCCTCGCCCCTGGCTGCCACATCGAACGCTCGGTTCTGATATGTGGTCCTGCGCAGGGGGCTCGCAAATCTCCGAATTGCCGGCTGGCCTGAAATGGCCTCGCGACCCCACTTTCGCGTCACATCCCACCCCTTGACCCATCGCATAGAATCGCTGTATGTGCGGAATCGTCGGTTACGTTGGTCCCAAGAAGGTAGTCCCCGTCATCATTGAGGGGTTGCGGCGGCTCGAATACCGCGGCTACGATTCGGCGGGTATCGCCGTCGGCAGTCCTTCCAGCCCCGTGCTTGAAGTCCGGCGCGCGCCCGGCAAGCTCGCCAATCTGGAAGAGGTGCTGCGCGAGAATCCCCTGCATGGCACCTTCGGTATAGGCCACACCCGTTGGGCCACGCATGGCCGGCCCACGGAAGAAAACGCCCACCCCCATCGCGACTGTACCGGCCGCATTGTCGTGGTGCACAACGGAATTGTGGAGAATTACCTCGATCTGAAGCACGAACTCATCGCGCTCGGCCACAACTTCGTCACCGAGACCGACACCGAGATCATCGCCCATCTCATTGAGCAGGTCCAGAAGGATGCCGAAGCCGCTGGCACTCCCATTCCGCTCGAAGTAGCCGTCCGCCGCGCGGTCAAGCGGCTCACCGGCGCCTTTGCCTTGGGCGTGCTCTCCGCCGCCGAGCCCGACAAGATCGTCACCGCGCGCTTCGGTCCGCCCGTGGTCGTCGGCGTTGGCGAAGGCGAGTCGTTCGTCGCCTCCGATGTCCCCGGCGTGCTCCACCACACGCGCAACATCTACTTCCTGGCCGATGGCGACATGGCCATCCTCACCCTGGCCGGCGTCGAACTCACCGACTTCGACGGCAACCCCGTCCACCGCAATATCACAAGAATTTCGTGGGACCCCATCCAGGCAGAAAAGGGCGGCTACAAGCACTTCATGCTCAAGGAAATCTGGGAGCAGCCGCGCGCCATTACCGACACCACGCTGGGACGCGTCTCGCTTGATTCCGGCAAAGTGTACCTGGGCGAGATGAAGATCGCCGACGAGGAGCTGGCCGCCGCCTCCAGCATCAACATCGCCGCCTGCGGCACCAGTTGGCACGCCGCGCAGGCCGGCAAATACATGATCGAGCGCCTCGCCCGCCTGCCCGTCGATGTCGATTATGCCAGCGAGTACCGCTATCGCAACCCCATCCCCGACCGCAACGCGCTCGGCCTGCTCATCACCCAATCCGGCGAAACCGCCGACACCCTCGCCGCGCAGCGCGAGATGATCGCCCTCGGCTCCAAGACTGTGGCCATCTGCAACGTGGTTGACGCCATGGTGGCGCGCGAGGCTCACGGCGCCATCTATACCCACGCCGGCCCTGAAATCGGCGTTGCCTCCACCAAGGCCTTCACCTCGCAGCTCACCGCACTCTTCCTGCTGGCGCTCAAGCTGGGCCAGCTCCGCGGCCGCATCGATCCCGAGCGCTCCGTCGCTCTCATCGAAGAGCTGAGCAAAATCCCCGCCAAGATCGAAGAGGTCCTGCGCTCCAGCTCGGCTCAGTGCGAGCATTTGGCCGCGAGCTTCTCCACCGCCCGCGACTTTCTTTATCTCGGCCGCGGCATCCATTTCCCCATCGCTCTCGAAGGCGCGTTGAAGCTGAAAGAAATCTCCTACATCCACGCCGAGGGCTACCCGGCTGGCGAAATGAAGCACGGGCCAAACGCTCTCATCGACGAGACTCTCCCCGTTGTCGTCCTCGCCACGCGCGACGAATCCGATCCCGCCTCACGTCTGCGCTACGAGAAGACTCTGTCCAACATTCAGGAAGTCACCGCGCGTAGCGGCCGCGTCATCGCCGTAGCCACCGAAGGCGACACCATCATCGGCGGCCTCGTTGAGCACGTCATCCACATCCCGCCGGCCTTCGAGCTTCTCTCGCCGCTCATCGAAATTGTCCCCTTGCAGTTGCTGGCCTATTACATAGCCGTCCGCCGCGGTTGCGACGTCGACCAGCCCCGCAACCTCGCCAAATCCGTCACCGTCGAGTAACCCACACATGAAAGTCCTGTTCATTGTCTGTGTACAACAATATTTGTACATGGACAAGAAAGTCTGCACATAGACAAAATTGTCCGTACGTGAAGAGGGAATGCGCGGTTTGCCTGTGTGCAAGAATTCTTGTCTCACTGTCCCGACAATTCCAGGAGAGTGGCCGACTCTTGACACTGCCCTTGTAAAGCAATCTTGGCTCGCCGAGGATTTCGAGGTTTCCCCTATCTCAAAAGCGAGACGTAGAGCACCCAGATTCGTGCGGGACCTTCCAGAACATGGGCCACCGCTGCGCGAATACGCCACTTCAACTTAAAATCTGCAATCGATCAGCGATGACGTTTCGTGCAGAAAAGCTCAGCTCAAACCGCAGTTTCATTCCCTTCGCGATAAGCTTACCTGCCGCGATCGTTGCTGGGCTCATCACCGTAGGACCACCAGATGCTGGTTGTATCACGACGAAATTCTGCTTCGTCAACTTAACCACGCCCTCGAAAGTTCTCACAATTTTCGAGTCGCCCGGCTCTGTTGGCCTGAATCGGGATCTCGTAGCTTCCTCGAATGAAAAACGCTGGCTTTTCGCAGCGTCCCAAACAACGTTCGCTTCTGCATGGCGCCCGTCCATATAGAGCAGCCCAGCGTACAGCCCTACATAGGCAGGTTCAGACTCGCCATCCAATTTACATTGAACGAGAGTTGAAGCACACTTTTGCAGTGGCTCACCTTGCGCCACCATTGCGCGCACATATTCAAGATAAGCGCGCACATTCTTAAAGTCATTTCTCACGATGGGCTCTAACACTTCGATCGCCTTAGCTGGCAAATTCCGATTCCGATACGCTCTTCCTAACAAATACCTGCCAACAGCATTGGCGGAATTGGAAGCGACCGCCTCTCTCAACTTCTCAAGCTGCGCAGGCTTGTTTCCCAATTCATCATTAATACTCGCTGACGTGATCAACAGCGAAGAACGGTCTCTCGCGACTTTCAGTCCATCTGCCACAGCCTGCTCGGCCTTTTGCAAATACTCCGTCGCTTCGTCTTCCTGTAACCTTGGCCGTTTCGCCCATTCCAAATATAAGTTGGCGAGACCTGTATGGCCGTAATCGTCGATTTCATTCGACGTAATGCAGAATTTGAATTCGTACTCACTCTTCAGCAACCAATTCCTGCCCACATCTATGTTTTCGACGGTTATCGCTAGTTCCTCAAGTATCAAGCCACGGGTATGGTGTAGAGAACGAGTTGACCGGTTTCCATCCTTCGCAATTGCGTTGTCTATTTGCGATAACGCTAGCGTCAATTTGCCTTCTCGCAGAAGCATCCGAGCAAAATGTTGCAAGACATACACGTTCTCAGGATCTTGGCGAACTGCAGCTTCAAAGAACTTTGTCTTGCCCTCTAAGGTTCTAAAAGTATTTACGATATCATCGGAGCGAATGAAAAGATCGAACGCCGTCTTGTCGAGTCGATAAGTAAAATTGATTCTTTCAATCGCCTTTTGAAGGGTTTGTTCCTTCAGGTCGGGCACACCACACTTCTTCCAGACGATTTCAGCGATAATCCTATGTCGCGCACGGGCCGCATACTCGCCGCTTGCAAATTTTTCTTCAATGTATTCAATCAATCCTTCGAGCGACGATCCGATATCCTCATAGAGCTTTTCTAGTCCGATACCTAACACGTCTTCGCAAAGCTTATCGCGGATTAGAATGCCGTGCTGATAGAAACAGCACACCAACAAATAGAATTGCCGGGCCGCCGCCGCTCCCCCCACATTCGGTATGTGGCGGAACTCACTCTCAATAATGGCATCGAATCCAACCCCATTCCCTTCCGTTGCTTCTCTCATTGCGACAAGAAGTTGCTGCTCATGCTTCTTCTTCACGATCGTGAATCGAAACGCCTGATCGAGATGTTTCAAATCACCCAGAGCGTTTTCAGCTTCAAGAAAAACGAGCAGACGATTGATTTCTTCATCCGAGAGCGGCTCAATCTCCAGAATGTCCCCTGGAACCGTCACTCCCGTCGATAACCACTCATTCCTGCGGCTCCCGAGCAAGAATAGGCAGTTCTCTTTACTCTTTCGGCGCTCATTAATAGCCGCCAGCAATTCCGCTGCGTGTTCCTGAGCTTGATCAACGACGAAATAACATGGAACACCAGGGAAGAGAGAAGCAGCATATCCAATATCACCTTCTGTTATTTGTGCACCTTCTTTTAACAGAAATACCGGGCCGTTTTTTGCCTCAACGATTTGCAAAGCCAAAGACATAAGGATTGTCGTTATCCCGTAACCTGCCGACCCGGTAATGAGAATCGAGGTGCTCTTCGCTTTGGTATTCGTAATAAAACTCAGCGTTTTGAACCAAAGCGGCTCTTCAATGTCGCGAATGAAACGTCTCTTCTGTGCAATCAACGACCAGTTCGGCTTTGTACCGAGAAGAAAGTCCTTCATGTTGGGGTCGAGAGTTGTCGGTTCATTATTCACGTAGACCCATGAATCGAGCAGCCGCCTCATTGCAGCCGGGTTCTTCTCAAAATCTTCGCGGAGGTGAGGAGGAACTTTGTCTTTAAATCTGCTTACGACGTCCGGAAGAGGCCGATAGTCAGCGATCTGCTGATCAACAAGATCGTGAAATTGTGGAAGGTTCAGTACCAGTGTTTCGATCCGTCTGCTGCCAAGAAGGATTTCCGAATCCACTTTATCCGCGAAAGGATCGATGCGATATCCAACTGGAGGTAGACTTGGCGAAAATTCGCGCGCTACCTCTTCGAGAACCAAATTCCAATTCGGGTCTCTTCCGGAATATCCAATGTAAAGCATCACCGAAGTAGCGCAGTCATTGCGCAGTCTGTCCCACACCATCTTCCGATCTTGTTGATACTTTGTGTAGTCGTTAACCGTAATCACCATCGGCGATGGGCAGGGCTCAAACGGCGTGCCGTGAAGATGAAAAATCGGGACATAAACGTGTGTATCCGTGTAAATGAGATCAGCGGTATCTGAAATTGGCTTAGGGTTCTGCAACGGATGAGTGTTCAGCTCATACGCCCTCTCCAATCCCATGTCGTAGTTTGTTGTGTAAACTGCCCTCCACCGGAAGGACGTCAGCCATTTGATATGCTGATCCGGCTCAAGCCCTTTCAAAGACTCTTTTACGAAATTATCCAGTTGTTTTCGTCCGTGCCTCAATTCAACGACAGACGCCGTGCGGGGGAGATCCGTTGTACTCGGGATATCCAATTTGAAATGCGAGATCAGATCTTCTGCTAATGTCTGTCCATCCGGAGCCGGTTTCCCAATAGACCTCGTGTAGTGATAGCCGACCCCCGCCCCCAAGAACAGGACACAGTCGCCACTTTCCAACGCTTGTCTCAAACCTAAAGGCAAATTCGCAACAGCAGAACCAGAAGCAGCCATCTACGACGCTCCCTAACTATCGGAAGATTTTTCGAGCAGTTGACGTAAATCAGCATACATCAAATCGGAGGGCTGAGAACGTGTAACCATCTCATAGAGTTTCACTTAAGGCAGAAGCGACAGGTGGCCCAAGTGCAGGGGGGGCCGCTACCAACCGGGTCTCGGTGCCTGGGGTCCCTCGCATTTCGAAAGTCGAGAACCCACGGAACTCAACCGGCGAGGAATTGGAGCACGATCGATCCTCTGAAAAGGGCCACAGCTCAGCAGTCAATATTAGGCTTATAACATTCTCTGACAAGCACCAAATCGCTTGTGCTCAGTTGGCCTCGCATTGCGTTTTTTGCCCCTCATTCGAATCCAGCTTCGACAGTTTCGTAAGAGCACTCTTCGACTGACTGTCCACGACAAGCCGAACCTGGCTCGCGGTTTCAAGCAGGAGACCTTCGACTTTCGCGGTGCATTGATCTGGCAACCCCGCCAGCCGACGTAAACGCCATACCTGAATGGGAATTTCCTGCCTCTGCAATTCCTCCGCAGCCCAGACCACGCGGCGAACTTGAAAGTCTTCCACAGTCTCCGTCACTTCGACGATTACGGCGACGGACAGAGGTAGCTTATGCAGACGCTTTTCAAGCCAACCGCGCCGACCGATGGCGCGTTCTAGCGCCAAGCGAGTAATCTGCTGCGGCGGATCTTGGGCGCGCAGCCGTGCGGCTTTCAGGCGCAGGGTCTTCGCCGTCTCGGTATCAATGGTCGCCCATTCCATTCGCGGTTTGTTCGAGATTGGCGCAATGGCGACGGGCGGTTGCGCAGCCATCCAGTCTCGGTCGTGTCGGTACAGCCAGGCATGAACCGCAGGGTGCATCTTGGATAGCTGTTTCCTGGTTAGCTCCGCGGCCGCCCTTTGCGCTTGAATCCAGGCTGCGCGCATCCTTTCACGCTGAATGGGCGGCAGTTTTGCGCGCACTGTCCGAGACTTCCAAGAAGTCGCCAAGTCAAACAGGGAGACATACCGTAATACCGTGTTGGGATCGACGTGCAATTCTCTGGCAGTTCCGCGCAGACTAGATCCGGCAGCTATTAACTCGCGCAAACGTGTTTTAAACGCGAGGCCAAAGTCGAGGATTCTCGCCCGGCTAGCCGGTTCCGGCGCCGTGCTGAATGCATATCCACAGAAACAGCGAAAGACGCCAATGATCTTACCGCTATTCTCATGTAGCTCGCAATCCGTAATTACCGGTTGGCCAAAGTGCTCAACCAGCGGATTGCGGCAGGTCCAGGGGCCTAGGCCAAAAGGATTGCTGTCCTTGACCACAGGAAGAGATCCGATGAAAAGTTGAATCAAGATATGGCGCAGTGGAGCGAAGGCCTTACGGTGCTTGCGGCAAATACCCTCCAGCCAATCGCCCGGTTCGGCAGCAGGCAGAATATTCAGAATAGGGGCGAAGTGTTCCAGGTAAGCTTCACGAAGTGCGCGCTCGTCAATCCGAACATTGCCCCGACAGAAGCCGCGTGACTGAAGAGCAACTTTAATTTCTTCTCCCCACGTTTGCAGGTTGCGCGGAGATGGCGGGGTACTTAGCACAGCAGCACTGGCTTCGGCGACCTTCTGCAAAAGCCCTACCACCTTTGCCTGATTCGCCCAAATAGGCGACGGAGGATTGGCCGGACAATTCTTCTCATCGGCTCCGATAAACTCACCTTGCCTTGCGCGCGCGATATCTACCTCACTCTCAGCCAGCGGAATGCCATGAAATCGACAGACAAGCACCCCGGGTAATTGGTGGTCGCGTCGCCAGTAAAGCTCTCCCTTTTCCCGCAGCATTTCTGTCCGACAGGCCGAGCAATAGCGCAACACCGACGGTAGCCGAACACTGCTAGCGACAAGCCCGAGACGCACATGGACCGCACCTGCGTCGCTGTTGTCCGCGCTTAATAAATCCAACGCCCAGTTGCGAATCTCCTCCGACTGGTAAGCGGTCAAGTACGTGAGCAGGGTGGTCTCCTGTGCCAGTCGCTTTCCGGTCAGTCCATGCGACGGGGGAATATTGGCTGACAGCCTCCCGAGATTCGTTTGCAAGAAGGCCCCTGCACGGACATTTCGATTATTGAATGCATCATCCAATAGAAGCTTAGGGCTGACGATGCCGCTATGACACATCAATCGGCCGAGTACGCTGTAGAGCAATTCGCCAGGATAGATCTCAGGAAAATAGGTTAGCATCGGCATTTCCTTCGTCGCAGTGTCATCAGGGGCCGAACAGTTCGACCGCACGCAAGCAAGCTGTAAGCACTTCACGCAAAAAGCCCCTGGCGAACATCTACAGCACTGCGGTCTTCCGCAGGAGATTTTTGATGACTGGTGCGCATCTCCATTTCACTCCTGCCAAATCGCACAAACGCCTCAGGGAAATCGGTTGCCCTTGTCGCCGCAAATCCTCTGCTGCCCAAACAATTCGCCGACACTGAGATTCTTCGACGGTTTCCAACAATTCGGAGAGCACCTCAGCGGAAAGAGGCAAATGGTGAAGACGTTTCAGTTGACCGCGCCGGCCAATCGCGCGCTCAAGTGCATTTACAGTAATTCGCTTTGGTGGATTCTGTGCAAGCAGCCAAGCGGCTCCGCGCTTTAGAGTTTCGACCATTTCTGCGTCGATGGCTCGCCAATCTACAAGTGAAGGTTTGAAGGTCGGCGTGATTCCAATGGGTGGCTGCATTTTCAGCCACTCATTGTCATTTTCCTGGAGCCACTGATAAACCGTTGGGATTCTGCGTCGTAGTTGTGTTCGAGTCAAATCAGGGGCCGCGCCGTGTTCGCTAGTCCAGGCTCCCCGCATAGTTGCGCGCAGTGAGTCGCGATCAATCGAGGGAGTTTCGTGGTCAATGGATGACACTTTCCAATTTGACTTAACGCCAAATTTAGCGACGTAATACAACACCGCTCCGGAAGTGACATTAAGCACTCTGGCGGTGTCTATCAGACTAGTTCCAGCGGCAACTAGTTCTCGCAACTTCGGTTCGAACAGCTGACTGCGGTCGAGGATTCTTGCCCGGCTGCCACTATCCGGAGCGGTGCCGAAGACAAAACCACACGAGCAGCGAAATACTCCTATGGTTTTGCCACGGGTAGTTTTATGCAACTCGCATTCCATCACAACTGGCTCGCCGAAGTGGTTAGCCAGTGCATTGCGACACGACCATGGGCCTGGCCCAAAGGGATTCGTGGCCAGATGCAGGGGTACAGACTCAATCAGCCGGCGGATCAGGATATGGCGCAAGGGCGCAAAGGGCTTAAAGTGTCTGCGGGTGATCTTTAGCAACCACCTTCCAGGGGCAGCATTGGGAATGATATCGAAAAGTGGACCGAGGAGGCTTAGGAATGCGTCGCTTAGAACAGGTTGATCAATGCCGAACCGTCCACAACCAAAGCCGCGCGACCTCAGTGCGCTTTGTATCTCCTCGCCCCACGCGGCGACGGGGCGTGCAGGCGGCGGACTTGTCAGCAGGGATGCACTGGCTTGGGCGATGTCCATTAATAGCCGGATCAGATCAGGCTGATTGGCCCAAACCGGCGGCAATGGGCTAGGTGGACAGTTGTATTCGTCCGCGGCGACATACTCTTGCAATCCTTTTTGATTCAAGCTAACTAAGCTATCTGCTAAGGGCACTCCATGAATTGGGCAGACCAGCACGCCGGGCAACTGGTGGACACGTTGCCAATAGAGCTCACCGCACTGGTTCAGCATGTTTTCTCTGCACGTCTGGCAGTACCGCAGAGTGGATGGCAAGCGAACGTCGCCACCCGTCATTCCGTACCAGAAGCATAAAGCCGTTGCTCTCTGATGGTCGGTGGTTAGTAACGCCTTAGCCCAATCCCTTACTTCCTGTGGTTGATAAGCAGTGACATAGGGCAGGAGAGTGTTCTCCATCGCCAACTGCGATGCAGTTATACCATGGGGAGGGGGAATATTGGCAGCTAAACGCCAAAGATCGGTTTGCAAAAATGCCCCCACTTTGACATTGTCACGACCGAAGGCATCTATCATCAGGCGCCGGCCACTAGTGGTGCCATAATGGCACTTCAGGCGACCGAGCACGCTGTAAAGTAATTCATCGGGATAAATTTCAGGAAAATATTCGAGCACTGTTCTTCCCTATCCTTCGACATTCAGCGCAGGCGGGCTGACCAGTCCGGCATCACTCAGCGAATCGTGGGCGGAATTCCCCGCCCGCTTGTTAGCGGCAACGATTTGCTCCAATTCGGACATGACCTTGCCATTGCGCGGGGCTTTTATTTTGCCAGACAGCGGTGAGGGCTTCGGTGCTGGCTTTCGTTCGAAGAGTTCGGCCGAAATCTGCCCAACGAGTTCCAAAAGTGACGCTTCGGGATGCTCTGCCTGCGCCTTTGTGGCCATCCGCTGAGCGATGTCCTCGGCTAGTCCGAGCTCCTTCAATTTGCTTACAAGGGTCTCGGTGCTCACTGCGATCGGCGTGAGGGCGGCAGTCTTGGCTTGTACTGGCGAGCCCTGTGGCCCTAGGTGGTGTTGAGCAGCTTGTAAAACTTGCTGAACATGATCTTCCAGCGGGCGCAGATCGTCATATTGGGCGATCTTTTTTTGCGCAATCTTGCTATGTTTTCCGCATTTCAAAGCGGTGATCATCGGCGCGATGATCTTGAAATGATCGGCTGCAACTGTCTGCAAAAGTGCAGCGTCCATTATCTCCGGGCATTTCCGCGTTGCTCCCAATTCCATTGCCCGCGCTTGGCCAAGCATGAAAAGTTTGACCACGATATCGATAATGCCCTGAGATTCCTCATACAGCACTTTCCGGACATCGTCAGTCAGATCAGATTCCTCACGTGACCACTGATAGTGCCAAAGTTTATCGATAAAGTGATCCCAGACAGGGCCTTGCGGCAGCCGTTCCCAAATGGCCGCCCCAAGTCCATTGGCACGACGCGCCTGCCTGAATGTATCTTGCAGAATACTCAGGGCCCCCATGGTGCCAATCAACACAACAGGGATGCCAATCGTGTTGATCATCGTGAGAAGGAAAGCCAGCAGGGCTTCCGGTCCGATGCCTTTGGCCAACTTCAGGTGTTGGATTTCGTCGACAATCAGCACGCCGAGCGCATGACGATTTGCAGTCTGCGCCATCTGAGTCATCATCAAATCAATGGAATTTCGGCCATTGCCATAACGCACCAAGTAATCAGTACCAAGCAACAGATCCATCTGCTGGAAGAAATTTAGACACAGCTGTTTTGGAGAACCCTTATAAGGGCAGTCGATTTTCAACCACGTCACCTGCCGCAGGTCGCGGAGATCCGGGTGCGGGATGACCTGCGGATAATACTCCAGAACCCTGCCCATGCCGGTGGTTTTCCCCGCGCCTGACGCGCCAATCAGAGCAAAACCTTCTGCTGAACTACGTACGCGATTTTTCCCCGCGTTGAGATTTCTTGTAGTAATCCGCTCATATCCATCACGTAGGCGGCGAATGTAATCGGTGGTCAATGGATTGCGAGTGACATAGCCCTGACGTAGCATTGTGGAGAACGCAGATTCCAATCGCAAGTGATGCTCTAGCGGGATGAAACAACGGCGTAAACGGTAAAGGCATTGGAGACGCAAATGCGCGGGATAAAGGCGTTCTTCTGGCTTGAAGGCGGGCGGATCATCGAGAAAAGTCAGAGCCTCTCGCATCGACATCTGCTTCGGCAGCCTGCTGATAAACAGGTTATCGTCGTATTCGGGAATCCGCGGAACATCAGACGGCGAATTCATCATTCCTCCCCCTCCGCTTCGCTGAAACTACGGAGGATCTCAGTGATGTCTGGCAAGCTGTACTTGCCAGCTGGCAAAGCGGTGGGGAAGGAGACTACCTTTCCCTGTTCATGCTGGTCCGGTTGCTCTGCGCGCACAGCATCCCGCCGCTGCAAATCCTGCCGCTCTTCCCGCCGGTTGTCTCGAATGGCGCCAGTGCGCTCGCTGTCGGAGATGCCCAGGACAACCGGCGCCATCGCCCCCGCCTCGCTGACCACTGTCTGTATTTGACCAATCAGCGTGACTCGTCCCTGTGTCTGGCGCGGCCGCGCAGAAGCGGTTAGCGCACGCGCCTCTTGACGGAGCTGGTCGATTTCCCAGAGAGATTTTCCTTCGTGGATGCGACTGCGTTCGGTAAGGAAGCAGGCGATAAACCGAGTTTGTCCTGGTTGCCCATGTAGCCAAACAGAATCCATGCAACGTGGATCATAGGAGACCTTGACCTTCCACGTTCCCCGCTGTCTAGCCTTGTCAAACCAGTGCTCCTCTATCGCCAGAGGACATGAGTAATAGCAGCCAAAATACCGTATGCCGTGAAGCGTAACTGTAGCTTCGTCAGACGGCAGAAGGCTGATACGTACCTCTTCCGCCGGGAACCTGCGCAGGCACCCACCGCCATGGGCGATCCCCCAGTCCCACATTTCGATCGGAATCGGCCTAACGCCGTCGCGGATCATCTCAGGAGAGAGGGGGTAATCTTTCAGAACGTGGCTGTTGTTATACGCCAAAATGCAGTAGATCAAGATGTGGGTGAACTGATCGATGTCGAGCGTTGCGTCCAAGCGATAATCATTTCCACCACGCTGCTGATAATCCTCCTGTATGTAGCCTGGCGTGTAGGCCTTAAAACGTGCAGGCAATAACCGGAATTGCTGCTCGACTAGTCCTTTCCAGTCTGCGCGGTATGGGGCGGTATTCTCCACATGGACATTGAAATTGTTAATAAGGGTTTCGATCATGCTTCCCGCTATTTCGCCGCGATCGCCGAGAACCCGCACCGGCATCCCGACGCTCGGCCACTCCTCAGGCAAGATACCGACGCCAAAGCGGTGGCAGTAACTGACCTTATCTAGTACGGCAATACTGAGCGCCTCCATCGCTCCGACCCAACTCGGCCCTTCAAACCCGACATAGACGCCGACGATCAGATGGCTAAAGACGTCGATGAGGATATAGATCACTGGGCGCCCAACGATCCGATGGCGATCATAGCGGCTGACAAGATAAACATCGCCAATGGTGGCGTCAATCTGATAGCGATCACCGGGGCCGGAAACGCCATCCAACGAACTTCCCAGCAAACCGCGCATATCCTTGTCATACAGACGCGGAGTGTGACGGCGGCGACTGATTGCGAAGATGTCGTTGTCCTTCCCGTACCAGTACCGGAACTGCCTGAGCGTCGGCGTGCCAACCCGGACAACCAATTCCTGCCGACCGGTATTGGGGTTGATCACTGCATCAGTAAAGTCTTCCTCCAGCATCTTGTGGTAGCACTCCGGAAGATCGAACGCCGCGTGCTTTGCATAGAAGCGAGTAATTGCGGCGCGAAAAATACTGCGCATATCCGAGTCGACATTTACGACGACAGTGGAAGCATTGATCGGGCGACGCCCGCGCGGTTTATCGGATACTGCCTTGTCTCGCCCCCGCCCACCGCATTTCGCGAAATCGGGAAGAAATGCATTTCGCGTCATGCCACGTTGCCAGTAACGTCGGAGCAGGCGGTAGTACGGCACATGGCTTTCGCCAGCAATATGGGAAGCGATTAGGTCTCCCCTTTGCTTTGGCCAAAAGATGGCTGGCTGCTGGAGGATCAGCGGGGAGATTTTCTGCCAATTCTTGTCTCGGATGGCGCGGTGCCGCGGATCAATTGTGTCCTCATGAATGGAATATGTGAAAGGATCCTTGGCCTCAAAGCTCAATAGGCCGTTGCAGGCCATCGCCTCCAACTCTGCATGAGTACGAAACCGGGGCAACGCGGTCTTCGACGCGATGTCGATCACGATGTAGCCTGGGCTCTTGATATCAACCCATAACACTCGCTCGATGCAATCCTCCTCGATGATGGAGACGAGTTGGTTGACCGCTAGAAGTTTCATCAGGCAAGGCTCCGTTGCTGGTGCAATACACTGACCCTCAGCGCCGAAAGCGACAATTGGGCATTCAGATTCACCTGTCTCATGTCGCAGGTAATTTTGCGTGTAGCTAGCAGGTGCCGCATAAGCGTCAAGCCGGATCCGGGAGGGAGTCCGTGGCGCGCATCCATCTGGGAGCAGAACCCGGCCAGTGATAATTGCCGGCGGGGTGCGGTCGCGATTTCATTGAGAAAAATCGGTACCAGCGCCAGCACCTTTTCATCGATCCCCGCGGGCGAGAAGAATCCGTGGATCCAAGCGATATTGCCAATCAGTTGTCGTGGTAATTCGGCCCGGGTTACGATGCACCACGGGATGCGCTGTTCCTGCCAATACCGCCACTCAATTTCCAGTTTTTGTAGAACACGTGGTTTTTCAAGTTCCCCAGCATGTTTCACAGAGAAGGCTCGGGTAACCACGCCATCCCCGGTACGAAGGTCCTGCACGAGATCTGTAGTCATCACCATCGGCTGAGGCGTACCCGGCATTCGCGGATGACGGATATGGATCCGGTCGGCTATGTCCTGAGTGGTGTCCAGGTCCAGAGGGAATTGTTCGCGGAGATCAACAGTATAGGGTTGCCAGTCCAGCAGCAGAAACAATGCAAGCTCAAGATCAGAAAGGAGATGGTGAATCCTTCCGGTAGAGATACCAAGGAGCCTGTGGCTTCTCCCGCGAGAGGGGACATCCTGAATCGTCAACCAGGGCTTGTAGTCAGCGCCTTCGCCTTGGCCGCGGCCCTCGCTGGCGAACTTTGCGGCGCGCTTTTCATCGATAACGTATTTACGACGTGACATTCTGACCCCCTCCTTGGAGCAAGTTTTCACAGAATATGCCTATTGACTTTATATATGCTATAGCATAAAGTGTGTAGATGCCCATTGCAGATCAGTTCAGTGCCCAAATCCGGCGCCTAAGAACCGCGGCCAACCTCAGCCAAGAGCAGCTTGCAGCGCGCCTAAACGTCTCATTCGCAACGGTAAACAGATGGGAGAGCGGCAGAGTGAAGCCTCAGAAGGCGCAACTCGCGGCCCTCGAGCAGCTGATGGCCGAAGCAGGTGTTACGGAGGATCAGAGTACAAGTGATTCGCGGGAGCCGGTGAGTACGCATGAGGCACGCCGGCGCCGGGGAGTCGCTCGAAGTGCCGTGCTTTCCAACAAGAGCATGGAGCAGATGCTCTGGGACGCGGCCTGCTCTATTCGCGGCGAAAAGGACGCGCCCAAGTTCAAGGACTACCTGCTGCCCCTGCTATTTGTGAAGCGCCTGTCTGATGTTTTCGATGACGAGGTGCAGCGGCTCACGGAAACCTACGGCGACCGCGAGACGGCGATGGAGATTCTAGAGGCGGATCACTCGCTCGTCCGCTTCTACATCCCGCCCGAGGCGCGCTGGCCGGTTGTCAGCAACCGCGAGCCGTACCAGTGGCCAGCGGGCAAGGAGCCGAAGTCGCTCGGTGAGCAACTGACCACGACCATCCGCGCCATTGTGAAGCACAACCCCTCGCTTGCGGGCGTCATTGACATTGTGGA
>CAYUJM010000090.1:0-17605 GCA_964445025.1 uncultured Occallatibacter sp. | reverse complement strand
AGCTTCTCGATGATGATGCGGCGTTCGATGTCTTCGAGGATGTCGAAGAGCGAGGCGTTTGGATTGTGTTCCAGCAGCGCGTCCTGAAAGCTGCGGCCGGTAATATGCCCGGGCAGCAGGTCGGAGCCGATGACGGGCCCTGAAGAAAGTACCACGCCGCGCTCTATCGAGTTTTCCAGTTCGCGCACATTGCCTGGCCACTCGTAATCCACCAGCGCGCGCAGTGCGTCCGCAGAGAGCTTGCGCGGTGAAAGTCCGTTTTCGTTGGCGTAAAAATCGAGGAAGTGCTGGACGAGGAGCGGAATGTCTTCGCGGCGTGCGCGTAACGGCGGAAGATCAACGGTGATGACATTCAGGCGATAGAAGAGGTCCTCGCGGAAGCGGCCGTCGCGCACGGCCTGGCGCAGATCGATGTTGGTGGCGGCAATAATACGCACGTCCACCTGAATCTCCTGGATGCCGCCCAGATGCATGAAGCGGCGGTCCTGCAAAACGCGCAGAATCTTGGCCTGCGTGTCTGTGCCCATGGTGGCAATCTCGTCGAGAAAGAGCGTGCCGCCGTTGGCCACTTCGAAGAGCCCCTTTTTTGAGGCGATGGCGGAGGTGAATGCGCCCTTGACGTGGCCGAAGAGCGTAGACTCGAGCAGTTCCGAAGGCATGGCGCCGGTATTGATGGGAACGAAGGGCTTTTCTTTACGCGGCGAGTTGGCGTGGATGGCCTTGGCGATGAGTTCCTTGCCGGTGCCGCTTTCGCCCTGGATGAGAACCGTGGAGCGGCTCGGCGCGACCTGTGCGATGAGATCGAAGACGCGCAGCATGATCTCGCTCTTGCCCACGATGTTCTGGAAGTTGTAGCGCTGCTTGAGGGTGCGCTTGAGCTGCAGATTCTCTTCTTCGGCCTTGTGGCGCGCGATCGCCGAGCGAATGTCGGCAAGCAGCTTTTCGTTGTCCCACGGCTTCTGAACGAAGTTTTCCGCCCCGGCGCGGACGGCCTCGACAACGTTGTCCACCGTGCCGTAGGCAGTGATCATGATGACCGGCACCTCAGGCTGGCGCTCCTTGATCTGCGGCAGCAATTCCAGGCCGCTCTGGCCGGGCAACGCAAGGTCAAGGAGGATAAGGTCGAAATTTTCCAGCTCCAGGATGCGCAGCCCCTGCTCGCCGTCGTTCGCCATTCTGACCGCGTATCCCTCCAGCGTGAGCAGCACTTCGAGCGACTCGCGGATGGCCGCTTCGTCGTCAATCACAAGGATGCTCGCGCCCGTCGCGTTGTCGCTCGCGGCAGGCGTGGAGGCGGGCAGATTCAAGGGCAGATCGACCTCAGGCATGTACTGAATTCCTCAACAGGGGAAACTCGAGATGGAAGGTGGTGCCGGAGCCGACCGCGCTTTCAACATGGATCTTGCCGGCGTGCTCCTGGATGATCCCGTAAGAAACCGAGAGACCCAGTCCGGTGCCGCGGCGATCGCCGGGCTTGGGCGTGGTCTTGGTGGTGAAGAAGGGATCGTAGATGCGCTTCAGATGTTCCGGTGCAATGCCGGAACCGGAGTCGGTCACCCGTGCCTCGACGTGTCCGTTGACCAGCGTGGCCACGCGCAGTTGACCGCCTTCGGGCATGGCCTCCTTGGCATTGAGCAGCAGGTTGAGGAAGACTTGCTGCAGCTTGCCGGGGTTGCCGTTGATGGCAGGGAGTCCGTCGACCAGATCGAGATCGACGCTGATTTGCGCCGTCTTGAATTGGTGTTCGAGCAGAGAGAGCGTGTCGCGAATGACCTGGTTCAGGTTGGTCTCGCGGAACTCGGTGGTCGAAGTGCGCGAGAAGTTCAGCAGCCCATTGGCAATCTCTGCGGCGCGGAAGCTCTGCTGGGTAATCTTGTCCAGCACCGGGCCAAGGCGCGCATCGGCCTTCAGTTGCTTTGAAAGCATCTGCGCGTAGCTGGAGATGACGGCCAGCGGAGTGTTGATCTCATGGGCCACGCCGGCAGCCAGGAGGCCGATGGAACTGAGCTTGTCGGCCTGGGCCAGCTGCGACTCGAGCGACACCCTCTCCGTGATGTCGTCCACCAGGATGATGCGACCAACGGAGACGAAATCCCGGGACATCAGCGGCGCAACGGCAATATTCGCGGTGCGCTGCTCGCCGGCGCGCGTGGTCAGGCGGAACTTGTAGAGGTGGTGCACGCCCTGCTCGTTGCGGAAGCTTTCAAGAGCATCGACAAACTCGACGGGGAAGACCGAACGAAGTTCCTGGCCGATAGCTTCGGCGCGGCTAAGGGCGTACATTGCTTCCATCTGCGCATTCCAGCTCTCGATACGGTCGTCGAGATCCAGCGCCAGGATGCCCACGTTGATCGACTCGACGATGTTCTCATTAAACTCCTTCAAACGCTCGAATTCACCGATCTTCTCTTCCAGGCGCGCGTAAAGGCTGGCGTTCTGCAGGGCAATGCCGATGTAACTGGCCAGAGACTCGAGCAACTCGACATCTTCGCTGGAGAGGAAGTCGCCGCCGATGGTGCGCCCCAGGCCGATCACGGCGATGGTTCGTGTCGCCGTCCCATCCTGCACGCGACAGGGCAGATAGTAATTCAGGTCGAGCAGGGCCGCCGACCGCTGCTCATCCGCGGGCAGATGCAGTGCCTGCTGCGCGTTCTCAAGGAAGATGTGCGAGTGGTCGATGGCCTGGTCGAAGTTCAGAAAGCCCAGGGCGAGCGAATCCGTGCCCGAACGATCCTCCGCCGTCCCCGTTTCGGCTGGCAGCCCATGGGACGCGGCCAGGCGAAGGCGCCCCGAATCCTCCATCAAAAAGACTGCAACGCGCGCCACCAGCAAGGTGCGCGGCAGGCGTTCGACGATCGACTCGAGCAGTGCCTCAAGGTCGGTCTCCGAACTCAAGCCGCGGCCGAAGTCGACCAGCGCCTTGCGGTAGTCGTAGCGATGGCGGTCGAAAACCTTGTCCACCCATCCCTGGATTCTGCGCTTCAGAGGATCGAAGATCATGGCGAAGGCCACGAACGAGATCCCGAGGCCCCACTCCTGCACCCCCTGCGGCAGGCCGTGGTGGACAAGTACGGCAATCACCGCGATGACGCCAAAATAGACGCCCAGCAACAGGCCGGTGGCCAGCGTGTAGGCAACACCCCGCTTGAAGATCAGGTCGGTGTCCATCAGCCGGTAGCGGACGATGGCCCAACTGAACGTCAGCGGGAGAAACACCAGCGACAAACCGGCAAGGTCGGTAAGCAGCCGCGGCGGCTGCAGGTCGAATAGGAAGGGAATGGCGGAAAACAGCGTGAATGGCAGCACCGCCAGCAGGGTGCCGCGGGTGACCCACTTCAACTGCTGCCGGAGCAGGGGCGCATCGGCTTTTCTATAGCTGAGCAGGAAGAGCATGGCGGCCAGGACATAGAACGCGACATCGTATGCCGTGCCTGTCTGGTCGAGACGGTGCTTGAGCAATCCGGTTGCCTCGCGGGTCCGGATCGCCCAGAGCCAGAGTCCGAGGAGGCCGACTCCGGGCGCATAAATCAGAGGAAGCAGCCAGCGTCGGTGAATGCTCTTGAGGCGCTCTTCGGGGAAACTGAGCGCGAAGTGGAGGAACAGCGCCGGTTGCAGCGACTCGGCCATCACGTTGAGCCAATAGACCGTCGAGTCCAGGTTGCCTTGCCAGCCGGGCTCAACGAGCATTCCCGTGTACTTCAGGGAGCAAAGTGCGAAGGATGCCAGGCAGAAAAGATAGAAATGCGTGGCGCGCGGTGCGCCCCAGCGGCGAAAGAGCACGTAGATGCCGATGGCCAGATAGACCAGTCCGATGGCGCGCTGCGCCTGGGTCAGGCCGCGGTCCAAGGGCTCAAGAATTACCACCACCGGCGTGTCCACGGGGACCCCGCCTCGCGTAATGGCGTAGCTCGCCTTCTCGTAAACCTGTGTGCGATAGAGAACCCGCTCCAGGTCGGATAAATGCACAACGGGATTTTTCGGGAGAGGTTGCTTGATCCGGATCTCCGAGCGCGGCACGGCCGAATCCGGCAAAGGCTTTTCGGTGGAAAGAAGGTCCTGTCCCTGTATGCCGGTGCGTTGGGCGGGACTCTCCTGCGATACCTCAGCTGCAGTGAGAAGATCACCCTGCTGAATTCCCGCGTTCTGTCCGGGGCTGTTGGGGAGCACCTTAACAGCTTCCAGCCCACCCGGCACCTCGCGCCACCAGACCCCATCGTCGGGCTGCTGGAACTGAGACTCCTGTCGGAGATTCAGGAACGCAAGCAGGATGAGGCCAGCCGTGGCTACAGCCAGCACAGTCGCCTGCAAACGGTTGAAGAGGCTTGTTTCCATGGGGGCGTTCTACATCAACCGATTCTGTTGCACGTCAGTTGCCATGCGCGCAAAATGCGCAGCACTTCAGTGGGACGAATCGCAATATCTTGAGAATACGCGACATAGGGACTGTCTGGCGCGCAAAACGTCAACCGGCGCTGTCAGGATTTCTGTGAAGAATGTTGGAAACGGGAGGCGACATCCGTGTAACGGTATCCGTCTATGGAAACCGGTAGGCTCTTGAAGCAAAGCCGGTTAGGCCAACAAAGCCGGAGCCCGAGGCGTGAGATCGGCGAAAAGAAAACGTTTCAGGTGGCCGGCTTAGCCCTTTGGTCCACCCTGTCCGTAGGTGGCTTTTTGGCCGTGCTTGCGCTGGTAATGGTGTTCGGAAACGTGCACTGGGATTTCGAATTCGGACGCTCCGGTAGCAACGCCTGCGGAACTAAGGAGAACGGTCCGGAATGCAAGCCGGGCGATGTATTCCAGGACGTCCGCATGCTCGACGGCTTCATCCGGGGTCTTTCCCCAGGCAAATGGGGCATGGCCAGCCACAAGGACGCCGGGTATTGCGAGCGGGTCCAGGTCTTCAGCCCTGAAACGGCGCACGATGACGGCTCCAGTGTTCCGAACGTAAGCCTCTGCAACCTCTTCTGCGGTCAGGGGTTCAGTTACAGGGACCTGTCCGTGGAAGTAATCGGCGTGGGTGGTTCCCAGGCAAGGAATGGGACGGCAGGACTGGGCCCATGAAGTGGCAAATTCAGAGTGGGTGTGGACGATAGCGCCAATCCCTGAGAATTCGCGATAGAGATAAGTATGTGTATCCAGGTCGCTTGAGGGGCGAAGACTGCCCTCGACGATTTCCCCGTCGAGGTTTGTGACCACCAGGTCGCTGGGAGTCAGCGAGGAATAGTCAACGCCGCTGGGCTTGATAACGACGAGGGGCTCTGCACCGGAGCGGTCGATTCCGCTGGCGTTGCCGAACGTATGTGGAGCCAGGCCACGGCGTGCAATCTCCTGGTTCGCGCGGAGGACCTGGTGGCGAAGCGCTGCGAGCAGCATGGGGCATCCTCGGCTTCCGACAGGCGGTAAGCGTTTACCAGAACAGTGTACATCCTCCCGTGTCTCTTAAGTGCCACGCACAACTTATCTCCGTAGCGCGTTGCATGCGGAGCGCAGCGTAAACTCCAGCGATTCGCGCGGGATGCTCTCCACAAAAGGCCCAATCACCCAGCCGAGGCCGAGTGGAATGGAACGCGTGAGTGAGACGGATTCGATCTGCATATATAGCCCGCCGTCCCGCTCCTCGTAGCTCCAGTAGGTGTTCAGGCGCCAGAGAAAGCCGTGTTCCTGGCTGGCGCTCAACACGTGTTCCTCTGCAGTCCCGGGGGAGCCAATCTCGGAGATTTGTGTACTTCGCGAGATGCTGTACCCGTGCTGCGTGTCGAGTCGTCCGTAGGTGATGTCGTAGGTCGTATCCAACACAACCGTGATCACGTGCTTTTGGCGTACGCGCATGATGGCCTGCAGCCGATCACCCTGCTGCGCGAGGACCTTTGCCTGGATGACTTGCGGGGAGAAGTGCTGGGGATAAGTGCTGAAGTCCTTCATCAGCCGCTCGAAGTCCGCGGCCTTGGCTCCAGGCACAAACGCAGTGCCGCGCCAGTGATGGAGCAGTGCTCCAGGGAAATCTGCGTCCAAAGAGGGCGCGAGGTGCTCAATAATCAATTCTCCCCGACGCAGGCGCATCTCTCGTTCCGGATCGGAGTCTGCTGAAGCAAGGAAGCCGATTTGCGATCGGTGCTGTTGTGCGAGGCGGGACTCGACCCCGCCGATGTAGGAGTTAAAGGCTGCTACAGCCGCTGGTGCAGGTTCCTCCCCAGCGCAGCCAGGAGCGTTCGTTACGAACAATAGAATCAGGAGCCCGCTGAGAGCGGTGATTGTCAATGAACTCGAGAATCGGCGGTATGTCATCAACAGCAGCTTGCGCCACTGACCGGTTCAAGCGCAATGTATGGATTCTTCAAGGGGACGATGCTCCCGTTCACTTCGAAATGAATGCACTCTGCCAATAGCCAATCAAGCCAATCCCGACCTGGATCCCTCAATTATCGGCCCACCAGTACGAACGCGCCCCAATAGTAGGGGAGATCCTTCCCATCGTGGTCGCCTTTCACTTGTTCGCGCATCTCCAGCTGGGCCTCTTTCAGGGCTTGATGGGCCTCGGCGCCGGCCAGCCACTTGGCGTAGAAGCGCTGCATCAACTCCAGCGTCTCCTTGTCGGGGACGGACCATAAGGACATGAGAACGGATTGGGCTCCGGCTTCTTGCAACGCGCGGCGCAAGCCGAATACGCCTTCGCCATTCTTCACGTCGCCCTGCCCGGTGTCGCACGCGCTCAACACAACCAACTGTGTGCCGGTGAGGTTGAGGTTGCCCGCTTCGAGCGCGGTGAGCACGCCGTTGTCAAGCCCCGGTGGCGAGGGCTTGCCCGCCAATGTGCGATCGGCTGCAGCGAAGTAAAGGCCGGAGCGGAGCATGGGATCTTCGAGTGCCGAGGGTTGAGTGTCACCTTGTCCCGTGCCAGTTGCGCCGGGCTGCTGCGTCTTGATCTCCTGGTCGGGAAGAAAGAAGCCGTGCGTAGCCAGGTGAACTACGCGCGGACTGCTGGTCTGCTCGACCACGACCTTGAGCGCCTCGTCGCCCGTGTAGACGGCGGTCTTCCAGCCTTGCTTCTGCATCAGTCCGGCGATGGAGCTAACCTCCAGGCCCGTGCCGGGAAGTGGCGGGAGCGTGGCGGCGCCACCCAGATCGCGGGAGCGTCCTGCAAAAGACAGATTCGCCGCTGCCGTCGGCGTTGACCGCTGCGGAAGCGTGAGCTTCTGGACGGCGGCGCGCTGCTGCTCCGCGGTGAGGTCAAAGACCGGATTGCCGACCAGCAGGGCTGTGGTGGAAGCGGCGCGCGGCGACGCAGAGCGGAGAATGTCTCTGGTGCTGGAGAGGAGGCGCAGGTCGTACTTTTCCATCAGCAGCTTGCCGTCGGGAGCAGGAATGATGCCGAGGGGTACTTCATTCAGCGCGCCGTCAGGGGCAAGGTCGATGCGCGTGATACCGGTGAGGGCGGCGTCGAGGGGTTTCCAGATCAGGTCGTAGGCATGCGGGCCGGGAACAATGGCAGACTTCGGTTGCTGGGTAAAGCCGCGCGTCTGCAAGGCTTGCTGGAAATGGGAGATCGCGTCGGATTCGATCTGCTTGTCGTCGCCCAGGAAGATGTATTGCGGGTTGTCTTTGGTGTCTTGCGTGACTACCAGCGCGACGTAGTAGGTACGAAATGTCCAGTGCAGCTGGTGGTATTCGCTGTATTGGAAACGCGCGAACTCGACTGCCGCTTCGCCGGGCTTGAGCGCGTCGCGCACCTGCTGCCAGGTGGCGCGCTCCAACTGTTTCTGTTCTGCAAACGCAGAGGAGCGGGCGACAAGAGCTTTCTCGATGTCGTTGGCTTCGGACTCCATCTGCTCGATCTGCTTGCGCCATTGGTCCCGGTTCGTGGGAGTGACATTGAGCAGCGCGGCAATCTGGGCGCGCTTGTCGGTGAGCTGGCCAAGCAACTTCAACGCCTCCGCATCGCCGGATGCCTCAACCCGGCGCCGCATGTTGGCCACGCTGCCGGCGACAAAGCCTTTCTCCCAAAGCAGAAGGTTGTACATGGATCCAATGAGGCTGGGATCCCGCGCGTGGTTGCGATGGACGAAGCTGAAATACGCGTGGAAATTCTCCGTGACCTTATCGAGAAAGCTGAGCCTGTCCTTCTCCGTCATGTAACTGAAGCTGTATTGGAACTGGTGGAACAGGCTGTCATCCGCCTGGGTGTAGATGGTTTCAGCATCTGCGACTTTGCCTTCGCGGTCATACATCAGGGCCAGGTTTTCAAGAGCATTCCCCGTGCTTGGATGGTCGGGGCCCAATGCGGCTTGGTCGATGCGGATAGCGCGCTTGAAGAGAGGCTCGGCCTGTTCGTATTTGCTCTCGAAGCTGTCAACGAGTGCGAGGCCGCCAAGATTCGAAGCCACCTCAGGATCATTGGGCCCGAGAACTTTTTCATTGATGGCGAGCGCCTGCTGATAGAACTGCCCGGACTGGTCCAGGATGCCCTGCTGCATCAACAGAACGGCGACGTCCTGGTAGATCGCGGCCAGCGCTGGGTGATCGGGTCCGAGCGCCTTAACGTCGATGCTGAGCGCACGCAGGTAGAGCGCCTTGGCATCGGCATACTTGTAAAATCCGGCAAGACTGGCAAGGGCCGCTGCAACATCCGGGTGATCGGGTCCCTCGGCTTTTTCACGGATCGCCAGGCTCCGTTTGAAGACCGATTCTGCTTCCACGGACTTGCCCTGCGCCACGTAAAGGTATCCGAGATTGTTGAGCGCGTAGGCCACATTGAGATGGTCCGGTCCAAGCAGGGTTTCGTTGATTTGCAGGGCGCGTTGAAGGAGCGGCTCGGCCTGGGCGTATTTGCCTTCGCGAATATAGAGAGTGGCAAGATCGTTGAGAATGGCGGCGAAATTACGATCCTCGGGCACGTGCGCTTTCTCCTCAATGGCCTGGGCGCGCAGGAAAAGGGCCTCAGCCTGCTGATACTTGCCGTCGTTGGCATCGAGATTCGCAAGGTTGTTGATAGTGTGAGCAACTTGCGGATCATCAGGGCCAAGCTTTTTGATGCGAATGTCCAGCGCACGTTGGTAAAGCGGTTCGGCATCGGCGTATCGGCCCTGGTGGAAATAGAGGTCGGCGAGATTATTGAGCGCCTGGGCCACGTCGAGATGATCGGGCCCGTCCGCCTTCACGTAGATGGTCACCGCGCGCTTATACAGGGTTTCGGAGTCAACGTATTTGTCCAGTTGAAGCTCAACCAGCCCCAGATCGCTGAGGTCAGTTGTGAGCATGGTGCTGTCCGGTCCCAGCGCCTTCTCGATCATGCCCAGCGCGCGGCGGATGAGCGGTTCCGCCTGGGTGTATTTTTCCTCGCGAATGTATACCTGGCCGAGCCGATCGAGAGCGCCGGCGACTTCGGGGCGGTCCGGGCCGCTTGCCGGAAAAGCCTTTTCGTAGATGGCCAGAACGCGCTGGCAGAGCGGTTCGGCCTGTGCATCCTTTCCCTCTTTTATGTAGACGTCGGTCAAATTGGTGAGAGCGGGAACAAGATCGGGACGATCCGAGCCTGCGGCCCTTTCGAGAATGGCAAGCGTGCGCCGATAGAGCGGTTCGGCCTGCGCATACTTGGCCTGGCTCACATAGAGCGAGGCCAGACCGTTGAGAGCCAAGGCGACCCTGGGATGCTCCGGTCCGAGCGCCTTCTCGTAGATGCTCACGGTGCGCTCCAGCAGCGGCACAGCCTCGGTAAACTTCTTCTGCTTGGAATAATTCAATGCGAGATTGCCGAGGTCGGAGGCAAGTTCGGGGCTGTCGGGCCCGAGCGTCTTCTCGGCGATGCGGACGGCGCGCAGAAAGAGCGGTTCGGCCTGCACGCATTGTCCCAGGTAGTAATAGACCAGCCCGAGGGTGTTGAGCTGGGTGGCAACTTTTGCACTGTCAGGACCAGAACTTATCTCAGCCAGCTTGAGAGCTTGCGTGGCGGGCGCCACTGCGTCCGCGAATCTTCCCTGCTTGGCGAACTGGGCAACCTGCGCATTCAACTGGTCGAGGCCCGGGCTTTGCGCCAGGGTGGGGGGTACGCAAAGCACGAAGAGGAGGAGCGCGAACCGGGCGCGGTTGTGCGGCATTGGCAGCCCTCCAGGGAAGTTGATAGCGCCGCTCGGGCGCCAGGGGAAAAAGAATGCCGGGAGTATAGCACCACCTGTGGTCGGGTAGACCCCGCTTGCGCGCCATGGGATTCGTGGATTACCAGTCGTTCCACGAAATGCCGTGGAAACAATGGGGCACCCTGTGGCTGCGCCTGAGGAATGGATCAGAATTTTGTGGAGGGTTGTAAACTCTGACTTTGTGCGGGCGTCTACATGGGTGATGGCAGCCGGCACTGCATTGGAAGCGGTAACCATGGCCACGGCAGAAGATGCAGCCGCGCAAGAGTTTGCGCGCGTGGTGGAGAAGCACCGGCCGCAGATCTTTCGTTTCTTGCTGGCGTCCACGCGCGACGTGGACCTGGCGGAGACGCTGACGCAGGAGTGTTTTCTGAAGGCGCACCGCAACTGGGCGAACTTCAGGGGTGAATCGAGCGCGATGACCTGGCTGATGCGCATCGCGATCAACCTGCAGAAGGACCACTGGCGGAACCGGCGCATGCAGTTCTGGCGGACGACCCGGACCAACGCCGTGGATCTGGACGAAGCCAGCGAATGGCTGCCGAGCGGGGAAAGCTCGGTGGAGCAGCAACTACTGGCGAAAGAGCGTGTGAAGCAGGTGTGGAGGTCCGTAGAGGGTCTGAGCGAGCGGCAGAGAACTGTGTTTCTGCTGCGCTATGTGGAAGAGCAGGATCTGAGCGAAATTGCAGCAGCGACAGGCTTGAGCGAGGGGACTGTGAAGGCGCACCTATCGCGGGCCGTGTCCAGGGTGCGGTTGGAGCTGGGGGGCAAGCGGTCATGATGGAATTCGAAGACAAGACGGACGCGGGCAAGGATCCGCTGGGATTGCGGGTTTTGGATGCGCAGGATGTGGAACTGGAAAAGGCGCTGACGAACTTCAAGTCCTGCGTTCACGCATGGAGCGAGGCTGCCTACAGCCGGCCGCGGACGCCTGCGCAAGAGATTAGGCATCGGAGCAGGAGGCTGGCCGCGGGTTGGGCGCTGGGTTGTGTGCTGGTGGCCGGCAGCGTGAGCGGAGGTTTGTTCGAGCGGCACCACAAGATGGTTCTGGCGGAGATTACCGCCCAGCAGCGGGCAGTCGAGCAGCAAAGACAGCTTCGCGAACAACAGGCAAAGGCCACGGAATCGGATGAAGTTTTGCTGGCCGGCGTGGACAGCGATGTATCGCAGCAGGTTCCCAGCGCCATGGAGCCGCTGGCGACGCCGCTGGCCGACGACGAGACCAAGTAAGCGGGCATGCACGACAAAATCTAAGAACGAAACCCTTGGTATCTGGGGGTGGGAGAGAGGAATATGAAGGGAAGTCTGACAGTAAAGCTGGGGATGGCAATTGCGGGAGTCCTGCTGGCGGGGACGGCTCTGGCACAGAGTCCGGACAGTGCCGGGCCAGGACCGGGGTTTGGGCAGCATCGGCCGCCAATGGAGCGGTCCTTCGCGGGCCAGGGAGAACACGGCCGATGGTGGAACAATCCCACAATGGTCGAGCGGCTGAAGCTGACCGATGCGCAGCGCAAGGCGATGGACGACACGCTGCAACAGCACCGGGAGACGCTGGTAGACCTGCGTGGCAGCCTGGAGAAGGCGGAACTGGAGCTGGAGCCGCTGATGAAAGAGGACCAGCCCAACGAGAGCGCAATTCTGGCTCAGATCGACAAAGTGGCGCAGGCGCGTGCGGAGCTGGAGAAGGCGAATGCGCGGTTTTTGCTGGCGATCCGCAGCAAGCTCACGCCTGAACAGTGGAAGCAGATGCAGGCTGACAGAGCCAATCGTCCGCGTGGCGCCTGGGGCAGGAACGGCCAGGGAAGCGGGAACTGGCAGCCGGGCCAGCGCCACAGGGAGCCGCCTCCGGATGGACAGGCACCGCCGCCGCCGGCGGGTCCGCAGAGCATGATGGACGGCGGCATGCCTCAGGATGGACCTCCGGCGCCGGAACAAGGCGCGGGCGGAGTGGAGTAGGAAAAGTTTAGGAACACAGGCTTACAGGCAGAGAGCAAATACGGTTGAAGTCAAGACCGATGGCGGCAGGGGGCGATCCTCTTGCCGCCGATTTTTTTGTTCTGGGGATAATCCCATCAGAGCTGGCGTCGCTGGTGAATTCAGGGGCGCCCGCAGCGGGGCGTGGGGTGGCTTGGCATGCGGGATGCATCGAATCGGGACAAAATTGTGCCTCGCGACAGGTCAGCGATTGAAGCGAAACCGGACAACCAATGGAGCGGTTTAGGGCATCATGTGCCGTGCCCCGGAACAGTCTGAACGAACCTGCGACAAGGTGGGCCGAAAAGGCTTTTTCAGAGAATGACTAAAGTTATTCTCCGGGACACCGATGAACGGGGTGGATGCAGGAAGGCCTATCCGGAATATGCGGAAAGCCTGGCGGTAGGAAAGTTGCTCCGCAGGCGGGTGGCGGACAGCAAGGGCATCCTGAAAAGGAGTGATCTTCCATGGCCCTCGGTGTTTTGAACAATCTCTCGGCGATCCAGGCAGCGAACAATCTGAATAACACCAACAACAGCCTGCAGACCGTCTTGCAGCAGTTGTCGTCGGGGTCGAGAATCAACTCGGGTGCGGATGACGCCGCCGGGCTTTCGCTGGTGAATGGACTGGAAGCCAACCAGACCGCCCTCACGCAGTCGGAGACCAACGCAACCGAGGGCGTGGGGCTTTTGGATGTGGCAGATGGCGCCCTGTCGCAGGTCACTAACCTGCTTGACCGCGCCGTAACGCTGGCCACTGAAGCCTCGAACGGCACCCTCAACAGCACCCAGGAGGCGGCGGCCAACCAGGAATACCAGTCGATCCTTTCGGAAATCAACAACATCGGATCGACAACGACCTACAACCAGGAGCAGGTCTTTGCCGGAAACACGATCGCCATCTACACCGGCGACTCCTCAACCACCGGGTCGTCGATCGACGATCTGTACATTCGCCCGCTGTCTTCCTCTAACGTGGGCGACTCCGACGGCGTGATCTCCTACAGCAGCGGCGCGAACAACGTCTTCATCGACCTCTCGAAGGACGGCACCAACGCGTCGGTGAGCGACAGCCTTGGCGGCACCTCGACCACCATCGACGTGAGTTATCTGACCAAGGGGACGGGCGGTTCCGTCGTGACCGCAACCGCACCCATCACCGTGGGCTCCGGCACCAGCTACGCCAATACCGCCCAGGGCTTGATCAACGCCATCAACAACGCCGGCCTGGGTCTGAACGCCAGCTTTGCGACGGCGCAGCAGGCAGGAACGGCGGCAGTCAATACCGCCGAAGCCGCCAACGGTACCGCTGCCGGCACCGGATCCGATACCGGTATTGAGATTTCCGGTACCGGACTGGGAACGGGCACCAACGGCGCGGGCGTCGTCGGAGCTCTCTCGGTCAGCGCCAGCACGGATCTGCTCGGAGGCACGCTGAGCATTGTGGGCTCCGACGGCAAGACCCACACCATCACCCTGGGCGCCGCCAACTCTACTGACACGCTGGCCAATCTTGCCGCCACCGTCAACACCGACGATCTGGGCGTGACCGCTTCGGTCAACCCGGCCGGCACTATCCTGACCTTCACCACGGCGAACTCCGCCGTGACCGTCTCCGGCACAAATCTCATGGATACGGTTCAGACTCCGGACACGATTACCCCGGCTGCCGATGTCGTCGCCGCAGCGGGCGGCGGCATCATCGGCACCCTGGTGCTCACCAATAGCAGCACCGACGACTTGAGCGGCTCAATCACCATTGACGGGTACAAGGGAACCAATGAGACCTTTACGCTTGGCACGCCGGGATCCACCCAGACGCTTGCCGAATTGAATGCGACCATCAACACTTTTGCCGCCGCCAGCCCCAACTTCGGAGTGACCTCGGCGATCAGCGGCGCAGGTAAAACACTGACGCTTACTGCGGCTGCGGCAGGCGTCGACATATCATCCTTCGCCTGGGCTGGTCTCGGAGCCGCCACGCCCACTCCCACGGCCACGGCCTTGACCAGCACGCCCACAATCGACACACCCTACCACGGCCAGGTCGGCACGTTTGAGGTGGGAGGCAGCGCCGACGCCCTCACCGGCACTCTACAGATCGGCCAGAATACCATCGTTCTCGGCGCGGCCGGGTCCACTGCCACGATCGCCGAGCTCGCCACCTACATCAACGACGGCAAGTACGGAGTCACGGCCACACTGAATCCCGCCGGAACCCAGATCACGTTCACCTCGGCAGACTCCGCAATGACCTTTGGCGGAGCGCCCTTAGACAACGCCGCGGCCGATCCTGTATCCACCGCTGGCAATGCCGACGACTCCGAATACTATAGCGTGGGGCTCACGGGCGCTGTGACGGACTCCAGCACCGGCGGCGGCGCCGGGGTCACGGGCATGACCACAGACACCAACGGCACTGGCGGAACGGCGACCATCACCTATTCGGACGGCACCGGCGCCAACCTCAGCAACACTGACCTGAACACGCAGAACGACGCGGAGACCGCTCTAACGGCCATCAACGTTGCCATCAGCGCGGCAGCGGCACTGGACGGTTATGTGGGTGGGCAAATCAACACGCTGAACTCGATCAGCCAGGTCATGAGCACGCAGCAGGAGAACGTGGTTTCGGCGCAAAATGCGATTCAGGCCACCGACTACGCGTCGGCGACCTCGAACATGTCGAAGTACGAGATTTTGAGCCAGACGGGCATTGCCGCTTTGGCGCAGGCCAACAGCGTGCAGCAGGAGGTGACCAAGCTGTTGCAATAAGCAGATTTTGCAACAAACGCAACATTGCTGTGATTTCGAGACAACCCAGGGACAGGGCGGCGGCAACGGTAAAAAACCTTGCCGCCCATTTTTTGTTTTCTCCCTAACTACGGGAAACAAAGATCGCGATCCGGTCCGGCTCCAGAACATCGGGAATCTCCAGCCAGGGCTCTGCTGCAATGACGGGCGTGCAGGGGCCAAATGAGCAGATCCGAATTGGACGGCGGGAGCCTTCCCGCTTCAGTGAATCGAGAACCGCGCGTAGAATCGCGCCTTTGAAGGGCGTATAGAGATAGAACACGGTTCCGGCAGACAGATCCGCCGCGCGTACATCCTGATTGAGGAACGCAACCCTACTTAGGTTAAGCTTCGTTGCAATTCGTCGCGCGCATTCGACGTAGGAAGCTTCGATCTCGATCCCTATGCTGTGGGCGCCTGTGCTTATGGCGGTCAACAAGGAGACGTGGCCCAGCCCCGAGCCCAGATCGACGAGCACATCCCGTTCTGTCAGCGCGGTGCGCTGGATAAGGTCGAAGATGTGGCGCGCTGGCGTGGGTTGATAGCGCACCATATCCGTTGCCAGTTGGACTCCGTCAGCGTGGGGGCCCTGGAATTGAAAGACTCCGCTGATCAGCTCATCGAGGTAGTCATAGCCTTCGCCACGCGGCGCGCTTCGGGCACCGGCTGCGCCTTCTGGATACGCGGGAAGAACCGGAAGCAAAGTGCGCGGTCCACCCGCAAGCTGAATGCCTCTTTGAATGGCGTCATACAGTCTGGCGTTGGCACTCTCCAACCTGGAGTAGAGTACACGGGCCCGATTCCTGAGTTCGGCTTCGATTGGCGGTGAACAGGGCGCCTGCAATGGTTCATCCATCAGCCAGGCGTCGAGCCAGTCAAGCGATTCAATGCGCAGGCGCAGGCGGTCCGGCTCGTCCAGCGAGCTGTCCCGCTCCAGTTCGTCGATCATCTTCCGCAATGTGCGTGCCGACTGTCTGAAGCTCACGATGTTTAGTGTGGCACGAGGCTGGCTTCGAATCTCACTCTATTCTGCTGCGGGCCCTTCGTTGCAACTTTGCACGCGCTATACGTGCTGTACGGCCTGCGCCAGGTGGCTGAGGCTTGACTTGGCGTCGCCGTAGAGCATGTTGGTGTTGGACTTGAAGAAGAGCGGGTTCTCGAGGCCGCTGAATCCGCGCCCCTGGCCGCGCTTAAGTACAATCACGCTCTTGGCGCGATCGACTTCGAGAATGGGCATGCCCGCAATAAGGGATTTTGGGTTGTCGCGTGCATCCGGATTGACCACGTCGTTGGCTCCGATCACGACGGCTACATCTGTCGTGGGGAACTCGGGATTGATCTGTTCCATTTCGTAAAGCGACGAATACGGAACGTTTGCTTCTGCCAGAAGCACGTTCATGTGTCCGGGCATTCTTCCCGCAACGGGATGAATAGCATATTTGACGGTAACTCCCCGCCCTTCAAGCAATTCCCCGAGTTCGCGGCACGCGTGCTGCGCCTGCGCTGTGGCCAGGCCATAGCCGGGTACAAAGACAACGTGGCTGGCGAAGGCCAGTTGCATGGCCGCATCGTCCAGCGCGATCTCACGCATCACCCCGCCGGCGTTGGCAGAACCGGCCTCGGCGATCACCGCGCCGAATCCGCCGAAGAGTACATTCGTGATGGAGCGGTTCATGGCCTTGCACATCAGTACGGAGAGAATGAAACCGGAGAAACCGTCCAATGTGCCGGCGATGATGAGTACATTGTTGTTGAGTACGAAGCCAGTGGCGGCGGCGGCCAGACCGGCGTAGGAATTCAGCAGGGACATTACGACTGGCATGTCGGCCGAGCCGATGGGGATGACCAGCAGGACCCCGAAGACGAAGGCCAGGCCGAGCATGGTGTAAAAGGCGGCGACGGTTTCGGGATGAATCCAGAAGAAGGCAAAACTGGAGATCATGACCAGGGCCAGCGCCAGATTCACGACATTCTGGCCTCGGAACTGGACTGGCTTACCCATGATGATGCCCTGCAGCTTGCCGGCCGCGATGAGCGAGCCGGTGGTGGTGAGTGCGCCGAGCATGACTTCAAAGCCAAGGGCGCCGCGGGTGACGGCGCTCATCTCCGAGGCTTTGACGACGAACTCGCCGATGCCAACCAGCGCCGCGGCGAGCGCCCCGAATGCATGCGAAAGCGCCGTCCGCTGCGGCATCGCGGTCATCGGAACCCAGATGGCCATCCATGCGCCGATGATCGAGCCGACGGTGAGGCCGGCAATGATCCAGATCCAGGTGACAATGTGCGCGCCGATGAGGGTGCCGACAATGGCGGCGAACATGCCGCCCTCAGCCAGGAACATGCCGCGCCGCGCGGTTTCGGGGTGTGACATGCCCTTGAGCGCGAGCACAAAGAGGATGGAAGCGATCAGGTAGGTGGCTTCCATGAAGTAGGTGGTGAGAGTCATTTCTGCACCGCCTTGGTTTCGGGCTTAGATTCGCTGTTGCGTTTGCCGAACATCTTCAGCATGCGGTCGGTGATGCCGAATCCGCCCACCACGTTGATGGTTGCGGTGGTAACCGCGACAAAGCCCAGGATATGCGCGGGGAGTGGATAGCCCTTGGCTCCGGCCAGGACCAGCGAGCCGATCAGCGAGATGCCGGAGATAGCGTTGGTCGCCGACATCAATGGCGTGTGCAGCAGCGGCGGCACACGGCTGATCACCTGGTA
>CAYUJM010000089.1:0-17774 GCA_964445025.1 uncultured Occallatibacter sp. | reverse complement strand
GGTCCTTGATGCCATGGATGATCTTGATGGCGTCGGCCTCGTTGGGCGGCGGCACTTTGACGGCCTGGAAGCGGCGCTCCAGCGAGCGATCCTTCTCGATGGACTTGCGGTATTCGGCCGGCGTGGTTGCGCCGATGCATTGAATTTCTCCACGCGAGAGCGCGGGCTTGAGGATGTTGGCCGCGTCGAGCGAACCCTCGGCCGAACCAGCGCCCACCAGGGTGTGCAGCTCGTCGATGAAGACGATGGAGTTCTGATTCTCCATCAGCTCCTTCATGATGGTCTTGAGGCGCTCTTCAAACTGGCCGCGGTATTTTGTTCCGGCAACGATGAGCGACAGATCGAGGCCTAGGACGCGCTTGTCGGCCAGGAAGCTGGGCACTTCGCCGTCCGCGATGCGTTGGGCGAGGCCCTCGACAATCGCTGTCTTACCCACGCCTGGCTCGCCGATGAGCACGGGATTGTTCTTGGTGCGGCGGCAGAGAATCTGGATCACGCGCTCCAGTTCACCGTCGCGGCCGACGAGCGGATCGAGCTGCCCGTCCATGGCGGCCTGGGTCAGGTCGCGGCTGAATTCGGCCAGCAGGCTCGACTCGCGCTGACGCTGCTGCGCCGGAGCCTTCTCCTGCGTGACGCGCGCCAATTCGTCGCGAATCTGCGCCAGCTTCAGGCCGCGCTCCTGCAGGATCTCCGCGGCGAAGCACTTCTCTTCGCGCAGCAGGCCGAGAAGCAGGTGCTCCGTACCGATGTGCTTGTGTCCCAGCCGCTCGGCCTCTTCCGCCGCATAGGCCAGGACCCGCTTGCACTCGTTCGAAAGCGGCAGATCGACAGACGTGGAGACCTTCTCGCGAATGGTGGTGTGCGCCTCGATCTGCTTGCGAATCGACTCCACCGATGCGTGCGAGCGCAGGAAGCGATTGGTCAGGGCTTTGTCCTCGCGCAGCAAGCCGAGCAGCAGGTGCTCAGTCTCGATATAAGGCGAACCAAACTGGCTGGCCTCGTATCGCGCGAAGAAGATCACGCGCCGTGCCTTCTCCGTATAGCGTTCGAACATGATGTTCTCCCTTGTGCAGGCTATCGGCTGGAGTGGCTGTCCGTTTGACTCTCCGGCTTCAGCCCAACCCGCGCGTGCCATTCTCTTAACTTCGCCGCCGGGGGCTCTTACGAAAATTTGCGATCCTGCCCCGAACAGCCCTTTGGGATGGTGCGAGCTTATCTTTTGCTCCGTAGTCTGGGGGCGGTCGAGCTGCCCTTTCGACTCCCATCCTGCCCTTTTCGGTCTGGAGAACCGATCCTGTTCCCAAACCGCTTACTGTTTAAGACTCAAAAACCATGCCGGACGGTGCAAATCCATTAAAGATTCCCCACCTGCGTCTCGGCATCCCGACCTCCGGGCCTTGGGATGGTTGCCAGCGGCGTCAGCCGGCCGCCTTCGAGGCGCAGAGCCCGCGTACAGCGCCCGGCAAGCTCCATGTTGTGTGTTACCAAAATGGAAGTCAGACCGTGGCTCCCGTGCAAACGCTCAATCAGGTCGAAGACGCGGCCTGCGGTGGTCTCATCCAGATCGCCGGTGGGTTCGTCGGCAAGCAGCAGGCGCGGGCTGTTGACAAGGGCGCGCGCCAGCGCCACGCGCTGCTGCTCGCCGCCGGAAAGCTCGCCGGGACGATGGTCACCGCGGTCTTCCAAGCCAACTTCTTTGAGCCAGTTAGCTGCCACCGCTAAAGCCTCTCGCTTCGTTATGCCGCGTGCGAGCAGCGGCATGGCCACGTTTTCCAGCGCCGTGAACTCCGGCAGCAGGTAATGAAACTGCCAAACGTAGCCAATCTCCCGATTCCGAAAAGCGGCAGCCTGCCGTGGAGAGAGTTGGGCCACGTTGGTTGACGCGCAGTATACAGTTCCCGCGGAGGGTGCATCAAGCGCCCCCAGAATGTGCAAAAGGGTGCTTTTTCCCGCACCCGACTGGCCCACAATGGCCACCATTTCGCCGGCGTTCACCTGTAAGTCGAGCCCGTGAAAGAGGTTGAGCGGTCCGCGCGCGGTTTTGTACGACTTTTGCAGGCTGGAGACCTGAATGATGGGCGGCTGGCTCAGTTGTGAGGGACCCACGCCCTGCGCCCGCAGTTCCGTCTCCCGCAAAGATGGGAAGGACGGGTTGGCAGCCGCTGGAGAGGTTTGCGTCATCCGGTTGGAATTATTTTATCGTGACGAGGGTTGAATCCACGCAAGCGTTAAGCACTGCTGGTTACATCAGTAGTACTGCCATAGGGGTTACGCTTGGGGACGATGGCCCGATTTCAGGGGCCGGCCGAGCGATGCCGTTTAACGTTTGGGCGGAAGCGCGGCGGGATTGAGGCGCGCGATGCGGCCTTGGGGTCCGACGATAAACGGCAGCGAAAGAGCGTTCCAATTGCCGTTGTCGAGCGGCTGCCAGGTGCGGCCGTCGTCGCGGCTGATGTCGGAGCCGTTGGTGCCGGCGGTGATCCAGAGTTTGAGTGGTTGGCTCCATTGGACGGTGGAGCGATAGCCGTGGGGCGGGGTAGTGGACGCGGTCCAATGCTCGCCGCCATCGTTGGACCATGCGGCGGTGCCTGAGCTTTCGTTGGGTTTGGTGTAGTCGCCGCCTGTGGCGATCCAATGACGCCAATCGCGAAGCTCCAACGCAAAGATCCCAGCGGCTTCGCCCTCAGGAAATGAAAGCATCGGAGAAGCTGTCCAAATCAAACCTTTCTTGCAGGTCTCGCATTCTCGAAAGAGCCTCGCTCCAGACGGGCTGCCCGTGCCGAATGCGACGTACCCATCGACCCAATCAGCAACCAGAGATGAATTGCTTGCGGCGAACGCCCCCTCCTTTGTATTGCTTGCCAGTCCAGCTTCGTGGGTTCGATCCCATGTTTTTCCGCCATCGGCAGTGTTGAAAACGGAGAATTTGCCATTTACGGGGTCACCAAGAATCATGAGATTCTGCCGGTCAGCAACGCTCACCGAGTCCCAGAACCCATCACGATCGGGATTTGAATAGAGAAGAGCCCAGTGAGAGCATCCATCGGCCGTTTTGTAGAGGCGGCTTTTGTCGCCGGGGCCGGAGGCCATGACGATGGCCGTGTTCGCATCCCAGGCCTGGACGCCGCGAAAGTCGAGGACTGCGCCATCTTTGTCGGCGTCGGGGACGGGGCATTTTTGCCAATGCGCGCCGCCGTCGGTGGTCTTGAGCACGGTGCCTTCGGTGCCGCTCGCCCAGGCTATTGTTCCGTCTACGGAATCAATGCCGCGGAAGCTGGCCGTTGTACCTGAGTCCTGCATTAGCCAGACTTGATTTGGCTGCGGATGCGCCGGCGCGGAAGGAGAAGTTTGTGCCACACCCACTGACGCGGCGATAAAAAAGACCACACTCCATCGGCTAAGCATCATGGGTAGAAGTATAGTTGCGCGCCGGCACATCGCTGAGAGGTTCTTATGGCTCCTGAACCTTGCGCAGCACGCTCAGCATGCCGGTGGTTGATCCGCTCCGCTTGTCTACAATCGGCGAGCTTACGAACTCCACCCGCAGCTTCCGGCGCTGACTGTCGCGAATCGTGGCAATCCCACCGCGACGCCGCTGCAACGCCATCGTGAAGGTCAATGGCGTGTGCTCTTCCGACTCGTAATCGAACAATTGCAGTCCATGCTCGATTGACTTGCCGATGAGTTCATACTCCTTGCACCCCAGCAGCCCTTCGGCGACCGGATTCGCGGCGCGAATGATACCCAGCGCATCGGTTACGATGACCGCGTCGGGCGCCGACTCCAGCATGCTTTCCAGCCATGCGCGCCCGCTGGGCTTCTTCAAGCACCCGCTGCGCCTGTGTCACGTCCACGCACAGCATCCGCATCCCTGCGGGGCGTCCCTCGGCGTCGCGGATCAGACTGCGGTGCAGTTCGTAGGTGCGATACTCTCCGGACCGGGTATAAAAGTGACGCAAGACTCGCGGCGGATCGACACCCGACTCCATCAGCGAGAGATAAGCCGCGCAGCTCTGTTCCATTTCATCGCTGGCAATCAGTTCCCACGCCATTCTGCCAATCAGGCTGCCCAGTTCCTTGGGGTGCAGAGCCTGCGTGGCGCGATTGGCGCGTGTAATGTATCCCCTGGCATCCATTTCGAGGTAGGGCAGGGGCAGTTCGTCGATAGCATCCAGCCCGGAGTTGCCCATCGCGGAGGGAGCGGCCTGAGAAGTCTCGTTCATCTTGCTCACCACTTCTTCGCGCTCGGCGCGGACAGTTTGTTCAAATCTTCGGGAGTGCGCAACTGGCTGGTGGGCGTGATTTCGAATTCCAGCGGGATGCGGAGCATGACGGTACGGCCTCCGATTTGAATGGTGATGTCGCGGTTGTTGTCTACGATGCGCCGCATGGCCGCGCTGAGGATGGGGACGCTGACCGGAGTCTGCAGTACGGCGAGCAGCGAGGAGTCGCTCCAGTGGTAGACGGCATCGTCGCTGCGGAGGCTGTGAGTAAGGAAAGCGGAGACAGCCATCAGGCTGTCCTGAACCGCCTCGATGCCAAACCGCTCGCCGATCGTGTCCAGGCAATTGAGCTGGAAGAAAACAGCGTAGCCGCTGATCTGGCGATCCATCATCCTCCTCACATGCTCTACGGCGGCGCCGCCCCCGCGCAGCCCCGATGCATTGTCATTGGCGGTGGAGCGATCAGCCTGGGCCAGTTGCGAGGCCCTGAGCGCCCGGCTGTCCACACTGCCGAGGCGGAAAAACTCGGTGAGCTGGAGAAGGTAGCCATTGAGCTCCTCTCCGGTAAGAAGGCTCGGCACTCTCCGGACCAGAGGAGCCGCATCGGACGATTCCGGATCGAAGCCCGTCCTTGCGAGCAGGTCTACGAGCAGCTTCAGAACCAGCGTGCGCCATCCCGACACGCGGCCTTTGATGGCTTCTTCCGACTGGTTGCGATAGCGCTCGAATTCCTGAAGGACGCTTCCGATCAGCGCCAGCCTGTCTGCATCGGGCAGGCCGTCCCGCATCTGCATGGCCAGTTGGCTGACCTTGCCCCGGAAGGTGCTGTAATCGGCGGGATCGATCGCGAGCATATTGGCGGCCGTCCCTTCCGCCAGCAGGGTCAGGGTCCGCTCGACGTTCGAACTCTCCGGCGTGCCGTTGGGCGGAGGGTTGGTTTTACCCCACACGGCGATCTGGCGCAGATTCATCCAAAACACTCCTGCACCGTCCTCATCGGCTCCTTGCGCCCTCCCTTCAGGACTTTGCGCAGGCGCAAGCGGTGTTCCGGCGCCAGCCCGCGCCTGGTTTTCCCGCAATGGGAGCCCAGAAACCTGTGTCATTCCCGGTGCGCCTGCCGGGCAATCTCGGATTCCCGCACCCCACTCCTCCTGTACACTGGAGTGTTTATGGCCATGAAATCCAAATTTCCCATCGGCATCCTGGGCGCCACCGGAATGGTGGGCCAGCGCTTCATTCAACTGCTCGAAAACCATCCCTGGTTTGAGGTTGCATGGCTCGCCGCCAGCGACCGGTCGAGCGGAAAGGCGTATGGCGAGGCGGCCAAATGGCGCCTGGACACCCCACTCCCCGAGCGCATTGCGCGGATGACCGTCTCGCCGGCCAGTCCGGAAGGCGCGCCCCCCGGATCCGTTCCCAGGATCATCTTTGCCGCGCTCGACGCTGCCATCGCGCGGGAGATGGAGCCGGCCTTCGCCAATGCGGGTTGCGCCGTGGTTTCCAACTCCAGCGCCTATCGCATGGCCCCCAACGTCCCGCTAGTGATTCCCGAGATCAACGCAGATCATCTGCACCTGATCGAGGAGCAGCCCTCGCGTGCGGAATCCGGCGGTTACATGGTGACCAACCCCAATTGCTCCACGATCGGGCTGGTTATGGCTCTGAAGCCAATCGAGGAGCGATTCGGCATTGAGCAGATCGTCGTCACCACCATGCAGGCCATCAGCGGCGCGGGCTATCCCGGCGTGCCGTCGATGGACATCCTGGGCAATGTGGTTCCGTATATCGGCAGCGAAGAAGAGAAGATGGAGGCCGAGACGCTGAAGCTTCTCGGAAAGCTGAATGGCCACGTTGTAGAGCCGCTCCATGCAATGGTCAGTGCGCAGTGCAACCGGGTGGCGGTGGAAGACGGCCACACGGAGAGCGTATCCATAAAGCTGGGCAATAAACTGGGCAGGCCGGCGACCCGCGAGGACCTGCTCGCGGCGTGGGCTGAGTTCCGGCCGCTGGCGGGCCAGGGATTGCCCACCGCACCGGATCAACCCGTCGAATGGGCGCCGCAGAACGACCGGCCGCAACCGCGCCTGGATCGAAACCGCGGCAACGGCATGGCCGTAACGGTCGGCCGCCTGCGTCCCTGCCCGGTGCTCGACTGGAAGTTCACCGTGCTCTCGCACAACACCATTCGCGGAGCCGCCGGAGCCGCCATCCTCAACGCCGAGCTGCTGGCCAGCCTGGGCAAGCTGGAACCTGTGGCTGCAACCGCCGCGCGCGCCTAGTGATAGTGAGAAGATTCAAATGAGCCTGGTTGTCATGAAGTTTGGCGGCACATCGGTCGAAGACCCGGCCGCCATCGGTCGCACTGCGGCCATTGTTGCCGGCCGTGTTGCGCAGGGCAAGCAGCCCATTGTCGTGGTCAGCGCCATGGCCAAGGTCACCGACCAGCTGCTGCGCGCAGCCGGGGCAGCCGCATCCGGCGACCGCACCGGCGCGCTGGCCATCAGTTCGCGCCTCCGCTCGCGCCATCGCGACACCGCTTGCGCACTCGTCAAAACGCCCGCGGACTCCGCCGCGCTGCAGCAGCTTATCGACCAGAAATTCGACTCGCTGGATGAGATCCTGCGCGGGCTGGCTGCCATTCTCGAACTCACCCCGCGCATCTCCGACCTCATTGTGAGCTACGGCGAGCGCATCTCCAGCCGCATCGTGGAGGCTGCGTTTCGCGAGCACGCAATCGACGCCGTCCACATTGACGCGCGCAACGTGGTTGTCACGGACTCTCAGTTCCAGAAAGCCGTGCCGCTCGACACGATCATTGAAAAGCGCGCCAACGAGCATCTGCGCCCGCACGTCGAGGCGAGCCGGGTCCCGGTGATGGGAGGCTTTATCGGCTCCAACGAGGCCGGCATTACCACCACGCTCGGGCGCGGCGGATCGGACTTTACCGGCGCCCTGATCGGCGGCGCGCTCTCGGCGGAGGCCATCGAAATCTGGACCGATGTGGACGGCATTATGACCGCCGACCCAAGAGTGTGCCCCGATGCCCTGCGCGTGAAGATCATCAGCTTTGAAGAAGCCGCCGAGCTTGCCTACTTCGGCGCCAAGGTGCTGCACCCGGCAACGATTTTGCCAGCCGTCAAAAAGAACATCCCGGTGCTGGTGCTCAACAGCCGCAACGCGAGTTGCGAGGGGACCCGCATCACCTCGCTCGCGCCGCATTGCAGCAGCCCGTTCAAGTCCATCGCCGTCAAGAAGAAGCTCTCCATCATTGATGTGGTGGCCAGCCGCATGCTCATGACCCACGGCTACATGAAAGACATCTTCGCCATCTTCGACAAGCACAAGTGCCCGGTGGACATGGTCTCGACGAGCGAGGTTTCGGTTTCGCTCAGTGTCGACTCGAACGAGAAACTCCCCGCCATTGCCGCCGACCTGAGCCAACTGGCGGACGTGAAGTACGAGGGCCGCAAGGCGCTCATCTGCATGGTCGGCGAAGACATCCGCGGGCGCAACGGAATGGCCGCGCAGGTTTTCAACGCCATCCGCCACATCAACGTGCGCATGATCTCGCAGGGCGCGAGCGAAATTAACATGAGTTTCATGATCGATGAAGACGACGCCGATGAAGCGGTACGCTCGCTGCATGCGGCCTTCTTCCAGACGCCGGATCCGACAGTGTTCGATGTGGAAGCGCGCAAGCCGCTGACAACTGCCAGCTCCTAGCTTCTAGCTGCTAGCTTCCAGCTTTTGGCTGTGAGGGGCTAACAACCGAGCTCCATCCTTTCCGCGTTTTTTGGATGGAACGGGTGGGAAAATCAAAAAGATCGTTCCGGTTTACTCCAGAGCTAGCAGCTAGAAGCTAGTGGCTAGCAGCTAAAAGAGGTCCGCATGCTCTTCCTCGTTCTCGGCAAAGGCAAAACCGGCTCGCTTGTCACCCAGGTGGCGCGCGAACGCGGCCACGGCGTGCGCGTCCTCGATCTGACGGAGAACCGCCATGCTTCCGCTCTGACCGCACCGGAACTTGCAAGCATCGACGCCGCCATCGACTTCACAGCCCCGGAAGCCGCGGTCGAAAACATCCGCGCGGTGCTGGCGCTGGGGGGGCGCATCGTGGTCGGCACCACCGGCTGGTACGCACAGCTCAACGAGATGAAGGCCCTGGCCGCGCGGCGCGGCGGAGCGCTGCTCTACAGCACCAACTTTTCCATCGGCGTACAAAAGCTTTTCCGCCTCACCGCCGAGCTGGCGCAGTTGCAGGGATATCAATTCTCGATCGCCGAGACCCATCACACCTCGAAGCTGGATGCACCCTCCGGCACCGCGATTACGCTGAAGGAAATCATTCAGGAGAAGCAGCCCGGCGCAGAGTTCGAGATCGCCAGTCATCGCGTGGGCGACGCCAAGGGCGAACATACCGTAACTGCAACGGGACCGGACGATGTGCTGGAGCTCCGCCACGATGCCCACAGCCGGCACGCATTCGCGCTGGGGGCCGTGCGCGCCGCGGAGTGGATCGCCGGCAAGCAAGGCACGTGGGATTTCAGGGAGATCTACGACCAGTTATAGAGGCAGGCCCATCTAGTGCCCCAGTTGTATTGGAACCTGTTCTTCGAAAACCCTGCTTCCATTAAGCGGCTGGCCCCTGTTGTGGCTTTTCAGAATTGACCTTCTCCATTAGGCACTGAACGTCACATTCTCTCTGCCGGTTCCATTCATCAACTTTATGTAACAATGCTAGGGCTTTCTCCTTGCCAAGATACTTCTCGATATACTTGCGCTTAAGGACATCGTTCTCAACATAGTGAGCAAATGTTCCGGGTAATGAACGCGCGTTAAATGGCAGAGAGGTGGGAGGCTGCTCGAAGACGTATTGGAGCTTGCGATAGAGTGTCTTGACCGCAAATCGCTCAGTCAGTTGGATGTAGATTGCTGGGTTGTCCGAATAGAATTCCTCTCCTAAGAATGGGAACAGGCGAAACTGCTCTTGCCTCCAAAGCAGCGGGTCTTGATGCCCCGCCCCAATCGTCGATTCCTCCGTGTTCATGATCAAATCGATAGCGAAAAACATTTGAGCGAGATCTTGATAGAGTGCACGTCGCGTATTCCGCCGTCCAACGATGTCAGGCACGATCAATTGCCCAGTGAGTCCGCTGAAAAACCCAACAACCGTTCCCATGAGTGTCGAAAGGGTCCAAGCGAGCCATCCCGGTGGCTGGCCCAGTACTTTTAACAACTCGTGCAGCATGTGACAACGATTTTCCACTAACCCGCAGCGCGTGCGCGACAATCCAGAGCCTCCACAAGAAAATGAGTGTCCCGCGCCTCTCCAGTCGGTGGGACACGTCGGATTCGGCCGACAGGAATACCGAAGATTGACAAATCCTGTTATTCGACCCAATATCTAAACTTAGGAGTCTTTCCCCATGAATGTCTCTCTTACCCCAGAATTGGACAAGTTTGTCGCCGCGAAGGTAGAGTCCGGCCGCTACACGTCGGCCAGCGAAGTGGTTCGCGAGGCGCTGCGCCTGCTCGAGGAGCATGACCGTGCCCGCGGAGCACAGATCGCCGCGTTCAACCTGGAATTGGGCGCAAGGCTGGAATCACTTGACCGCGGGGAGCACGTCAAACCGGCCGCAGCGCGCGCACGTCTCGACCAAAAATCCCGCGAACGGCGAAAGCTCAGCGCATGAAAGATTACGTCCTCAGCACCGGGGCGGAGCTGGATCTGGACGAGATCTGGGAGTACATTGCACAGGATAATCTCCATGCCGCGAACCGCTGGATTGGAAAGCTTTTTGACGCCTTCGACCTGATTGCCAAAAATCCAGGGGTCGGGCATACGAGGCAGGACCTCACTAGCTTGCCCGTCTTGTTCTGGCCCGTCGGAGCATACCTGGTTCTCTATCGGACCCGAAACGACCGCGTGGAGATCGTCGCAGGAACGCAGGGCGCGCGGGATATCCCTTCCTTCTTACGCCAGCGAACCCACCCGTGATCAGGTCTTTGCGCCTCTATCTACCCTGACCTTCCATCTCCGCCAATCGCCGCGTCAGGAACCTTCGCTCGGCTTCCTGGCCGGCCAATACCAGCGCCTGGCGATACGCTTGCGCTGCCGCGGCCCACTCGCCCGACCGGCGCAGCAGGTCGGCACGGGCGGCGGGGAGCAGATAGTAGCCGCGCAGTTCTCCGCGCTCGGCCAGCGCATCGAGGAGCCGCAAACCAGACGCACAGCCATCGGACATAGCCACCGCGGCGGCGCGGTTCAACTCGATCACGGGCGAGGGCTGCATGCGCAGCAGCACATCGTAGAGGGCCACAATCTGCGCCCAGTCCGTTTCGCCGGCGCTCGCCGCCTGCGCATGCACCGCCGCGATTGCCGCCTGCACAGAGTACGGACCCGGCCCCGCGCGCAACGCCGACTCCGCAAACTTGAGCCCCTCGGCGATGGCCGCGCGATTCCACAAACGCCGGTCTTGATCCTCGAGCAGAATCAGGTCTCCATTGCTGTCCCTGCGCGCCTGGCGCCGCGCATCGTGCAGCAGCATAAGCGCCAGCAGCCCGCGCACCTCAGGCTCTGCGGGCAGCAGTTCGCTCAGCACGCGCCCCAGACGGATGGCCTCTTCGCTCAGAGCACGCCCCTCGCCGGCGGCGTTGTATCCCTCGTTGAAGACCAGGTACACCACCAGCAGAACAGCTTCAAGCCGCTCCGCCAATTCAGCGCGCGGCGGCGTGCGATAGGGGATGCCGGCATCGCGAATCTTCTGCCTGGCGCGCACCAGGCGCTGCGCCATAGTAGGCAGCGGAGCCAGAAAGGCCTTGGCAATCTGCTCCGTGGTCAATCCGCACAGGGTGCGCAGGGTCAGGGCCACCTGTGCGTCGCGGTTGAGCGCCGGATGGCAGCAGGTGAAGATCAACCGCAGCCGATCGTCTTCTACAGCCAAGCCGTCCTCCTCGCCTGCGAATGCCGGCGCATGCGCCAAGGCTGCCAGCGTGACCTCGGGATCGCCGCCGTCTTCCCAGCGCGTTTTGCGGCGCAGCGCATCGATGGCTTTGTGCCGCGCGGTGGAGATGAGCCACTCGCGCGGGTTGGCGGGAATTCCCTGTCGCGGCCACTGCGCAAGCGCCACCGCGAAGGCCTCCTGCGCCGCCTCCTCGGCCAGGTCGAAGCTGCCCAGCAGGCGGATCAGCGTGGCGACAATTCTGCCCCACTCGTCTCGATAGATTCGCTCCAACGGTTCCCCGCCGCTCGCCAATGATTGCGCCTCAAAACCAGCGTAGCCCGATCCGGGCGAATCGGGCTACAGGCGGGCGCGTCGTTTAACGCGGTCGTCAAAAAGAACCCCTTATCCCATCGGAACAATCGGCCGCACTTCAATCGGCCCCATGCCGGCGGAGGGAATGCGGGCGGCGATGGCCGTGGCTTCATCCAGATCGGCGGCCTCGATCAGGTAGTAGCCGCCAAGCTGCTCCTTGGTTTCGGCAAAAGGCCCGTCGGTCACCTGGGTCTTGCCATTCTGCACGCGGACCGTTGTTGCCTTCGACGTGGGGTGCAACTGGTTGCCGCCCTTGTAATTGCCGCTGGCGATGATTCCCTGCGTAAATGCACCAAACTCCTGGTGCATCTTGGCGTGCTGTTCCGGGGTCAGAGCGTCCCATTGGCTTTCAGCGTTATAGATCAGCAGAAGATATTGCATGGTCTCCAGGCCTCCTCTTGCCTGTTCTGCGAGGTAATCGAACGGGAAACCGCATTTTCGACAAGACACAGAATAAATATTTCAGGCGACGCCGAGACGCATTCTTCCGCTTCGATTCGGCGAACAGGTCCGACTCACTGCATTACTCTGGACTCGATGCTTCTGCGTCCCGCAACCACTGAAGACATTCCCGCGATCCTCGCGCTGGAGCGGCTGCCCGCATCCGCCCAGTTTGTCGGCCAATGGACTGAAGGGCGCCACCTCGCCACTCTGATGAGCCCCGACGCCTGCTATTACGCAAGCGAATCCGAGAACAGCGATCTCCGCGCATATGTCATTCTGCGGGGGCTGGCGGAGAGTTCAGGCTCCATTGAGTTGAAGCGGCTGGTGGTTCATCCTGCAGGACAAGGGCTAGGCCGGCGGATTCTCGGCGAGGTGCTCCGCATCGCTTTCGAGGAGTTCCACGCGCATCGCGTCTTTCTCGATGTATTCGACGACAACGCGCGCGCCATTCACCTTTACAGCAGCTTCGGTTTCGTCGAGGAAGGGCTGATGCGGGAAGCTGCGATCCGCGATGGGATGTACTGCTCGCTGCGGCTGATGTCGCTGCTCGAGCGCGAATATGCGGCGCGCAAGGGGTAGGCGGCGCGAGGCAGCCTCGATCCGGCCCTACGGGACGGACTCGCTAGAAGAGGACGCAATCCCAGGATTTCGTTCGCCGCGGCGAACTTCATCCTGGGCTATTCTCGCGTCCTCCCTGCCGGGAAGATGATGGCCAGTTTCCTCGCCCCACAGGGGTGGATATCATCCTGGCTGGGCCAGCCAGCATGCAAATGGTCTTGTTTCTCCGACGCCGGCTCTGGCTGCGGCGGGCCGCGCGTTATAGACTGCTCTGTGATGGAAACGACGGGTTGCGGTACGGCGATCGTTACGCCCTTCAAGACGGACGGCTCGATTGATGAATCGGCGTTGAGGGCGCTGGTGGAGTGGCAAGTCGACTCCGGCATCGACTTCATTGTGGCATGCGGTTCCACCGGCGAGGCCGCAACGCTGGATGAAGACGAGTGGCTCATGGCGGTCGGCATTGTGGCCGAGGCCGCGGCCGGGCGCGTGCCCGTTTGGGCCGGCTGCACGCACAATTCCACACGCACGCTGCTGCGCCATGCCAGCCGCCTGCGCCAGATTCGCGGAGTAAACGCCGTACTCTCCGCCAATCCGTACTACAACAAGCCTTCCCAGGAGGGACAGTTTCAACATTTTCTGGCCTTGGCCCGGGCCGTGGACCCGTTGCATGTGACGCTCTATAACATTCCCGGCCGCACCGGGGTGAACCTTGACCCGGCAACGGTTCTTCGCCTTGCGCAGGCTGCGCCCAACATCCAGGCCATCAAGGAGTCAAGCGGCAAGCTGCCGCAAATCTCTGAATTGGTTCACATTCTGCCGCACGGGTTCAAAATCTTCAGCGGCGACGACAACATGGCGCTGGCCTCGATCGGCGTAGGCGCGCATGGACTTATCAGCGTGGCCGCGAACGAGATTCCCGCGGAGATGGGGCGGATGATCCGCGCCGCACTGGCGAACGACTGGGCCGAGGCTCGGGAGCTGGAGCGGCGGTACGCAGGCTTGATGGACGCCAACTTCTGGGATTCCAACCCCACCCCGGTGAAGACGGTGCTGAACCTGATGGGCCGGACTTCCGATCATGTGCGTTTGCCGCTGGTCCCGCCTTCGGCCGCCGTCCGCGCCAAGCTGGAACGGCTGGCTGGGGAGCTGGGCCTGTTGAAACATGCGTCCGTCCCGGAACATCAGGTGGCGCAGTTCTGACGGTGTGAGCTGGCTCACAGCCCAAGGTTGACCGGCAAGGCATATAATTCGGCCTGAAAAAATGATCAGCTACAGGATGCCTGTTCCCGACACCTGCAACTGAGGAGGCTGCCATGCTGAAGCCGTTTTTGCTCCTCTCCGCTGTGATCCTTTTTGTGATCACTCCCACGCCGACCCCCACGCTCGCTTCCGGTGGGTCGCCGCAGGCCACGCCTTCGACCAATCCGGTGAAGCCGACGGCCGCCTCGCAGGAGAAGGCGAAAAAGCTGTATGCCATTGACTGTGCACTTTGCCATGCGGATAACGGCAATGGCAAGACGGATATCGCCACGAGCATGAACATAACGCTCGACGATTGGACCGATCCCAAGTCGCTGGCCAACATCACCGACCAGCAGATGTTCGACATCATCCGCAAGGGCAAGGGCGACAAGATGCCCCCGGAAGCCGAGGCCCGCGCCAAGAATGACGATGTATGGAACCTGATCATCTACATCCGGACATTCTCGAAGAACCAGCCTGCGCCGCCCCCTCCTCCGACCGGTCTTACGGGAACGACCGCGCCCGGCAGATAGAGGCAAATCTGTACAATCTGGTCTCCCATCCCTGACGCCAAAAATCTGCGTCAAGGATGGGCCGGCACCCTCACTCGAGGTGCGCAGAGGGCCTGTTCCCATTTAACCGTCAAGCCGGTTCGCTGGTCTCGCTGGGCGGTGCTCCAACGCCGCACCAACGATTGCGCATATTCTGGCGGAACTTCTCACGCTCCTCTGGGGTCATGCGGTCCCAGCGCTCCGCCTTTGACCGACGGTAACCGGAGCGATCGGAGCCATGGCTCCAGCTTCCGAAAAGAATCCGGCAAAGCAGCAGCAGCCCGAGACCCTGCCAGAAGGTAATGGTGTGCCAACCGAAGAGGGTGGGGAGAATCCAATTCCACAAGTGCATCACCAGTTCGCCGAAGAGGTAGGTGAACAGGACGATGGCCGGTGGGGCAATAAGAATGATCCAGATCTTTTTCATGATGCGTACCTCAGTTCCTTGTAAATTCGTCGTGAATGCTCTGCAAGCTCTGGCGGAGATGAAGCACCGCGTAGCGCTTGCGCGAGAGTAATGTGTTCACGTTTACGCCGCTCTCCGCCGACAGCTCTTTGAAACTGCGCCCCTCGATCTCGTGCGCGACAAAGACTTCGCGCTGATCGGCAGGCAGTTCGTCGAGCGCCGACTCCAGTTCATCCAAGAGCACCTGGCGCATGTAGAGCGCTCCCGGCCCGCCATCGGGCGATGGCAACAGATCTTCAACCTGCAGCAACTCGCCCGCTTCGTCTTCCACCGCGCGATCGGCAAAGGCCTCCGGCTTCTTCTTCCGGAACAGGTCCGTGATGCGGTTGCGCGCAACCCGGAAGAGCCAGCCGGTCACGTAGTCAATGGGCGTCAGGAGGCGACGGGCCTGGACGAGTTCGAAGAAGACCTCCTGGAGGAGATCTTCGGCATCGGCTTCGTTCGGCACCCGCCTGCGGATGAAGTTGCGCAACCGTGGCCGTTCTTCCGCGATGACTGCGGCGATTTGACGGTCTTGTTCGATCATCGAGGCCACGCTCATGGCTTACCCATCCACTTCCCCAGACGGATGAGAGCCGCACATATTGTAGAGGTTTGAATCTTCGCGGCTGTAAGGCGGCAAATGAGCTGAGAGGCGCATCCCGGCATTCATTCAACGCAAGTTGCGGGCGGAAGCAGAGCCGCCCTCACGCGTTTTACGAGCAGAAAGACGGGTAGGGGTCAATTTGAGGAGACAATCCCTCAGGGGCTAAAGCCCCTGTTCATTTTGGCTGGTTTATGTACGGGCTAAAGCCCGTACCCTTCACTAAAGCCCGCACCCTTCGGAAGCCTGTACCCTTCAGAAGCCAGTACCCTTCACTGAAGCCCGTACCCTTCAGAAGCCTGTGCCTTTCGGAAGCCCGCACCCTTCAAATTGACCCACTACCCATCGGCGATATGCCGAGTTGCAACGAGAGGCGCCGGAGAAATTACTAGCCGACCAGTACCTTCTTGACCAACTCGCTTACCGTCCGGCCCTCGGCGCGGAGGCTGGCGGTTTGTAGTTTGGCTTGGACGGCCTTCATCACAGCGCCCATGTCCTTGGGCGTGGGCTTCTGGCCGGATGCGGCGGCCAGTTCGGAGACCGCTTGCTCGACGAGGACCTGCAAGGCGGAGTCGTCTAGGGCCTTGGGCAGGAACTCCTCGATGACGACGATCTCGGCGGCCTCGGCGGCAGCCAGTTCAGGACGGTTGCCCTTGGTGAACTGCTCGATGGAGTCGCGGCGCTGTTTGATCATGGTGGCCAGGGCCTGCTGCTCTTCTGTGGAAGTGAGCGGGGCGCGCTTCTCGATGGCCTTGTTTTTGAGCGCGTTTTTGATGAGACGCAAGGTGGTGGTGCGTACCGCGTCATGGGCTTTCATGGCGACGATCACCTGCTGGTTGACTAGAACTTCGAGTGCGCCTGCATCGGTCATGGGATTTCTCTTTCCTTGTTGATTCAATTAGAGTTCGTTCTCCCGCCGCCTGGATAAAGAAACGGGTTCGCCGCAGGGGTGAGCATCCATGCTTTGACGCCCACCGGAATCTGAAAGAACAACTTCAAACAAGAATTGTACCGATTCCGTGGCGGCAGAGGAGGGATCTCGTCTCGGTCAACCCATTTCGGCTTCGAGCCGGGATATGCACACAGGAGAATTCACATAAACCACAAAATTGTGTATTCTGTGTGTGGCATCGCATGCAGCAGCCCTTTGGTTGAGGTTCAAGGAGGAGAGTCAATGATTCGCAAGACGCGCTTGTTCACGCCCGGTCCGACACCGCTGCTTCCAGCGGCGCAGTTTGCCATGGCGGCGGCGGATATTCACCACCGCACGCCGGAATTCCGCGCACTGTTTTTGAAGGTGCTGGCCCAGTTGAAGGTGTTTGCGGGGACGCAAAACGACGTCCTGCTGCTGTCGAGCTCCGGGACGGGCGCGATGGAGGCTTCAGTCTCCAACCTGACCTCGCCCGGCGACCGGGTGCTGGTGCTGACCGCGGGCAAATTTGGCGAGCGCTGGGTGGACCTGGCCAAGGCCTTCGGCTGCGTGGTGGATGTGGTGGAGAAGCCTTATGGGCAGACTTTCGATCTGGTCGAGGTGAGGGCCGCACTGAAGCCAGAGCATAAGGCGATCTACATGCAGGCCTCGGAGACCTCGACAGCGGTGAGTCACGATGTGGAGGGAGTGGCCGCACTGGTCAAGGGTACTGACACGTTGCTGATTGTGGACGGCATTACAGGGTTGGGCACGCAGACCTTCGACGTGGACGGCTGGGGCATCGACATCCTCATCGGCGGCTCGCAGAAGGCGGTGATGATTCCGCCGGGGCTGGCCTATTTAAGCGTGAGCGAGAAGGCGTGGAAGGCAATGGATGCATCGAAGAATCCGCGCTACTACTTCGACCTGCGCAAGGAACGCAAGAACGCGGTGAAGGGCGAGAGCGCCTATACGCCGGCCGTGGCGCTGGTTGCGGGCCTGGGCGCGGCACTGGACTACATTGCCGGGCAGGCGGGCGGAGATCTGGAAAAGGGCCGCATTGCGCTGATCGACAACGCGCAGGTGAATGCGGCCGCGACGCGGGCGGGGCTGGTGGCGCTGGGCTTCAAGCTGTTTGCGCCGGTCTCGCCTTCAGGAGCGGCTACGGCAGTGCTGGTACCGGAGGGCATGGACTCAGGCGTGGTGGTGAAGGCGCTCAAATCCAGGTTCAGCCTGGTGACCGCCAACGGGCAGGGCTCGATGCAGGGCAAAATCTTCCGCGTGGCGCACCTGGGCTTCTTCGACTTCCTGGATACGATTGCGTTTCTGGGAGCGATGGAGCATATCGCCAAGGACACGCTGGGACTGCCGGTGAAGTTTGGCCAGGCCGTGGCCGCGGCGCAGGAAGTGTTTGCGAAGCATAGTGCAAAGTGATGACTGGTCAGTGATCAGCTTTTCTGCGGCGGGTTGAGATTTGTGAC
>CAYUJM010000088.1:0-18395 GCA_964445025.1 uncultured Occallatibacter sp. | reverse complement strand
CGATACCCGAGGTCTTCTGGGTGGCGATCTGCTGGAAGGCGTTCAGAATGCCGATGACGGTGCCGAGCAGTCCAACGAACGGAGCCGTGGCGCCGATGGTGGCCAGCACAGCGAGGCCCCTCTTCAGCTTGGCATGAACGATGGCTTCTGCCCGCTCCAGCGCGCGGCCGGAACTCTCGATGGTTTCTTCGGTAGGCGCGCCGCCCGAGGAGCGGAACTCCTGCAGGCCGGCCGTCACAACTTCGGCCAGGTGCGACTTCTTGTTGCGGTCGGCGATCTTGATCGCTTCTTCCAGCTTGCTGTCCTTCAGGGCGCCGGCAACCTTGGGCGCGAATTCGCGGGACTGCTTGCGGGCCGCCGAGAAGTACAGGTAACGGTCGATCATTACGGCCAGCGACCAGATCGACTCAATGAAGAGGATGATGGCGATTGTGCGCGCCGGCCATCCCATGTGTTCCCACAGCCCCATGGGGCTGAAGCTGACCGCTTGCTCTTCCTGGAAGAAGGCAAGGCTATTGACCGTATGCGAAGCGAAATGTGCGAGCTGAGCGAGAATCACTGAATCGTTCCTCCTAAGGAGTTTCTTGTGAACTGCGACTGCCTTGCGGTTGCTGGGAATGCGACTCCTTACGGATTCGCATTCGAGTAAAAAGTGAAGCTCCTCCCCAAATTACGGGAAGGAGCCAGAGAATTCATCATCCGCCGAGGGTGAAGATCACGTTCACCGTGGTCTCCACTTCCACCGGCTCGTTGTTGAGCAGGTAGGGCCTGTAGCGCCAGGACTTCACGGCATCCAGTGCGGCCTGCTGCAGCATGGCCGGACCGCTGACCACGTGCAGATCTTCGATCGAGCCTGTCTTGGAGATCTTGGCCTGAAGCACGACTGTGCCCTGCACGCGAGCCGCCTTGGCGATGGGCGGGTAGACGGGCTGGACCTTCTGCAGCAACATGCCCGAAGCCACGCCGCTGGAAATGTTGATCTTCTTGGGAACTTCGGCCTTCACCTTGGGGCCGGTCTCGCCGCCGAAGATGCTGCCCATGACGCCGTTAGAGCTGCCACCAAAGTCCGACCCGGCCACGCCGAAAGAAGCTACCGGAGCTTCCTTCTCCGAAACCATCTTGATGTCATGCGGGATGCGGGTAGGCGCCGTGAGCTGATTGTTCATCATCTCCGACTGCACGTGAACCACGTGGACAACTTCCGGCGGTGGCGGTGGCGGAGGAGGCGGTGGCGGCGGGGGGGGCGCGGTGAGGATTGTCAGCATTGCGGCCTTGGGCAGCGCCTCAGGGTAGATCAGCGGAATGAGGATGAGCAGAAGGAGAACTGAACCGTTGGTGATGAATGTCACCATCATCCAATACTTGCTCTTGCTCTTGATCCTGCCTCCGGATTCAAATGTGGAATCTTCAAACATGGCCAGCCTCGAATCGGGTGTTGGTTACATCTAAGTTAGACACCACGGGAACCTCGAATGTTCCCGGCTTCAAAACGGTATCACAGAAGTGTAGTCCCCTTGTACCAGAACAGTGGCATCGATGCCAAACCTGCACCAAAAACGGTGCAACCTACCCATGAACCCTTTTCAACTCTTCGCGCGCTTTGCAGCCGGTAAAACAACCGTTTTCCCCTGCTGCGCGCGCCATTGCTGCCAAGCCACCAGCATGGGCGCGGCCACGGCGATGGAAGAGTAAGTGCCAATGAGAATTCCCACCACCAGCGCAAACGAAAATCCATTCAACACCGCGCCGCCGAAAATGTAAAGCGAAAGCACAGTGAGGAAGGTCAGGCCGGAGGTCAAAACCGTCCTACTCAGCGTCTGGTTGATGCTGCGGTTGACCACATCGGGCAGCGACTCGCGGCGGCTGAGGCGGAGATTCTCGCGGATGCGGTCGAAGACGACGATGGTGTCGTTCATCGAGTAGCCGACCAGGGTGAGAATGGCCGCGATCACGGTCAGGCTGATCTCCTTGTTCAACAAAGAGAAGGCGCCGACAGTGATGAGCGTGTCGTGGAAGCAGGCCACAACGGCCGCCACGCCGTAGATCAACTGGAAGCGGAACCAGAGATAGACCAGCATGCCCAGAAGCGAGTAGAGCGTAGCGAGCAGGGCCTGCTTTTCGAGCTGATGGCCGACGGTGGGTCCAACGACAGCCACCTTGATACCGGAGGGGACGATGGGGTTGGGGTAGTGGTCGTGCAGCGCGCCGATCACCTGGGTGCGGCCGGCTTCAAGCGCGGTCTCGTCATGCTGTTCGGGCAAGCCAATCAGCACTTCGTTGAGCCGGGCTTCGTCGTAGGTTTCCACCTGCGCGTCTCGGATGCCCGAGTCCTGCATGGCCCTGCGAATGGCGCCGATGTCGGGGGCCTGGACAAACTGCACCTGCACTTCCGTGCCGCCACGGAAATCCACGCCGAGGGGCACCGGACTGCCGATGGTGTGCATGTGCCAGGCCATCGAGAGGATGCCCGAAACGCTGAAAATCAATGAAAAGCCGAGGAAGTACCACTTCAGCTTCAGCCAATCCACATTTGCGCTGCGAAAGAATTCCACTGGTTCTCTACCCTTCCTGCAAACTGAAGCTTCTCTGCTTCAGCGTTCCAATGTTTGCCGCCCCGGGGCCGTGTGTCCATTGCGGACCCGGCCCGGCGGCCTTGCCGTTATCGGCTAGATGGATATCGGCTCCCCGGACTTGAGCCTGCCCAGATGCCAATCGAAGATCACGCGCGAGACATACACCGCCGTGAACAGGTTGGCCGCCAGACCGAAGGTCAGCGTGACGGCAAATCCCTTCACCGGGCCGCTGCCGAACAGGAACAGGATGGCCGCGGAGACGATGGTGGTGACGTGGGTATCGAGGATGGTCGTCCAGGCATGGGCAAAGCCCTGGTCGACGGCCGCCGCCGGCGCCTTGCCGGAGCGAACCTCTTCGCGGATGCGCTCGAAGATCAGCACGTTGGAGTCGACGCCCATACCTATGGTGAGAATGACTCCGGCGATGCCCGGCAAGGTCAGCGTGGCGCTGCTGTACCCCATGAAACCAAGCAGAATCACCAGGTTCAAAAAGAGCGCCAGGTTAGCGTTGATGCCCGAGCCGCGATAGTAGAAGAGCATGAACGCCATGACCAGAAGAACGCCAACGACGGCCGCCGTTACGCCCTGGCGGATGGAGTCCGCGCCCAGCGATGCACCCACGGTGCGGTCTTCAAGATAGTTGAGTGTGGCGGGCAGAGCGCCGGTCCTGAGCATCTTGGACAGGATCTCCACTTCGGTCGGGGTGAAGCTGCCGGTGATCTCGCCGGAGTCGCGGATGGCGCTTTGAATGGTCGCCACTTCCTTGACGCGGCCACCCATGACCACGGCCATGCTCTGGCCCACGTTCTTGCTGGTGTAGTCGTAGAACTTGTCGCCGGCATCGTTGGTCAGCGTAAAGCGGACGTTGCGGCGACCATTCTGGTCGGTGCCCGGATCGGCAGAGCGGAAGTCGTTGCCGGCCACCACAGGAATGCGCTTCAGCACATAGACGGCGTCGGCATCGGAGCCGGTGGCCAGGCTTCCCGAGCCGTGCAGCAACATTTCGTCGGGGGGAAGCGAACCGCCGGTGCTGGCCTGCGCTTCCTGCTCGTCCTTGTAGGGACCGCCCACGACGGCATGGACTTCGAGCCGCGCCGTGGCCTGGATGATGCTCTTCACCCGGTCGAGATCGTCGATACCGGGCAGGTCAACAAGAATCTGGTACTTGCCCAGCCCGTACGGCGCAATCACCGGCTCACTTACGCCCAGTGAATTGACGCGGTCGGTGATGGTCTCGATGGCCTGATCGACGGTCTTCTGCTCCAGGGCCGCCTCTACGCTGGGCTTCATGGTCAGCGTCCAGGTATTGTCGGCGCCGCCGCCGGTCACGTCGTACTGGTTGGAAAACTTGTCTTCCAGCAGGGAGCGGACCGTGGAGGAGCTGGCCGGGGCCGTACCTTCGACGCGAACGATCTCAGGCTTGGCTGCCGGATCGCCCGGCCTGGTCATTGGGTAGGGCTTGTACACCTGGGTGTAGCTCAGGTTGGCTGTCTTGAGGTCCTGCTGGATGGTCCCGATGGCATCGTCGGTCTCAGCGTTGACCGCTTCGGCAACCTCCACCTGCAGAATCAGGTGAGCGCCGCCGCGCAGGTCGAGTCCAAGGTGAATGCGCTGGGTAATGGAGGCCAGCAGAGCCTTGCCGCTGAAGCCCGATGGCGTCCCGATAATGCCGTAGAGGCAGACCGCCAGGAATGCGAATATCAGGGCAATCTTTCTGTTGAGATTCTTATTCATCGTCCCGTTTCTCTATGTGAAGGAAGTCAAATCCAGTCCAAAAGCTCAAGAGGCCGAAGTGCTGTCCTGCGTGGTGACCGAAGCTATCGCGCTCTTGGCTATTTCCATCTTGATGCCGTCGGGCGCAACGCGAATGACGATCGCATCGTCCTTGATGGAAAGGATAATCCCGCGGATGCCGCCCGCGGTGGTTACCCGGTCGCCGGTCTTGATGCTCGACAGCATCTCCTGCCACTGCTTTTGCCGCTTTTGTTGCGGACGAATCATCACCAGGTACAGCACCGGGATCAACAGCAGGGGAAGCAGCATGGTCAGGTTTCCCGCTGCTCCACCCGGCGCGTCCATCAAAAATGCAAAACTCGTTGCCACACTCATCCTTTACTCACCCCCGGAAGCAATCAGCCGCCGCCGTTCAGGGCACAGGACAATCGGCTTTGAGCCGGCTGCCTGAAGAAGATTTGTCTCCGGGAATGGACTCAACCTGGTCCTGGCCGCTGCTTACGCCCGGCCCAGGTTCCAGCTCTGGCCAGACATTGCGAAGGATAGTCCGGTTGCCGCGGGGCCGAGGACTTCAATCCGCTTTCGCGCCCGCCTACCGGTTTCAAACCCAACTGCCGTCTGCTTCCTGTTCGACACAGCCTTCTGCTGGAACCCGAATCCGGCTACCTAATTCAGAGGTCGCACCCTTCAGCCAGTGCTTTCCCTGCCAGGATTCCAAAAGAATGCCTGCATACGATAAGAAACGCGCGGCCTGTTGCGTGTCAAGGCGCGCGGTCACAGCCGGGACGGTCCGGAGCCGGGGAAAACTGCGCGGGGCGTTCCATGGACAGACTGCCTGCGGGGCGCATACGATTTCCTTCTGTCTGCTCACAAGGAATCCTCCCATGTCTTCTTCGCTCCGCAACCTACTGCAAACAGCCTTGTTTCTCGCAGCCGCTTCCAACTGCAGCCTGGGCCAGGCGCTGGATGCCGTACAGGTCCCGCCGCCGCCAAAGTTGATCGAGATGGCGGAGTACTCCGTTCTTGTCGAGCCCGGCAATCCGCCCCGGCTGACCGTCGAGCGCAACCACCAGGCCGTCTTCGAGCTTCCCGTCGTTGCAGGGCTGGCTTCTACGACCCAGGAGGAGCATCTTTCCGGCATTGAGTACTCGCTCCGCGAAGATGGCGGCGGGTGGGTGCTGGACGCGACGGCGCAGAGCTCGATCTGGAGCAAGCGCCGCTTTGAGTGGCGATTCTTCCCCGATCGCATTGAGTTTCAGCAGTTTGCCAGCGGCCACGGCAAGCTGGGGCGCAGCTATTTCCTGTCGAATGGCGTGTCGAATCGGTGGGATAAGGGCACGACCGACGGGCACGAGTGGGCCGCGACCATCTACGCCGACCGCTATTTCGCGCCCAACCCCAACCACGCCAACCAGTTCGACTTCAACATCGCCATGCCGCAGATTCTGGGGTTCAGCGTGGGCCGGGAGCCGCAGTCAGAAGAAGATTTTCGGCCGGAGCGGATGACCGGGATCTTTGCCCCGCCGCCACTTTTTCTGGCCTTCCACATGAACGGGACGTGGACAGGCGTCGGCATCGGAACAAAACCCGGCGACTACCAGTTCCCTGCCCTTGAATACAGCGGCTCGCGCTATGCGGGAGCTTCGGTCTTTGTGGACTACATGGGCTACCGCGCAATCGACGGGGAGTTTGCCTCGCCGGTGCTGGCAATCACCTTCGCCTACGACCCGCTGGACGCGCTGCAGAGCTATACAGCCTGGCTGGAGAGGAGCGGCTTTGCCACGCAGCCGACTGCCAAGGACGTGCAGTGGCACCACCTGCCCATCTTCTGCGGCTGGGCAGAGCAGACTGTCGAGTCGGTACCGCAAGGCATTGCGCCCAACACCAAAGCCACGCAGGCGAACTACGAGAAGTGGCTGGCAATTCTGGATGAGCACAAGCTGCCGGTGGGCACGGTGGTCATCGACGACAAATGGCAACAGGGATATGGGACCTTCGAGGTGGACGAGAAGAAATGGCCGGACATGAAGGGCTTTGTGGCCGCGCAACACGCCAAAGGACGCCATGTGCTGCTGTGGGTTCCGGTGGCGGAGACCGACGGCCTGCCGGAGGCGCTGTGCGTCAAGGCGCAAGGCAAGTGCGTGATTGCCGATGTGGGCAGTCCTGAGTATGAGAGCTATCTTCGCCCGCGCATTCGCCGCCTGGTTCAGGAGATCGGCATCGACGGCTTCAAGGAGGATTGGGTGGGCGCGCCTGCTGCGCCCGGGTTGCCGCTCACAGGCGCGGCGACGGGAATCGAATTTGTGCGCCGCTTCCAGTGGATTCTCTATAGCGAGGCGCACAAGTGGAAGCCGGATGCGATGGTCGAGACACAGACCGCCAATGCCTTGTTCCGCGAGTCATCCGACCTGATCCGCCTGAACGATATCTGGTACGCGACACGCAACGTGGCCGGCGTTCTGCGGCTGCGCGCGCGCATTGCGAGTATTACCGGCTGGCCCCTGGTGGATACGGACAACGCTTCCTCCACAACGCTCAGGGACTGGTGGAGTTACATGCAGGCACAGCCTTCCATCGGCGTTCCCTCGCTCTACTTTGTCACGCGCACGGAAGCAACCCAGGAGAGCCCCACCGCCGAGCAATGGGAGGCGTTGGCCGGGATTTGGAGAGGTTATATCGATGGGTTGAAGGCGGGACGCTGAGTGACTCGACCGGACCGGAGAGAAAGGCAGCGATAGCTTGGCTTCCGCTATGCCTCAGGCTGCCAATAGCGCAGCGAGGGGTCGGCGCAACTCAAGCAGAGGCGCTCACCCTCGACATCGACGAAGCGGCCGAAGTTGACGCCCTCGCCGCAGCGCGGACAGACCACCCGCTCGCCCTTGGTTCCGGGCAGTTCGGATGCATCGACGCTGACGCGCACCCACTGCTCGCGGAAGAGCTGCTCGTCGGTGAGTTCGCGATACGCGAGCATCTGCTGCCGGCTCTTCGATTCCACATGCGGATAGAGCTGGCGCGCCAGTTCGCGCGAGTCTTCGAGCGCCACGATGCGCACGCCGCGGCCTGATGCGAGATCGACAAAGGTGGCAGCCATCTTGCCCCAGTCGCGAAATTTGAGCGCTCGCTTGCCCAAGCGGCAGCCGGTCACCAGGCCGATGGCGTCCGTGGCGCAGCGATCGATTTCGACGTAGGTGACCAGGCGCTTGCGGTCTGCGCCGCGGGGGTCGGCAATGCCGAGACGCTCAAGGCCGAGCAGCGCCATGCGCACGCCCAGAATCTGGCCTGCGCACAGATGGCCGTGCGCGGCTTCGGCCTTGACGAGAAGATCGTCGAGAGATTCCATCGTTTATCCAAAGACGTGGCCGACGTGCATACTTGTTGGCTGGCTCTCATGCTAACCCGCTGATTTGCCAGCTTGCTAGTTCGGCTTGGCATCGGCTGCCGGCGATTCCGGCTCGTCGGTTGTATCTTCAACAAGAACGGCCGAGCCGGGAACGATATCGAAGCTCACTGCATCCCTTCCCGCCGGGTGAAACATGATGAGCAGCGGCTCGCGCTGCCACTCCGGCGCGGCGCAAACCGTATCGGGATGGTTCTCTGCATCAAAGGCTTCCAACTTCTTGGCCAGCACCGCTTTGCGCGCCGCAATCTGGGCGACGACCGCGTAGAGGCTCTTGCCGCTGGCCGTTACGCCGCAGTAGGCCGCGTAGTCGCGGAACCAGCTCACCTGGCTCACGCCGGGATCGTAGTCGGGCAACTTGAGGGCGACGACGTGGCCGGTGACGCGGTCGACAAGAAGCCACGGGCCGCGCTGCCAAACCCAGCGGCTGGCCGCCGGGGCGGACTTTTCGCTGGGCTTATCGCCGGGCAAGGCGTCGTTGAGCCGGATCACGCGCCGCACGACAAAGCTGCGGTCGGTCACGTCGTGGGCGTCGCCGGTGGTCCATTCCTTCAACGCGCCGTCGACAAGGAGGGCTCGGATCTTGAGCGAATCTTCGCCCGTGGCGGCTCCGGCGGGGTCGCCGGTTTTCGAGTAGGGCACCTTGCGCGCCGCGCCCAGAACCACCGTGTGCGGCTTGGGTGGAGCCGCTTCCACGCCGGACCCCACGGCAAACAGGGTTGCGGCTGTAATGACGATCAGGACTTCCCGCCGAATTCTCATGACGCCCGCTCCTCTTGAGTTGGCGCAGATCCTTCGGGGATTGAGAAGCGCGGGTCTCAGACCGCGCAAAAGTACTTCGGATTTGCGGACGCGGGATTTAACGATCCCCGTCCCGGGTGAACCAGATCCTAACTCTGCGCGGCTTCCACGGCCCGCGCGACGCGAAACGCGGTCCCCTCGTTCAAATGGCGGGCGAGCACCTGCATGCCCACCGGCAATCCGGATGCGGTTGTGCCGCACGGGACGGTCACGCCGCAGATACCCGCCAGGCTGGCTGTGACCGTGTAGATGTCGGCAAGATACATGGCCAGCGGATCGCCCGTCTTCTCGCCCAATTTGAAGGCCGGCGTGGGCGCGGTGGGTGTGACGATGGCATCGACTTCGGCGAAAGCGTGCAGAAACTCCTCGGCCAGGATGCGACGAACCTGCTGGGCCTTGCCGTAGTAAGCCTCGTAGTAGCCTGCGCTCAGCGCATAGGTCCCGAGCAGAATACGGCGCTTGACCTCCGGCCCAAAGCCCTCGTCGCGGGAGTGGCTGTACATGGCCGAGAGGGTGTCCGACTCCGGCGAGCGATAGCCGTAGCGCACGCCGTCAAAACGGGCCAGATTGGCGCTGGCCTCGGCCGTGGCCACCAGGTAGTAGGTGGGAATGGCGTACCTAGTCGAGGGCAGCGACACCGGCTTGATGGCGCAGCCAGCGGCTTCGAGCGCAGCGATACCCGACTCGATCGCGGCGCGGACTTCCGGGTCGAGTCCCTCGGCGAAGTATTCGGCGGGAACGCCGATGCGCAGCCCTTCGACAGGCTTGTCGCTTTCGGCGGCATAGTCCGGAACCGGGGCCGCGGAACTGGTGGCGTCCTTTGGATCGTAGCCGGCAATCACGCCCAGCAGCGTGGCGGCGTCGCGCACGTTGGCGGCGAAGGGACCAATCCGGTCCAGCGATGAGGCGAAGGCGATAAGTCCATAGCGGGAGACGCGGCTCCAGGTGGGCAGCACACCCACGACTCCGCAAAAGCTGGCCGGCTGGCGAATCGAGCCGCCGGTATCGGTGCCCAGCGTGGCCACAGCCAGGTTGGCGGCAACGGCTGCCGCTGAGCCGCCGCTCGAGCCGCCCGGAACGCGCTCCGTGTCCACCGGGTTGCGCACCGGCCCGTAGGCCGAGTTCTCGTTCGAGGAGCCCATGGCAAACTCGTCGCAATTCAATTTGCCCAGCAGGACCGCGCCCGCGGCTTCAAGCTTTGCCACAGCCGTAGCGTCATACGGAGGGCGGTAGCCTTTGAGGATCTTGGAGCCGGCGGTGGATGGAGCGCCCTGCATCACCAGCACGTCCTTGATGCCGACGGGAATGCCGGCCAGCGGGGGGAGCGGATCGCCCTTGGCTGCAAGCGCGTCAATTCGCTCGGCCTTTGCGAGCGCGCGCTCTTTGGTCAGGCTGAGGTAGACGTTGAGGCGGGGATTGATCTGCGCGATGCGGTCGTAATAGCTCGCGGCCAGGTCCGTGGCCTGGATCGTGCCGGCGGAGATTTCCGCGCGCAGCTGGGTGAGTGCCTTTGGCTTCTCAACGTAGCTTTCCGTTGTTTTGGTTTCGCTGGACAATCGGGCTTTCCCCTCTATGGCTCTTCTGCGGCCAACTGCGGCCGCGGGATGGATGCGAAGAATCTCTACCGCTCAATCACCTTGGGCACCTTAAAGAAGACACCGTTGGTCTCCGGCGCCTCGGCCAGCACTTTGGCGCGATCGAGCGAAGGGACCACGGCGTCGCGGCGCAATCCGCCGCCAGAAACGTCCATCAGCTCCGTCACCTGGGCGAGCGGCGCAATGCCCGCCGTGTCGAGTTCGTTCAATTCGGCCACGTAGTCCAGAATGGCGTTCAGATCGTGAAGCATGGACCCGGTTTCGTTCGGCGTCAGCTCCAGGTGCGCCAGTTCGGCCACGCGCTCCACGTCTTCCACGGTTACCTTTGCAGTCATTCGTCCGTCTTCCCTATCCTCGACCGATTTGCGATTTTTTCGGCTTTTTGTGTGCCGGCATTGTGCTCCTCCACTCTGGCCGCAAAAATCAAAGCGCGACGTGGGTGGGGCACCCAGCAGAGGGTGAACAGCAGCAAGCCCCGAACATAGAGTATACGGCGTCTCCCGCCAAACGCTGAGCGGCCTGAGGGCTGAGATCAGTCCACGGTCAGCGTCAAACCTGTGCTGTGCGAAACGCCCGTGGACGCCGCGGTGACTGAGATGGAGTAGGTTGCAGCAGGCGTTGTGGCGGAGCCGCCGCTCAAACCGTTCGTGCCTCCACCCGTTCCACCGCCGGAAGTTGCGCAACTGGCGATGGCTCCGATGAGAACCGACAACAGCGCGAGCAGAAGGATTCTGTGCAGGGTCCGCCGCCGGCGCCTCCATCCAAAGGGCAGTAAGAACAAGCCGCAAACGAGTGGAAGAACGCCCCATGGACCTGGCTTTCTCGATAAGGCGGCCGTGGTGGGAGTCGCTGTTGAGATCTGCACCGTGACGTTACCCGTGACGCCGGCGTTCAGGGTTTCGCTGGCCGGGTTGAAGACGCAAACTGCATTTACGGGCAGCGAACCGCATGCGAATGTGAACGTTCCCGCAGAGCCGTTGAGCGGAGTCAGCACCAGCGTGTAACTGGCACTGAGTCCGGCCGCCACGGATTGGATGCTGGAGCCGGAGACGGCGACGGTGAAGTCGAACCCCATGCCCTGCAGCGGCACTGTGGCTGCGGCCGCGACGGTGGTGCTGGTGACGGTGAGGCTGCCTGTCTGGGCGCCGGCTGCGGTGGGCGCGAAGACGACTCCGGCGGTGCAGCTCGATCCCGGCGCTAGCGTGGCGGCGCAGGTGTTGTTGACCAGTTGAAAGCTGACTGGAACCGTGAGCGCGAGATTGCTCAGCGCAGTTACGGTCCCGATGTTGGTGATGGTAACTGTGGCTGGAGCGCTGTCGAGGCCCACGCCGATGGAGGCAAAGTTGATGGCTGCGGGTGTTACCTGGATGGCGGCGGCGAGCGCGCCGGTGCCGCTCAGCGGGACGATGGCCTGGTTCGCGATGGCCGCTGAAGTCGCGGTGAAGGTGCCGTATGCGGGCCCCGTTGCGTTGGGCGCAAAAACCACCCCTACGGTGCAGCTTGCGTCCGAGGCCAGACTGGCTCCGCAGGTGTTCTGCGCCAGAGCGAAGCCATTGCTCGCGGAGAGCGCGAGCTGGGTGGCGGTCACGCTGCTGCTGTTGCTGACGGTGACGGTTTGCGCGGCGCTGACTGATCCCACCACGGTGGGCGCAAAGGTGAGTTGCGCGGGGCTGGCATTCAGGCCGGAGGCTGCCTGAGCCGACCCGTTCAGCGGCACCGTCACCGAGGTTACGCCGGAAGTGGCAGAGGATACGACCAGTGCGGCCTGGCTGCCCCCCGCTGCGGCAGGGGTGAAGATCACCTGCACGGCGCAACTGCTGCCGGCTGGGAGCGACGCCGTGCAGGTGGTGGTTCCAGTGGCAAAACTGGCGGCGGCCGGGCCCGTGATCTGGAAGCCCACGTTCGCGGCCGCAACTCCGCCACTATTTGTGATGGTGACTGTGGAGGGCGTACTGGGTACGCCAACGGCCTGGGCGGCAAAGTTCAGGCTGGTGGGGCTGACGTTCAATGTTGCGTTCTGGACGCCCGTGCCAGAGAGAGCCGCTGTTTGCGTGCGCAGTGCGTCGGAGACGGTGAGCACGCCGCTCTGGCTACCCAGTTGGACTGGAGCAAAGACAACACTGATGGTGCAGGACGATTGGCCGGCCAGTTGCGTGCCGCAGGTGTTGGAGGTTTGGAAGGCCGTGCTCGTGGTTACGGCAATCGAGGTGAGTGGCAGGCCGCCGGTATTGGTCAACTGAACCGGAAGCGCGCTGGAAAGCTGGCCTACCGCCGTAGCTGGAAAGGAAATCGACGTAACGCTGAGATTGTCGGTGGGCGGGGCATAGCCGAAGCCGCTCAGCGAGATGGTTTGCGTACCTGCCCCATCCACAAGCGTCAGCGTTCCTGTCGCCGGTCCTGCCTGCGTAGGCGTGAAGGCTAACTGGATCTGGCAATCGGTGTCTGCCGCCAGAGAGACGGTTCCGCAAGAGTTGCTGGCGATGCTGAAGGGAGGCGTGACGGAGATGCTGCTGATAGGAATCGGGGTGGCCCCGCTGTTGCCTGCCTCCACTTGAAAAAGCCCTGAGGTAGTTCCAACCGGGACTGGAGGAGAATTGGAGGTCTGTCCCGGTGCGGGATCGAAAGTGATTGCCGCAGGGGTCAGGGTGACGGTTCCGGAGGCGGCCCCGGCGCCGCTCAACGCCACCGGCAACTGGCCGCCGGAGACGTTTGCGCTGATGGTCATTTGGCCTGTGCGAGCGCCCGTCGCGGTCGGCGTAAAGACCACAGCGACGGTGCAACTGCTCCCAGCGGCCACAGTGGCGTTCAGGCAGTTGTCCGTCTCGCTGAAGTCACCGGTCACGGAGATCGCCGTGGACGTGAGCGCGACGCTGCCTGTGTTGGCCAGGGTTACCGTTTGCGGGCTGCTGGGGGTGCCGGAAGCCTGGCTGGGGAATGTCAATGAACCGGGGGTCGCCGTGGCTGTGGTGAGGCTGGCTCCCGCGCTCCACAAGGGGATCTGCCAGACGCCGCGTCCATAGGTAGCGGCGGTGAGAACTTGCGCGGAAGCCTTTGCCGGAGAGGCGCTCAGTTCTACGACAGGGGCTCCGGGAAGTCCGGCGCCAAATGCCGTCCAGCAGGTGGAAGCCAGACTGGTACAGGACAAAGCCTGGGTGGTGAAATAGACTCCCACGTCTGTGGCCAGATAGACGGTGCCAGCGCCCTGCGGGTCCACCACCAAGCTGCTGACGGGAGCCGAAGGCAGATTGGCTGTGTAGCTTGCCCAGTGGGCGCCGCCGTCGGTGGAGCCGTAGACTGTCTGCACCTCCTCCGCTGTGTTCAGAAATCCCTCCACGGTCACATAAACGGTCTCTCCGGTCGGATCATGCGGATCGATGAAGATGCTGGAGATGTCGAGACCATATTTGTTGAACGCGTTGGGAGAGTTGGTGACCGGATTCACCGTCAAGTCCTGCCAGACGGGCATGGAAGCGCTTTGCGGGTTGATGGTGGCGCTCAAAACGTGGCCGGGCAGGGTCGCGCCGCCGTCCAGAGCGCCATACATGCCCACATAGACAACCTCTGTCCCGCCAGCGAGCGGCAAAGCGGCGATGGAACGAATCAGCGCGTCTTCGCTGCAGGGAACGCCGGTCGCGCCGCTGTCGAGAACGGGACTGACGGCATTGGATCCGCTCCAGCCTGTGCCGCTGGCCGGACCGCGCCACACGCGGCAGGTGGCGATGAGGAGTTGCGACGGGTCCAGCGGATCGACGAGGAACGACGCGGGAGAAGACATCGCGTATCCATCGCCGCCAACATCCGCATCGTCGACCACGGGAGTGGTCCCGAAATCGGACGGGCTGCATGCGGTGGGATCGGAGCAGAGGTAGATCGAGACGCCGTCCTGGTTGTTCGCATACCAGTTCTCGCCGTTCTGTGGATCGATGGCCACCGGTCCGCCGTAGCCGCCGAGGATTTGCGGCCAGTCGGGGGCGAGCGCCGCGGCGCTCTTCAGGCCGGCAGTTCCGTTGGCGCCCAGGCCGGTCATCAGGATGGAGGGCGATGTGCCAACGCCGGCCAGGCTGACCACCTCTGCAAGCGATCCCAGGCTGCCGTTCAGGTTCTGGAAGTGCGAGGCGTCGGTGGCGGCGCGCGCCGGGCCGGTTTCGGCGATGGCGTCGAGCGAGCGCCACAGGCCGCTGTCATTGCCGACAAAGATCTCCAGCGGATTGGCGGCGCTCCATGCCAGCGCATGCTGGAACTCGGCCACCTGCGAGCTCATGCAGGTGGTGGAGTTTGTGGTGTCGCGCCAGGCGCAGCCCGCGGCGAGGCTGCACTTCCACAGGTCGTCTGCTCCGGCCAGCAGCAAAGTGTCCTGTCCTGGGCCCAGGCCGGCGGGAACAGCGGCCAGGGCCAGGTTATAGTCGCCGTTGGCGATGGTGACTGCACCGTCCGGCGTTACCGACTCGAGTGCCTGCGTGTTCCATTGCCGGGCGAAGGTAATGGTGGAGTTCCCGGAGACTCCGGCGGCGCTGATGGCGCAGGGATCTTGCCACAGACCCTGGTCCTGGTTGTCGATATCCACGCTCCAGGCAAAGGTATCGCCGGTTTGCGGATTCACCGCCAGAGTGCCGCGAGAGATGGGGCAATCGATGGAGCCGATCTGGCCGGAATTTGTGGGACAGGCAAGAGCGGTGAGGCCGGCGCCGGGCTGCGCGGGCATGCGCGTCCAGGTGACGCCGTCGGTGGATTGGTAATAGCCATGGAACCGCACCGCTGCCATGAAAAGCTGCCGCACCGGGTTCCACACCACGGAAGTGACGCCGTTGCCGTCCGGGAACGCGAATTGCGCGCCAGGTCCCTGAATTAATGCGCCCGGGCTATCCTCGATGGTGGCAAGGTTCCATGTTATGCCGGCGTCGGCAGTGTAGTAGAGCCCCTCATAGCCGCGGTCCGGAAACTGGGCGTTGACCAGCGTGCCTTCGTAGGCCTGCGTAACAGCGGCTACCGCAAGCTGTGGATTTGCGGTGCTCCATGCGAAACCGGCAAATCCCTCGCCGGCAAAGCTGTAGAGGAAATCCGCTGTGCCGGAAATCAGGCTCCAAGAGTTTCCACCGTCGGCCGAGCGCAGGATACCGGCTCCGTAGTAGGAATCGAGAGAGTCGTTGGGGTCGCCGGTGCCGGCCAGGATCACTCCGGTGCCGCCCGGCTGCACGGTCAGCGCGCCAATGCTGATGGATGCGTCCTGCGCATCGCTGAGGGCTGCAACGGTATCGGTGAGCGGCGTGAAGACTACCTGCGACGCGTTGGACACAGCCGCGTTCTGCGCCGCCCATACGCCGCCCCCGGTGGTTCCCAGGTAAAGATGATTGCCCGTAGCGTCCGAGGGGTCGAGCGCCAGCGCCGAGACTCTGCCGGTGACGAGGCCATAGTTTTGCGTGAGCACCGCGGACGGCCCCAGCGGCTGCCAGGTGGACACGGTGGGCGATTGGACTGCGGCGACCGGACGCCTGCTTTGCCGGACCCCGGGCCGGGAGTTGAGCGTGCGCGGCTTCCATCCACGCTGGGCCAGGAAGCGCTGCGCTTGAAGGACACGCGGAGGGAGACTGGGCCGTTGATTTGCAGTCTCTCGCGGGGCAAGCTGGGATGCCGGCATCTGCGCAGGCGTCAGGTGCACCGCAAGGAAGGGCAAGGCGAACAGGATGGACAAACAGAGCAACGCCCTCGACGAGGCAGAGCTTCCAGCGTATCGCCCGCACTTCAAGGATTGATGAAGAGATACTCCGCCCCAGTTTCGCCGGGTAAGCTCACCGGAGACCCTCTGCAAAATCCGCATAGCCGCGCACGTCCGAATTCCGATTCAGGCCTCCCCTCTCACCTCGTCAAAGGGGGATTAGCCGGAACCCAATCGATTACGTTCCGCGAAACGCGCAGTTTCCGGGATTGGAGTGTGCCAGCGATTATAGTACGAAATCAGAATGGCGGCGTGGCCGCGGCGCAACTGCTCCTCTTTTTATTGTTAGTCGGAGTTCGGAAGTGTCAGTTTGCCACAGTCCGGTTCCCCTCCGCGCTGTTTTGGAGAATGTAGTCTTGCGAGGCGAATTTCTTCGCCATCGAGGCGCCCGACATGGGCCGCACCAGCCCAAAGATGGGACGGTTGAACCAGGGACGGTCATGCCGGCCGACGATGGCCCAGGCAATGCCGGCATAGCCGTTGGGATCGCGGCCATCGAGCTGGTAGCGGTCATTGAGAGTGACCGCCCATTCAAATGCGCGAGCCGGATCGGGCGCCCACTCCAGGATCTTCTTGGCCCAGTACATGCGCATCGTATTGTGCATCCAGCCGGTGGAGACCATCTCCCGCTGGGCCGCGTTCCAAAGGTCGTCTGCGGTCTCGGAGCGCTCCAACTGGGCAAGCGCGTAGCGATGGGGGCGCGGGTCGGCCGCGTGCTCGATGAGGGTTCTGCGTGCCCAGGGTGCGGCGCATTCCCAGTTGTCGTAGTTGGGCTCATGACGCACGAAAAGGACCGAGAGCTCCCGCCAGCCGATCAACTCATCCAGGAATTTTTCGGCAGCCGGCGCCATTGCCTTGGCTTCGGCGACGGCCTTGTTCACGGCAAGCGCAATCGTGATGGGCCCGATATTCCCGAAATGAAGATACGGCGACAGGCGACTGGTTCCCCTAAGCTCCGGGTGGTTGCGCGCGAACTCGTAGCCGTTCAAATCCTGGTTGATGAAATCGTTGAGGCGTTTGAGCGCGGCGCGCGTGCCGCCGGTAAAGCTGTCGACCGGGCCGATGGTGCGGTCGAGCTTCGTGAATCCGGCGGTTATGTCCTGATGCAGCGGGTAGCTCTCAAGTTTCTTGCGCGGCTTCCAGGGATGAAGCGGGGCAAGGTTGGCCGGCGCGACCAGGCAGCCGGGCAGCGCGGCTTTCAGATGCCTGCGGAAGTGGTGCAAAAGCGCAAAGCTGCGATCGAAGATGCACGAGGGGACAACGACATCAGTATCCACGCTCCAATAGGGGATTTTGAAGCGCCTGGCGAGGACTCTGCGCCAGCGCTCCGGCTCGCGGCAAGGGTTCTCGTCGCCAATCAGCAGAGCAGCTTCTACCCGCTCCAGGAAGGCTTCGAGAGAACTTTCCGGTGAACGACTCAGAACGAAGCCAACCCCGCGCTCGGCGGCCTCTTCGGCCACCACGCGCAGGCCCTGCTGAAGGAAGTGGTAATGGCGGAGGTTGGCGTTGGGATAGTCGGGGATCACCTGGAAGCAGATGACGACGGGCAGGTCCAGGAGGTTGCCGGCTTCGATGGCGACGTCGAGGGCGGGATTGTCGAGGATGCGCATGGCGCGCTGCATCCAGTAAACGACACAGCGGCCGTCTTTGCGCGGAGGACCATTACGACGGACGCGGACGCGCGGCTGGTCTGCGAGTTGTACAAGTTCCGCGGGGGGTTGCGAAGTTCGAGCGCGAGGATCCATGGTGTGCAGACTTCATTCTGCATGAGTGGGCGGCGGGAGACTCTCGCGGCGGGAGATTTGCTTGCGCTTCATGAAAAGCATCGGGCACGGGAGTGTGCGAGATCAAATGCAGCAAGTTAGCTCCGCTCACGCGGATAGCGAGTTAGCAAGTTAGCCGCTGTCAATTTGTGATTTGACCTCTGGAGTCGTCCGAGGATGCAAGGGCTCGCCGGCTGAAACAACAAGGGCCCCCTCACGGGCAGCCCTCTTGCATAACCGATTGGTTCAACTCTTACTGTCTACTGAAAACTGTCTTCCTACCACTGCCCCCATGCGCGGCTGATGTAATCGGCAAGCGTCATGCCGATCAGCGTCAGGAAAGTGAAGATGCCGGCGAAGACAGTCAGCTTGGTGAGTTTGGAGCTGTACTTCACGTGCATGAAGAACAATACAACCAGCATGGCCTTTCCGCAGGCTATGGCGATAGCGATGATGGGGTTGAAGACTCCCAGGTTTACGTAGGACGCTCCTACCGTCAGCGCGGTGCCTATCAGCAGGGCGAAGAGAATGGCGACGTAGATCTTGGGGCTTACGACGTGGTGGCTGGCTGCTTCCATTTCTTTTTGATCTGTCATGGCGTTTAGTCCTTCAAGAATGTCTGCTGATCAGGTAAAGCAGCGGGAACAGGAATATCCAGATGATGTCGACGAAGTGCCAGTACAATCCGAAGTTCTCGACAAATGTGACGTGGCCGGACGTGTAGGCCCCGGCCTGTGCGCGGAAGACCATGTACCCGAGAATGGCGATGCCGATGATCATGTGCAGGGCGTGCATGCCGGTCATGGCGAAGTAGAGCGA
>CAYUJM010000087.1:0-18419 GCA_964445025.1 uncultured Occallatibacter sp. | reverse complement strand
GCCATGCGCTTCTGGCTCGACATGGGCGTCGACGCGCTGCGCATAGACGCCATCCCGTACCTGGTCGAGCGCGATGGTACCTCCTGCGAGAACCTGCCCGAGACTCATCACGTCGTCAAGACCATCCGCGGCGCTATCGATGCGGACTACGCCAACCGCCTCATCCTGGCTGAGGCCAATCAATGGCCAGCCGATGTCCGGCCCTACTTCGGCGATGGCGACGAGTGCCAGATGGCCTTCCACTTCCCGCTGATGCCGCGTATCTATATGGCCCTTCGCCAGGAAGACCGCCTGCCGATTACCGACATCATGGCGCAGACGCCCGCCATCCCCGACAACTGCCAATGGGGCCTGTTCCTCCGCAATCACGACGAGCTCACGCTTGAAATGGTCACCGACGACGAGCGCGACTACATGTACATCGCCTACTCGGCAGATCCGCGCATGCGCGTCAACGTCGGTATCCGGCGCCGGCTCGCACCGTTGGTCGACAACAACCGCCGCCGCATCGAGTTGTTGAACTCGCTCCTGCTCAGCTTTCCGGGTACACCCATTCTGTACTACGGCGACGAAATCGGCATGGGCGATAACATCTACCTCGGCGACCGTAACGGCGTTCGTACCCCCATGCAGTGGAATTCGGACCGCAACGCCGGTTTCTCAAAGTGCGACCCCGCCCGGCTCTACCTCCCCATCGTCATGGATCCGATCTACGGCTACCAGGCCGTCAATGTGGAAGCTCAGCTCAGCGATCAGTCCAGCCTCCTGCACTGGACCCGCAACATGATCGCCTTGCGCAAACTCTTCCAGGTCTTCGGCCGTGGAAGCCTCAGTTTCCTGAACCCGGTGAACCGCAAGATCCTCGCGTACCTCCGTGACCTCGAGCGCGGCGATGGCTCCCGTGAGACGGTCCTCTGTGTGGCCAACCTCAGCCGTTTCGCCCAGCCCGCGGCCCTGGACCTTTCCAGCCATGCCGGCGCCGAGCCCGTCGAAATGCTGGGGTATGTGCCTTTCCCGACCATCACGGATGACCCTTACGTCCTCACCCTCGCTCCATACTCCTTTCTCTGGCTTGAGCTCCATCCTCCCACGGCGAAACCGGCACCGTCCTCATCCCGCTTGCCGGCATCCTAACCTGGTACAAGGGTCTGGCCCTATACATGCTGATCACTTGGAGACTGTGCGAGCGCTCAGGAACGCCTAGAATGAGCCTCTCGAAAGACCATGGCAATCACAGATCCAGTTCCCGACATGACCGCCCAGGCCGCTCCCACCGGCGCCGGACTCCTCGTCCTGCTCGCCGCCATGCCGCAGGAACGACTCCAAGGCGTCCTCGCTAACCTGGCCGCTTCATTCCCGGCGGAAGGCCTGCTTGTCGCTTCTCCGGACGCGCTCCCGCCAGACTCCTATCCAACTCTCCGCTTTGTCGCTGCTCCCGCAACCAGCACCTCCTGGACCCTCCACGCCGCGGACTTCGTCAACGCTTACCAGCTCGCAGAGCAAAACGGGGCGCGTGCCGTCCTGATGCTGGGTCCGGAGTCAGGCTCACTGGACTTGTCCGCACTCCACAGCCTCGCGTACGCGGTTCTCGCCACCGAAGCCGAACTTGCAGTCTCCTGCTACGATCTGCCGTTATACGCCGGCCTGGTCAACTCTGCCATCCTCTACCCGCTAACCCGCGCGCTGTTCGCCTCTCCGGTGCGGTATCCCCTGGCGCCGGATATCTGCCTCTCGCTTCGCATGGCCGAGCGCCTTGCAGGCGCCGCGCATCGCTTCACCGCAATCGGCGAGGGCGAAGCGCCCCTTTGGCCCGTTAACGAGGCCATGGTAGCCGGATTCACCATCGACCAGTTCGACGTTGGCCCTCGCCTCCAACACCAGCCCACGGGGCCCGACCTCAACATCATCCTCCCCTTGCTCACCGGCTCGCTGTTCTCCGATATCGATGCGAAGGCAGCATTCTGGCAGCGCTTCCGTCCGTTGCCTCCGGTGCGCAATGTCGTTCCCATGCCGCGAGTTCCCGCCACCGGGGCCGCTGCAGATATTGCCCCCATGCTGCAGGCCTTTGGGCTCGCCTACGCCAATCTCCAGGAAATCTGGTCGCTGGTTCTGCCGCCCAGCTCCCTGCTCGGTCTCAAGCGGCTCGCCGCAACTGACGGCGAAGCGTTCCGCATGCCCGATAACCTCTGGGCCCGCATCGTCTATGACTTTCTGCTCGCCTACAGGCTCCGCACCATCAACCGCGGGCATCTCCTGGGCGCGCTTATCCCGCTTTACCTCGCGTGGGTTGCCAGCCACATCAACCTCACCGCCGCCAGCGCTGACACGGAATCCCACATCGAGGCGGTCGCGGCCGCCTTCGAGGCCGAGAAAACCTACATGGTCTCACGTTGGCGATGGCCTGACCGGTTCAACCCATGAGCGAAACCCGAATCGAGCCCGTTTCCGTTACGAAGCGCGTGAGTCGATTCAAGGAGTGAGTCTTATGCAAAACGCAATTGCCACCATGCTCCTGCAGGACACAAGCCAGTCCTCCCAGCCCTTGTATGCCGGCAACACTTCTACCTGGCACCACATGTCCGACGCCCTCCATCAGTCGCTCGACCGCGTGCTTTCGCTGCTCATTGCCATCCTGCCCGGTATTCTGGCATTCATCGTTGCCCTTGTTGTACTTACCCTGATCGGCATGGCTCTTTCCGCGCTGCTGCGGCGCGGTCTGGCCGCGGTCAGGTTCGATGAACGGCTCGCCCGTGGGCACGGTAATGTCGACTGGGCGCCATCGACGTCCCCCAGCTCGCTGATCGCCAGGGCTACCTTCTGGTCCTGCGTCCTGCTCGGGCTCATCATCGGCGTCTCGGCCTTCGACGCCTCCTACGCCACGGCCGCTACATTCACCAACTCCCTCCTGCCTTACCTCACCCGCGTAGTGGGCGCCGTCCTGTTGCTCATCGCCGGAACGCTCTTCGCGCGTTTCCTGGCGCGTTCTGTGCTCATTGAAGCTGTCAATGCGCACCTCGAATACGCGCGCTTTCTTTCCCTTGGCATCAAGTGGCTGGTGCTCGTGCTTACCGGCGCCATGGCCCTCGATCACCTCGAGATCGGCGGCGTTGTCGTCGAACTTGCCTTTGGCATCCTCTTCGGCGGCATCGTCCTCACGCTCGCACTCGCCGTGGGTCTTGGCTCCCGCGATCTGGTCAGCCGCTCGCTCGAAAGCCACACCGAACACGCCGGCGAGCGCAGCGCCGCATCCCCGGCGACTCCAATTTCTGGCCCCGGCGAGTCCATCCGGCATTTCTGAGAGGTTCTGCAATGGAAGCCCAGCTACCGGGGAAAAATTACAGGGTGGTGTGTTGAAAGTTCACTCCTCAAAACCGCTTGCAGAGAATTCCGGTCGCACTTTCAACAAGTTGCCGGGTGGCCATTCAGTTGCGGCAGCCATGAACACGCAAGTGCGCGCAAGGGAGAAAGAGGCTGTTCCAAATCGCACAGGAAAACCAGGGAAGTTTGTTTAGAAACGATTAGAGGGGTGACATGAAGTTCTTTCGCATGCGGTTGATTCTTGCGCTGGTGGTGGGAATCACGCTGGTTTCGGTCGCCTCGACCTATTTTGAAGTGCTGGCCCACAAGCATGCTCTGCGGCTGGAGCTTGAGCGCAGGACCGGCTGGCTGACCAAGAGCCTGCAATCGGAGATTGAGACGGAAATAGCCGGGGGGCAGACTGCGCAGATTGCCGCAGCAGCGGCCCGGCTGCGCTCGCAGAATGAAGCGCTGGGCCTGGCTGTCTATGACGCGCAGGGAGGGTTGGTGAGCGCTGCGGGCCCTGCCGCGGTGTTCGGAGCACTGCCACGCGCTCCGTTGGACAAGGCCATCCAGCAGGGTCTTGGGTCCTCAGTATTTGGCCACCTGGAAGATCAACAGTGGCTGGAAGAGACGAGCCCTTTGCATGTCGATGGGCGCGCGGCCGGAGCGCTGGTGATTCTGGAGGATGCCCGCTCCATTCGCGAGGAGGGCGCGCGTGTGTGGCGGCAGAGCTTCTGGCGGATTGCAGCGTTTGTGCTGCTCATCGTTGGTGTGACGCTGCTGATGGTCCGCTGGTTTCTCATGCGCCCCATGATTCGGGTGGCGAATCGGCTCAGGCGGTTGCGCACGGGTCAAACCGACGACCTTGCGGACGAGAGTTTAGCGGAAATGAGTCTCTTTACGCCGCTGGCCCGCGAGGTGGAGTCGATGGCTGAGAGCTTGATGGAGGCACGCGCCGCCGCTGAAACTGAAGCCCGGCTGCGCGAGGCCGGCGAGCACCAGTGGACAGCCGAGCGGCTGGCCGTACATATTCGAGAGCGCTTTGGCTCCAGCCGGATTTTCGTATTGTCGAATCGCGAGCCATATATGCACGTGCTTCAGGGACGGGAGACGGTTTGCGTGGTTCCTCCCAGCGGGCTGGTAACGGCTATCGAGCCGGTGCTGAGGGCCTGTGACGGCGTGTGGGTGGCGCACGGCAGCGGCAGCCAGGATGCTCTGGAGGCTGACGAGTTCGATCGGCTCCGCGTGCCGCCCGAAGATCCCCGCTACACTCTGCGCCGGGTGTGGCTCTCGAGCGAGGAGGAGGCAGGCTACTACGACGGATTTGCCAACGAGGGGCTGTGGCCGCTCTGTCACATTGCGCACACCCGGCCCATCTTTCGCGCTTCGGACTGGGAGTGGTACCAGCGTGTGAATGAGAAGTTCGCCTCTGCGCTGCTGGAAGAGATGGAGGGCAGCGCCAACCCCATTGTTTTTGTCCAGGACTACCACTTCGCGCTGACGCCGCGCCTCATCAAGGCGGCGCGTCCAGACGCGCGTGTGGCCATCTTCTGGCACATTCCCTGGCCCAATCCGGAGGCTTTCGGCATCTGCCCGTGGCAGGCCAGCCTATTGGAGGGGTTGCTGGGCGCGGACCTCATAGGCTTCCACATCCCGCTGCACTGCAATAACTTTCTTTCCACCGTAGACCGCGTGTTGGAGTCGCGTACCGACCGCGAACACATGACCGCTCGCCGGGATGGACACACCACCGCCGTGCGCCCCTACCCGGTCAGCGTGGCGTTGGACCGCAACAGGCCGGAGCGAGAGACGCCGAGACCTTCGCACGAAGAACTGCTCAAGGAATTCGGCCTGCGCTGCGAGACCTTGATTGTGGGCGTGGACCGCATGGACTACACCAAGGGGATAGTCGAGCGGCTCATGGCGGTCGAGAAGCTTCTCGAGGCGCATCCTTTCTACCTGGAGCGGCTGACCATGGTGCAGATTGCCGCGCCCAGCCGCTCGCGCATCCCCAGCTATGTGAATCTGCGCCGCCAGGTTGAGCAGACGGTGGAGCGGATCAACCAGTGCTACCAGACGGCCCGCTGGAAGCCCATTCTGCTGATCGAGCGGCAGATGAGCCATGCGGATGTGGACTTGTGGTACCGCGCAGCGTCTGTGTGCCTGGTCACTTCGCTTCACGATGGGATGAATCTGGTGGCCAAGGAGTATGTTGCCGCGCGCGACGACGAGGACGGCGTGCTGGTGCTGAGCAAATTCACGGGTGCGGCTACTGAGCTGTTGGATGCCCTGTTGGTAAATCCATATGACATTGAAGGTGTTTCCGAGGCTATCCATCAGGGCCTGGATATGAACCGGGGCGAGCGGCGCATGAGGATGCAGCGCATGCGCCATCGTGTCATGGAGCACAACATCTATCGCTGGGCAGCCAGCATTCTGGGCGACCTGCACGAATTGCGCATGGAGAGCCCCGGCGGAACCGACCTGCCCCGCGCCCGGCCCGTCTCTTTCTCGCCGGTAGAAGTGGAGCATCGCAAATTCGCATAGAAAGCGAGCATGCCGCGATGGTCCCATCCTCTCGCATCGCTTGATTCCGACCAGCGGGCCGCTGTCACCGCGCAACACTCGGACCCCTCAAAGTCTGGGGCCGAGGGACGCGGCTGCTTGCCGGCGGCATCGCAGCGTTGCAGAAGCTGGTGTTTTTGGGGATTGATTGGCGCGGCGCACGCCACAGGACACTGGCAAGCCAACACCTCGGGGACATCTGCATGAGGCATCGTTCCTGATGCAGGCAACTATGACTATTGACGTGGCGCTATTGCGCTGCTGTCAGCAAAGCGCCCAGCCCGTCCTTGTCTTTGATCACGATTTGTCTCGCGTCAACATCGAGCAGTCCCTCGGCCTGCAGACGCATGAGGTTGCGGGAGATCAATTCGCGCACTGTTCCGAGTTGGCTGGCCAGTTCCTGATGGCTGGCCGGCAAATGAATCTCAATTCCGCGCGCAGTCTGCTTGCCCTCGGTTTCCGCAAGCCGCAGCAGTACGGAGATAAGCCGCTGGCGAATGGTTGTGAACGACAACTCTTCGATAATTCCCACCAGACGTCGCAGTCGCGCGCCCACCATCGCCAGCATCTTGAGCGCCACTTCGGGATGTTCCATGCAATAAGCGTGGAAATCCTGGCGTGAAATGAAAGCAAGCTCCACGTCTTCAATCGCCATGGCGCTCGCCGGGTAACGCCCGCCGTCAAAGACCGGCAGTTCCGCAACCGATTCGCTGGCCTGGTTCACAGCCAGGACCTGCTCGCGCCCATTGGCCGAGGTCTTGAAGATGCGCACCTTGCCGCGCGCGATGATGTGCAGTCCATGGCAGGGATCGCCTTCGGTAAATAGCAGCTCTCCGCTCTTGAAGTGCTTGCGAACGGTTCGCGCTGCGAGCCATTTGAACTCCTCGCGAGAAAGGCTCGAGAGCAGCGCTGTTTTCTCAAGAACCGCAGCAAGATCCGTGTGTCCCTTGTTCATTGAGGAAAGTCTAGCAGCACGGCCAGAATCAGACGCCGAGAACTCGTGACACGCTGTGACTAAAGTCGCTGCGATTTGCCGGGAGGCAATCTAGGGTGTAGAGAGGAGGTCAACATGATCGCAGCTACAAGAACCGTTCGCGAGATTGCCCTTGAGCAACCCTATTCCATCCGCGTCTTCGAGTATTTCGGTATCGACTACTGCTGTGGCGGGCGCAAGCCGCTGGCCGAAGCCTGTGGCACCCGTAATGTCTCCGTCGACGTAGTGCTGGCTGCGCTAGATTCCGCGGCAACCATCGCTGAACCTGCACCCGTTGACTGGCCGCAGACCACATTGCAAGAGCTTATCGGGCACATTGTCTCGAAACATCACACGTACGTGAAGGCGGAACTTCCGCGGCTGGCGGTGCTGGCACAGAAGGTCGTCAATCGTCACGGGGACACGCAGGCCCATTTGCCCGCCTTGAAGAGAGCTGTCGCGCAACTCGACGAAGAGCTGACCCATCATCTGGCAAAGGAAGAAATCGTTCTGTTTCCATACATCGCCGCTCTCGAAGCGGCAATGGCCTCTGGCGGCGCAATTCCCGATGCATGCTTCGGCACCGTGGCCAACCCCATCGCCATGATGACCAGCGAGCACGATGCCGCGGGCGGAATCCTGGCAGAGATTGACCGCTTGAGCGATCACTTTACTGCGCCGGTCGGTGCCTGTCCCACCTACCATGCCTTCTACGACGGATTGAAGGAATTCGAACGGGACCTTCACCAGCATATCCACCTGGAGAACAATATTTTGTTTCCACGCGCCATTCTCTTAGAGGCCTCCACGATGAGCGCGGCTATGTAAGAGAGTTACACTTTCCCGTCTCAGCCTGGAATGAATGTTGGAGGGGTGAACGTGATCGACATGAGGACGAGATTTGCGCTAGTTGCCGGACTTGCGTTCTTAGGCTGTCTTGCCGCGGCAGGACGGGATTCGGCGCTACGGCCAGGATGGAGCGATCGGAAAGCGAGAACCGTCCCGCCGGGAAGGGGGGCCGGGGTGCCGGGCACTCCTTCAAGGGAATCGTCCTATCGTTAGAGTCGTTTTCTTCCCAGCACCCAGCCGATCGCTGCTCCAGCCGCGATGGCTGCCGCGAATGTGACCGCTGCAATTCGAAAAGGGTCGAAGGACAGGGCGCCTGTTTGTGACTGCGAGCAAATGTGACCATCCATCGGGCGTCCAGCTCTGCCACTATTCCTATAAGCGCTGCCCAACTCCAACGGATGTTCTTGACGACCATCTGTGCTACTGGGAATGACGATACCTGTTCGAGGGGAGACCTTGAAACCATCAAAGATGAAACGGGATTCGCAGCTGTGCCACGCTTGCCAAGGAGATTTGGTGGCGAGGTATGGGGCCGAACTGACTCCCAGGTGTCAGGTCGCCATGCGAGGGCCGGGGCTCTTTCTTCTATTGACCGCTCTTCTCGCGACGCAACCCATCTTGGCAAGGTCGCAATTGCTCATCGATTCGGGAGATCCTTCCGTCAATGCGGCAAGCACAACCTCACAGCAAGTGAGCCTGGCCTATGCCCGTCCGACCCAGAGAACAAAGGTCAGCAATTATGTTTTCGACGCATACGGCCCGTACCCAATTGCCGGCGCTCTATTTGCAGCCGGCATCAATCAGTTAAGTGACGCGCCTCCAGAGTGGAAGCAGGGCGTTGAGGGGTTTGGCAGGAGATTTGGGTCCGACTTCGCAATCGCCGCGGTTGGGACCACGACGCGGTACGGACTGGCAGAGGCCTTCAAGGAAGATACCCTGTACTATCGCTGTGAATGCAGAGGCATATTTCCGCGGATCGGCCATGCCGTGCTCTCAACCTTGACTGCACGCCGCGGCATCGACGGCCATCGCGTCTTCTCATTTCCAGCGCTGGTTGCGCCCTATGCCGGTTCGATGACCGCGGTTTATGGCTGGTACCCCAACCGCTTTGGAGCCAAGGACGCATTCCGGATCGGCAATTACAGCCTGCTGGATGATATGGGCGAAAACGTTTCCCTGGAGTTCCTCTATAGTGGACCCCATTCGTTGCTTTCACGCATGCACCTGAACAACACGCATGCCTCGCCGGTTCAAGGTCCGAACCAGTGAGCAGCCGAGGACTCACTGCCGCTCCAGCAACGAATCCAATCCTGCCGCTGCCGAAGCCTCTGCCGGCGACTTCTGAAAGCAATTCGTCAACGGAGCTGGTCGGCGGCCTATTCGAGTGGTTCGGGAATCTCGGGATCTTCTCCTGGCGGGTTCTCAAGGCTGCGTTTACGCCGCCTTTTGAAGGCCGGGAATTGATCCGGCAAATGGATGACATCGGATCAAAATCTCTGCCCCTTGTTGCCCTGGCCGGCGGCGCCATCGGGGCTGTGCTCTCGATGGAAGTGCGATCGAGCATGACCCGGTTCGGCGCCACATCGCTGCTCCCTTCGGCCATCGTTTTTTCCGTTGTCCAGGAAATGGGACCGATTATCACAGGCCTGGTCGTAAGCGGGAGAGTGGGGGCTGGCATTGGCGCAGAACTGGCGTCGATGAAAGTGACCGAGCAGATCGACGCGATGGAAGTCTCCGCGGTGAACCCTTACAGACTGCTTGCGGCAACTCGTATTGTGGCATGCATCCTTATGCTCCCGTTGCTGACTCTAGCGTCGGACGCATGCGGCCTGTTGACGGGATGGCTGGCGCAGACCCTGGCTGAGCCGATTTCGTTGCGGCAGTTCGTCGATACCGGTTTTCGCGGCGCCACGCTCGGCGATTTTCTGCCGCCTACATTCAAGACGGCAGTGTTTGGCCTGATTATCGGACTGATTGCCTGCTACCAGGGAATGCGTACTCGCGGAGGCGCAGAAGGCGTGGGCCGCGCGGCGACGAACTCCGTGGTCCTGGCATCGCTCTTTGTGATCCTGGCCGATGTTGTGCTCGTCAAACTCATTCTCGTTATTTTCCGCTAACCCACGATTCAGCAATGCCAGGACGAAAATGGCCACAGCCTATGACACTGCGATGAAGCAAGATGAGTCCGGACAGGGCGATCGCGCGTTCGCTGTTGAAGTTGAGAGCGTACATAAGTCATTTGGGAAGCTCAAGGTTCTCAATGGGGTGAGCCTGAGTGTGCCGCGCGGGGAAACACTGGCTGTGCTGGGTCGAAGCGGCACAGGCAAGAGCGTGTTGTTGCGGCTGATTGTCGGCCTCGAAACTCCCGACTCGGGATCGGTTCGCATCTTCGGCGAGGATATTGACGGCCTTTCTCTCGATCAGCTCGGGTTGGTCAGGAAAAAGATAGGTTTTCTGTTCCAGCACGCGGCTCTTTACGATTCGCTCACTGTCGCTGAAAACGTGGCCTTCCCTCTGGTCCATCATTCGCGAGACCTGTCCAGGGCAGAACGGAGCGACCGGGTGAATCAGTTGTTAACCGAGGTTGGATTGGAAAACGCGCTGGATAAGATGCCCTCAGACATCTCCGGCGGAATGCAGAAACGCGTGGGCCTGGCGCGTGCGCTCGCGCTCGATCCGAAGATCCTGCTCCTGGATGAACCCACAGCCGGGCTCGATCCAATCAGTTCAGGGGAGATCGACGAACTGATTCTCAAACTGCAGCGGGAACATCAAATGGCATCCATCGTAGTGACGCACGACCTGCAAAGCGCCAGGACGATTGCGAATCGCCTGGCTTTACTGGACCAGGGCGGTGTGGTCATCGAGGGCAACTTCGAGGATCTTCAACAGAGCGACATCGGGTTTGTGAAGGAATTCCTGAAGCGATCGTAGGAGGGCATATGTCGAGAGTGGCGAGGCTGGGAGCGTTTATCGTTTTGACACTGGCGGTTTTGGCGGCCGGGGTCTTCTTCATCGGAAGCAAGGAGTATATTTTCGGCTCGACATACCGACTGAAGGCGCAATTTGACAACGTGGCCGGCTTGGCTGCTGGAGCTAACGTGCTTGTGGGAGGTGTGACCAGCGGAACCGTCGAGAGCATTTCGCTGCCGCACAAGCCAGGTGAGAAGGTCACGGTCGTCATGAAGCTCGACCGGTCAACCCACGAGATCATCAAACATGATTCGGTAGCCTCCATCGAAACCGAAGGCTTGCTCGGCAATCAGTACCTGGCGATTTCGTTTGGGTCCGAGGGGCAACCAGACGTAAAGGATAATGAGGTTATCGAGAGTGAACCGCCGCTGCTGATGGCGGATATGCTCAAGCGGGCGAGCGGTATCCTGGATAGCAGCCAGGCAGCGGTCCGCAACACGACTGAGGCGACGGCGCATCTGAACTCGGTAAGTGCCAAGATCGATTCCGGCCAGGGAACTGTGGGTTCGCTGGTCAACGACAAGGACCTCTATAACAACCTGCGACAGACCACCGTTACACTGCATGAGACGATGCTGCAGGCTCAGACCGGAGTGACGGACTTCCAGGAAAATATGGAGGCCCTCAAGCATAACTTTCTGTTGAGCGGATATTTCAAGAAGCGAGGATATGAAGACTCAGACGATCTGGCGGCAAACAACATCGCCGAGCTTCCGAAGGACGCGCCACTGAAGGCATTTACGTACACGGCCAAGCAGCTCTTCGATGGCCGCGATTCGGCGAAGCTGAAGAACCAGAAGGCTCTCGACGCCGGCGGGAAGTTCCTGGCCGACAATCAATTCGGATATGCCGTGGTCGTGGTTTCCACGGGCATGGAGGGCGATGCCCAGAAGAACCTGGTACTCACACAGGCCAGGGCCATGGTTGTGCGCGAGTACCTGGTCGAGAACTTCGGCTTTGAGGACAGCCACCTTAAAACGTTGGGGATGGGCAAGCAGACAGGTGCAGCGCTGGACCTGGATTGGGGGTCGATCCAGATTCTCATCTTCCCGCCTGGAGCGGGGATACCACCAGCCAAACCTTCTCCGGCAGGCATCTCATCCATAACAGATGTCGATCGGCCGGTTCAGATAATCACCGCAGCAACTCAAAAGCAATGACGCATGGCGAGAGAATGTAATTGCTGTCCTTGCCCGCAAGCATCACAAGTCGCATGGAGTTGCGAATTCCTGCGAAACGCAACCTTCGTCGTAAATAGGTTCACTAGAAATCATCACGCATTGCGTACGATGCACAAATGGAGAACAGATGACTGGTAATCGGCACAACCACGCTGGAGCAAGTGGCGACAACGGTGAACCCGGCCCTGGCCCTTACTGGAAGCGTATGCACCGGGACTGGCGCTTCTGGGTGGGCGCGGTGTTCATGGCTGCGGCTCTGGCAATCTACGTCTCGAGTGGCGACCTGTCGTGGATTCCGCGGGGCAACTGAGGCAGGCGTCAATCTCGAGGACGGAGTTGCAGCCGCGCGTCAGACGTTTCTTAGAACCCTCGAATCCCGCTCGCAGAAACAATTGCGGCCTCCGACGCCGAATGATGCCGGCGCGATCGGCGCAGCGGACTTCGATTGGCATGATTCAGGCTCCGAGGTAGATTCCGGGCGATGAAACGGTCGCTGCCGTGCTCGAACTCACCGCCACGAGCGCCGGCTTCAACCCTTTTCAGGTGAGCACTGTTGCTCAGCTATTCAGGCTGTGCTTTGGAAGAATAGGTACGAAGCAGAGTGAGTGTCTTTGCTTCGCGATGGCTCCTGTGCTGAGTGAGGCCATTTGACATGCGTACCTCTTAGCCCCAGACGTTGAGTCGGAAAGGCGGCCAGGTCAGCAATCTGCGGCACTTCAACGCGCTTTCCTTTCGCGCATCTTCGGACATGGGATTGTCTAAGCCTGGCTGGCCCGGAAACACGCAAGCAATTCAACATGCACTCCTCACACTGCTCGAAGTGTCCCTGAGTGTCGATCGGCTCCGAGACAAGGATTGGAGAACATCAAATGCTTCTCGTCACTCTTGTTGTCACACTGGCCGTAGTGGGCCTGTTGTTATGGCTTGTGAACCTCATTCCCATGCAGGGAACCATCAAAGGACTTCTGAATCTGATTGTTGTAATCGCAGTGGTTATCTGGCTCCTGAAGGTATTCGATCTGTTCCACTATGTTACCCAGTTCCACGTGGGACATTGAAGCCAGACGTTCGAGCCCGTAGCGGCTATAACCAGCAATGCAGGACAAGCACAACGCAACACGGCAGAGGACTGCCCAAAGGAAGATCCATGAGAAGCATGCTTTTGTTCTTAGTCGGCGGCACGCTCAGTTTTGGCGCATTTGCGCAGGCCAATGCGCAAGCAACGGTGGTCGTCGAATCCGGAGGCCCAGCGCCCACATTCCGTGTCATCGAAATCAGCCGCACGGTTCAGGCCGTGAATTACCGGCATCGTAGCGGAGCCTCGGAAGTGGACCTTGCCGGCACTTCATTGCTGCCTACAGCCGAAGGCGCAGCCAAGGTGCGCAGCAAGCGCGGGACCATGGAAGTGGAAGCGGAGTTCGGTAAACTGCAGAGCCCAACCAGTTTTGGCGGCGAATACCTCACCTATGTTTTGTGGGCGATTTCACCCGAGGGGCGCGCCGTGAACCTGGGAGAAGTGCTGGTAGGCGACAACGATCGGAGCAAGCTGACTGCGACAACTGAACTTCAGGCATTCGCTCTGATTGTCACCGCGGAGCCATACTATGCAGTTCGGCAGCCTAGCAATGTCGTAGTGCTCGAGAATGTGGTTCGCGCAGACACCAAAGGGACCAGCGAGGCAGTGGATGCGAAGTATGAACTGATGGAGCGCGGGGGGTATCTTCCCACCGGCTACAAGTTCGACCCTGTGATTCTGAACGCTAATTTGCCGCTGGAATTCTACGAAGCGAGAAATGCGCTGCGCATCGCTCAATCAGAGGGCGCAGAGAAGTTCGCCGGTGAGAGCTACCAGCACGCGGTGCAGCTGATGAAGACGGCGGACGATTACGCAATCAGCCGCCATATGGAAAGAAAGCCCTTGATTGCAGCCGCGCGCGAGGCAGTACAGACGGCGGAGGATGCGCGCGAAATCTCCGTAAAGAAGATTGAGGAAGAGCGTCGTGCGGACGCGAGCCAGGCTTCAAGCGATGCGCAGGCTAGATCCCAAGCTCAAGCCGACGAGGCCAATCGCCTGCAGGCCCAAGCACAGGTGGATGCGGCAAACGCGCAAGCGGCCGCCGCAAAGGCTCAGGCTGACATGGCCACAAACCAGACGGCATCGGCTGCGGCAATCTCCGCCGCCCAGGCCGACGCAGATAGGGCTCGCTTGATTGCGCAACAGGCGCAACAGAGTGAGCAGGTTGCAGTAACCGACAAGGCGGCCATGCGCGCACAGCTCTCGGCGCAACTCAACAAGATCCTCGAGACACGCGACAGCGCACGGGGACTCATAGTGAGCATGTCCGACGTCCTGTTCGACACGGGGCAATACTCGTTGAAGCCGGGCGCACGGGAGAAGCTGGCAAAGGTCGCCGGGATCCTTATTGCCTATCCGAGTCTCATCATCGAAGTTGGCGGGTACACCGACAATGTGGGTGGCGATGACATGAACCAGAAGCTCTCGGAGAATCGTGCAGGGTCAGTTCGCGACTACCTTGTGGGACAAGGCGTGGGGGCAAACTCAGTCAGCGCAAAGGGCTTTGGCAATAGTTTGCCAGTTGCCTCGAACGAGAATGCCAGCGGACGCCAGGAAAACCGGAGAGTTGAACTGGTTGTATCCGGCGACGCGATTGGCACACCTGTCGCAGTAACGACGGGGAGCCTGCTCTAACGCAATTCTGCAAACGCTGCGGTCTCGTGCAGGCCGCAGCGCGACTTGATGAACGCCGCCGCAAACCGCCGAGTGAGGAGTGAGACATGCTTGGTATCGCATTGGTCGTGATTCTGGTTCTGGTGCTTCTTGGGGCCTTGCCACTGTGGCCGCATAGCAGAAGGTGGGGCTATTATCCGAGCGGTGGATTAGGCCTTGTGTTGTTGATAGTCGTCGTGCTTGTGGTTCTCGGTCAAATTTAGGTAATGTGTCTCTCTCAGCGATGCCGGCATGAAGGCTGTTATGCGTGTATGCTTGAGACAGTTGGTAGAGTTCTCTCTTCTCGCCTTCAGCCTTCCAGGCTTCGCTCCAGACGAGCAACGTTCAAGCAAGCAACACGATGACTGGAGCGGCGATGAGCCTGATCAAGAAAGTCGATGTCCCAGAGTACTTTGCCGCCCGCCGGGCGATGCGCCTGAATGCCATTGGACGAGTGATAAAGCCGCCTGCAACCGCGGCCGCAGGCGTTGTGCCGGTTGGAGCGAAGGGGAGTGCAGCAAAGTTCATTGAAGATTTCTCCCTGGAGCACTCCTCCTCATCGGCGATTGTCCCTCCATCCGCTTGATGGTTCATGCTTGGCGAATCCCGGCCAACACGCCACAGTACCAAGCTGAGAAATGGCAACTTCGATAGCACCCGGTGCTCGGGGCCCAGTGTGCACCCTTACAAGAGGCAGGCTCCAAGACCCGCACAGATGGTTGTAATCGCCCGTGCGCGGGATGCTTGCAGCAAGCAGATGGAAGCGAAAGCAGGGCAACGTGTTTCTCAAGGATACGGAACATCACGCCGGCGTCGCCGGCGGTCTTCAGTCGACGGGCTCGTCCCCGGTTGCGCCGAAGAGTTACAGTCTGCCGCTGCCCACGCGCATTGCGTTTGTTGGAAATTATCTGCCGCGCCAATGCGGGATCGCAACATTTACCACCGACCTGTGCACCGCACTTGCAACCGAATACGGCAGCGGGCGGCTATTTGCGATCCCCGTCAATGATCCGGACGCAAGCTACGTTTATCCAGAGCAAGTGCGGCTGGAACTGGATCAAGAGGATATTTCCTCCTATGAACGCGCCGCGGAGTTCCTCAATTTCAACGGCAACGACCTGGTCTGCATCCAGCATGAATACGGCATCTATGGCGGGATCGCCGGGCGCCATATCCTTACGCTCCTGCGCAAGCTGAAGATGCCGGTTGTGACAACGCTGCACACCGTTCTGAAAGATCCGAATCCAGACCAGCGGGCTGTACTTGAGGAGATTGCGCGTCTATCCGATCGGCTGATTGTCATGAGCGAGCAGGCGGCGCAGTTCCTGCGAGACGTATATTCGGTTCCGAGCGGAAAAATAGATATCATTCCGCACGGAGTGCCCGACTTTCAGTTTATGGACCCGAATTATTTCAAGGACCGGTTCGGCACTGAGGGAAAGTCTGTCTTGCTGACGTTCGGTCTGCTCTCCCCCAACAAAGGAATTGAAAACGTCATTCGGGCAATGCCCGCAATTCTGGCCCGGCACCCGAACGTTGTCTATATCGTCTCCGGTGTGACGCACCCGCATGTACGGCGGCGTGATGGCGAGCGCTACCGCGAACAGATCCAGACTCTGGCGGAACAGCTTGGGGTGGCATCGAACCTGATCCTCGTCAATCGATTTGTGAGTGCAGAGGAGCTGGTTGAGCATGTCGGAGCGGCCGATATTTACATCACGCCTTACCGGCAGGAAGCGCAGATTGTTTCGGGAACTCTCGCAATCGCACTCGGGGCCGGGAAAGCGATCGTCTCCACTCCGTATTGGCACGCGAAAGAGTTGTTGGCAGATAAGAGGGGCGTGCTCGTTCCATTCGAGAATCCCGACGCAATCGCGGAGGCCGTGCTGCAGCTATTGGATAACGATGGGGAGCGGCATGCGATGCGCAAACGCGCCTACCTCCATTCACGCGAGACAATATGGCCCAAGGCGGCGCAAAAGTATATGGCAAGCTTCCAGCGTGCGCGATTTGAGCGCACCCTGCAGCCCAAGGCAGCGCAGAAGGATGATGCAGCAGCAAACGCCGTCGACTTCCTCCCCGCGCTGAATTCGGATCACATGTTGAGCTTGACCGACGACACGGGCATTCTGCAGCACGCAATCTTCAGCGTCCCGAATTCAAGCGAGGGCTATACGACCGATGACAATGCGCGTGCGCTGATTGTATCGACACTTATAGATGCATCCTCGTCGAATCCGGGCGAACGATTGAGTCAGAACTTCTCCCATCGATACCTGGCCTTCTTATGGCTCGCTTTCAACACCGATACGGGGAAGTTCAGGAACTTCCTGGGCTATGACCGCCGTTGGCTGGAAGACGCTGGGTCAGATGATAGTCACGGACGTGCCTTGTGGTCGCTGGGAACAGTGCTCGGGGCTTCGCGCGATGCAGGCTTGAGAGGAGCGGCCGGAAGGCTCTTCGAGGCCGCGGTCCCAGCAACGCTGACCTTTACCAGTCCGAGAGCCTGGGCATTCTGCATTCTTGGCATGCAGGCATATCTCGACTGGTTCCCCGGCGACCGCGCCATTCAGGGCGCCCGCAACATACTTGCGAATCGGCTTCTCGATATCTATGAACGCAGTCATTCCGCGACATGGCGATGGTTTGAGAAGAGTCTTTCCTATTCGAACGCGCGGTTATCTCAGGCGCTCATCCTGGCCGGATGGCGGAGCAACAATCAGAGGATGATCGAAGCGGGAATGGACTCTCTCAAGTGGCTGGTTGCCGAGCAGCACCGCGACGACAAGAATATCTTTGTGCCGATTGGCTCCAATGGATTCTTCATTGAAGGAAATGAGAAGGCGCGGTTCGATCAGCAGCCAGTGGAGGCCTGCGCAACGGTCTCCGCGTGCCTTGAAGTGTACAGGCTGACAGAAGAAGGACCTTGGTTTGAGGAGGCTCAGCGTGTCTTCCGCTGGTTCCTCGGCAAGAACGATTTGCAAGTGCCGCTTTACGACGCAACGACGGGCGGCTGCAGAGACGGCCTCCATCCCGACCGCATCAACGAAAACCAGGGGGCGGAATCGACGCTTTCGTTCCTGATGGCCCTGCTCGAAATGCAGGAGGCCAGGGCAACAAACGCACAAGAACGGCACCTTGAAATGAGCACCTCTTCTTGAATCCGAAAGTCTCTCCGGTAGTATCGACAGATTCCAACCCTTGTGAAGCTCACGTCGAGACACATACAGGGCTCCCGCTGTTTACCCGTTATTTGCATAACCCGATCCTTACGCAGCGCGATTGGTCCTACCCAATCAACAGCGTCTTTAATGCAGGGGCGGTTCTGCTGCCCGATGGAGACACTTTGCTGCTCTGCCGCGTCGAAGATAGGCGGGGCCTGTCGCACCTGTGTGCAGCGCGCTCAGCAAATGGAGTCGATAACTGGGTCATTGATTCGCAACCTACGCTGCCGGCAGGTCCTCGCGACTTTCCGGAGGAGATCTGGGGCATCGAAGATCCGCGCATCACCTATGTCCCGGAACTTGAGCAATACGCAATAGCGTACACGTCGTTTGCGCGGGGCGGCCCTGGAGTGTCCCTGGCGCTGACCAAGGACTTCAAGACCTTTGAACGCTATGGCCTAGTCATGCAGCCGGAGGACAAGGACGCTGCGCTTCTGCCGAGGAGAATCGGCGGCCTTTGGGCGCTGATTCACCGGCCTGTGACGACGCTTGGCGCGCACATGTGGATCTCCTACTCTCCCGATCTGCGCCACTGGGGCGGTCACAAGATCATTCTCGAGGCCCGGCGCGGGGGGTGGTGGGACGCAAACAAGATTGGCCTTTGCTCTCCGCCGATTGAAACCGCG
>CAYUJM010000086.1:0-18459 GCA_964445025.1 uncultured Occallatibacter sp. | reverse complement strand
ATGTGCATGGGGGTTACCTCAACTTCTGGCAGGCCTTGACGTAGAGGAACGCCAGGGCGAAGAAGACAACCGTGAAGAAAAGCATGAGGAGATCTTGCATCGTTGGTCTCACAATTCCAGGAGTTCGGCGCGGGATTTCTCCCTGGCCACACCTTAGTAATCTTGGCTCACACCAGCTTTAAGTATCGAAAGGATTTCCTAAATAAAGCGTAAGGGGTGGAAATGCCGAAGAAACTCGATACAAAGCCGGCAAAGGCCGAACCAAAATCGTTAACACACTTTGGTAGATGCGTCATACCCAATCGGGTTACTCGCCGTCCCCGCTCCATCCTTCGGGGATGAAGCGGTAGCCAACCCACGGCTCGGTCTGGATGTACTGCTTGCCGGTCTCGGCTTCCAGCTTCTTGCGCACCTGGCCGACAAAGACGCGCAGATATTCGGGCTGATGCGCTGATTGGGCGCCCCAGACGGCCGTAAGCAGTGCGCGATGGGTCATGACCTTGCCCGCGTGCCGCGCCAGATGGATGAGCAGATCGAACTCTTTGGGAGTGAGGTGGATGGGCCTGCCCAGCACGCTGATGGAGTGGGCGTTGGCGTCGAGCACAAAGTCGCCCACCTCGATGGCAGCGGCGGTGCGCTCCGGAGCACGGCGCAGGTGAGCACGCACGCGCGCCAGCAACTCCTGGATCCCAAACGGCTTGGTTACGTAGTCATCGGCGCCGGCGTCCAGCGCCTCAACTTTGGAGCGCTCGTGGTCGCGAACGGAAAGAATCAGAACTGGAGTGGAGGCTCGCGTGCGGATGGCGCGCGTAACCTCGACTCCGGACATACCCGGCATCATCAGGTCGGTCACTACCAGGTCGGGAACCCACTCCCGGTAAAGTTGCAGGCCCTCCTCGGGGTCATTGGCCGTGCGTACGTCGTACCCTTGCGCGGAGAGAGCGGCGCGCAGCACTCGCGTAATCTGCGCCTCGTCGTCAATAATCAGTATTCTTCCCGGCATCTCTCATATCTCTTTCACGTGAAGATTACATCATCCGGCTGCCCCGGTATGATTCCAATGAGGATAAACATGGAGTTGCGCGCCTATACCGGAATGGCCATGCGCTGGCTGGCGGCCACGGCGCTGGCCGTCGCAACCACTTTTGTGCTGGTGAAGCTGGGGGCCAACCCGACAGCCGCGGGAATGGTCTACCTGGTGCTGGTGGTCTGGTCGGCGACACAGGCTGGAATCTGGTTGTCGCTGTATGTCGCGGTAATCTGTGCGCTCGCATTCGATTTCTTCTTTCTGCCTCCTGTAGGTTCATTTCAGATTGCCGGGGCGCAGGCCTGGGTGGCCATGATCTCCTATCTGGCCAGTTGCCTGGTTGTGGGCCGCGTGGCAGAACGAGCGCGGCGGCAGACGCGGCAGGCCGAGCAGCGCCGCGAAGACGTGGAGAGGCTCTACGAGTTGAGCCAGGAGATGATGCTGCACGAAGATGCCGCAGGTTTGACCCGCGACTTACCCCGCCTGATCAATCGAATCTTCGCGCTGCATGGCGTGGTGCTGTACGTCTGCGATGAAGACCGTTTCTACGGATCAGGCGCCGATGTGCCGCCCAGTCTGCAGGCCAGCATGCGCATGATCACGCAGGGCCAGAACCCTACATTCTTTCTGGATTCCGGATTTCAGTCCATGGCGCTGATGCTGGGCCTGCGCCCAGTTGGCGCCCTGGGCTGGCGGCCGGCGCTGCTTTCCCGCGAAGTGGCCACGGCGGTAAGCGCACAGGTTGCCATCGTGCTGGCCCGTTCGATCGCCATCGAGGCGTCGGCGCGCATTGAGGCGTCTCGCGAGGGAGAACGCCTGCGCACCGCGCTGATCGATTCCCTGACGCACGAGCTGCGCACCCCGCTCACCTCAATCCGCGCCGCGGCTACCACGTTGCTCGAGGCAAAGGGGCTGGATGAAGCCGGGCGGACGGACCTGGTGACGATTGTGGACGAAGAGGCATCGCGGCTCGATCTTCTCATCGGTGAGGCAGTGGAGATGGCGCAGGTGGATGCCAACGTAGTGCAGGTACACGCGATCTCGCAGACGACGCGCGCACTGCTGGACCAGGCCGTAGAGGAAGCGAGAAAGATCCTGGCCGGGCACCGCGTGAGCATCGATGTAGAAGGTGACGATGATCCGGTCTGGTTCGACCCGCACTTGCTGGGCCGCGTCCTGCGTCACCTTTTGGAAAACGCTGCCCGCCATACCCCTCCCGGCAGCCGCATCACCCTGAAGAGTTGGAGGACCGCCGAGCGGCTTGAGTTCTGTGTCCAGGACAATGGACCGGGCATCGATCCGCTGGATATGCCGCTGATCTTCGAGAAGTTCTATCGCGGCAAGAGAGGCGCTCACAAGGGGAACAAGGGATCGGGGATGGGTCTGGCGATCACGCGCGCCATTCTTTTTGCGCATGGGGGTGGTATTGAAGCTTCAAGCGTGCTCGGCAAGGGCGCGAGTTTCCGATTCTGGGTGCCTCTGGTGAAAAAAGAGCCTGTCAGGGAAGTCGTCCACGAGCCAGTTACCCCGCTGCCGGCGGAACGAAACCGTCCGGGCAGCGCCTTGCAAAGGAAACGAAGGCGAGCCGCAAAGAAGACAGACGAGAGTTTGGGCGAGGGAACTCCGGCCGCAACGGAAGAGCCCCCCGGCGGACACGCATAACGGCCTTCTATTGCGGCTCGCCGCTCCAGTCGCAGATGATCTCGCGATGCTCGAGCGAGCTTTGCACGGCCCACTCCAGCAGGCGGGCCACCCGCCAGGCAGCGAGCGCCGGCACCGGAACGCGCGACCTGCCCAGCAACGCGCCACGCACGCCGTCGTAGAAGAGCCTGTAGTCGCCGGGGATGGGTGCGACAGGCCGCGTGACGATGCTGCCTTCTACATCGACGTTCAGCGTGCCCCAGTTCTGAGGAATTTCACGGCCCCATTCAACATCGTTGATGCGCGTGATCTTGTTCAGCGCCGCCTCCTGGGGATCGAGTCCCCACTTGCAATAATTCCCCTGTGTGCCGCGCAGAAGATAGCGGGGCCTGGGCAGCGAGGAGAGCACGTTCGCCGAGAGGGTGACGTTGAATCCAGGATAGCGCAGACGAACGGTGAAGGAGTCGTTGGAGCCTTCCCCGTCGCGTTCGCGGGTCACGTCTGCACTAACCGCCTCAGGCTTGCCGAAGAGCGCCATCGCCTGATCGGCTAGGTGGGTTCCGATGTCCAGAAGCAGCCCGCCGTGGGCCGGGTCTTCCTTCCACGCACGCGCCTTGGGAACCGGACGCCAGCGGTCGAACGTGGAATCAAGATGGACAATGCGGCCCAGAGATCCCTCACGTGCAAGTTTATAAAGGGTCTGGAAATCACTGTCCCAGCGACGGTTATGAAATGGAATGAGTTGGACGTCCCGCGCGGCGGCAAGTTCGATGAGCTGCGCAATTTCCGCGGAAGTGACAGCCACGGGCTTGTCCACTACGACGCTCTTCCCGGCTTTGAGAATCTGTTGCGCCACCTCGAAGTGGCTTCCATTGGGCGTGGCGACAACGAACAGACCGAGTGAGGAGTCGGCAAGCATCGCCTCCAGGGTCCGGTACGTGGCGATGCCAGGATATCGCTGAACCGCGTTGTCGGAGTTTCGCTCAACCACCGCAGCCAGTTCCAGTCCCTCCACGGAGGACAGCAACGGCGCGTGAAACACGCGTCCCGCCATGCCGAAGCCCACTAAACCGACACGAATCATGCGCTACCTCGAAGAAAGTCCGGCTCCATTTAGCCTTCGAGTTTATACCGGGTTTCCGCCAGGTGGTAGAGGCGGCGCCAGACCAGGCGATTCATGGTGACGACCATGAGGGAGATGAGGATGGTTGCAAGAAGGATGATGGGGAAGCGGCCTGCGTCGGTGGCTGACTGGATCTGCGCGCCGAGGCCGATGGTCTGTAGGGTCTCGCCCTTCACCTGGGCGTACTCGGCCATCACGGAAGCATTCCATGCGCCTCCCGAGGCGGTCACCATGCCTGTGAGCAGGTAGGGAAAGACGCCGGGGAGAATGAGGCGCGTCCAGCGCTGCCAGCGAGTGAAGTGGTACAGGGAGCTGACCTCGCGCAGGTCGGAGGGGATGGACATGGCCCCGGCAATGACGTTGAAGAGGATATACCACTGTGTGCCCAGGAGCATGAGCGCCATGGAGCCGATGCCAACGCCGCCGCCGATCTGAACCAGGCCGATCAGCAGGACCGGGTAAAAGGCCGATGCCGGCACAGATGCCAGCACCTGGGCAAGGGGTTGCACGACGCGAGAGAGCCTGGGACTGAATCCGATGGCGACGCCGACGGGGACGGTCCACAGCGCGGAGAGAACCAGGGAGGCATTGACGCGCAGAAAAGTGGCTCCGGCGCCCTCAAGGAGCATGCGGAGGTCGGACCAGGAGACGGTGCGGAGCATGAGGATGGCCTGCATGGCTCCCCAGGCCACCACGCAGGCCAGGGCAATGCCGACGGTCCAGAGCGCCGCCGAGGGTTTGCGGCCGGCGCGGTCGTCGTCGAGGGGGTGGACGACACGGCAGTCCTTGGTGTGGGACATGCGGCGGTAGATGGGCTCCTCGATGCGGGTCCAGATGCGCCCGGGCAGGGAACTGAGCAGGTTGGAGCGGCGGAGAAGCTCGAGAATGGGCGAAGTGACGCGGTCGGCAGATTCAATCTGTTCGAATTTGAATTTATCGCTCCAGGCGATCAAGGGGCGCCAGATGAGCTGATCTGTAGCCACGACGATCAGGATCATGACGCCGATGCCGCTCATCAGGGCGCGGACGTCGCCTGAATCGGCGGCCGATTTGATGTAACTGCCCAAGCCGGGAAGCTGGAAGCTGCGCGTACCCATGGTGAAGGTCTCGCAGAGCATGAGGGCGAACCATCCGCCGGCAACCGAGACAATCGAATTCCAGACCAGGCCGATTGCGGCATAGGGCATCTCCAACTGCCAGAAACGCTGCCAGGGGGAGTAACGGTAGATGCGGGAGGCTTCGAGCATCTCCCTGGGGATGCTCTTCAGCGAGGAATAGAAACTGAAGGCCAGGTTCCATACCTGACCCGTAAAGATGAGCAAAATGACAGCGAGCTCGATTCCCATCTGATGGCCGGGAACCAGAGATACCATCGCGAGAACAACCGGAGGAAGAAAGCTGAGCACCGGGATGGACTGAAGGATGTCCAGGACGGCGATCATCCAGGCTTCGACGCGCTGGTTATATGCGGCGATATAGCCATAGCTGACGGCGAACGCGACGCTGAGAAAGTAAGCGATGCTCATGCGCACGATGGAATAAGAGGCGTAGAGCGGGAGCGCGCCGATGGAGTGTGAGATTTCGACCACCGGGATGGGTCTGCCCAGCCAGTACCTGCCGGTACTGACGATGGAAAAGAAGATGGCCAGCGCGCAAGCGGCCACGCCGGAGTCAATGATGACGGGCCAGGTGCGTGCGGCAACGAGGGTCCGCGCCAGTGGGTGGGGTAGATTCACTCGGCCTCCTCACCTGCTGCAATCTCCTCCTCTTGCACGTCGGGCAGCATGAAACGGCGGCGTCCGGCGTCGTAGTCGAACAGTTCCGCGTAACGTCCCCAGGCGACTGCCGTCTCCATCTGGCGCAGGCACTCCTCTTCGCTGAATTGCTCGTCGAGCATGTCGAGGAAGAAGTCTTCCGGGACGGTGTGGTCGCTCTTGGATTCCAGGGCGCGGCGAATCTGGCGCAGCAGCAGGACGTGGGCGACGGCGGCGTCGCGGAAGAGTTCTTTCTGGCGAAGAATCTCGGAGTTGGCGAATTCGGTGCCGCTCTCGGTAATGGCTGCGTCACCTTCTTCGATGGTGAGAAAGCCGAGCAGTTGCGCGGCGTCGACGATGGGCAGCAGATCGTCGATTTCGAAGGCCAGATCGTCGGCGAGGCGATAAATATCGTCGCGCCCGCCCTTGTCCAGCAGCAGTTCCAGCAGGCCTGCCATGCCGCCGGGGCGCGCATGCGGCAACATCTGGTAGCGCATCTGGCGCTGGTCGCGGATACGCGGGCCCGGTTGCTGATCGGGGGCCTCGGCCGGGGCCACGTCCGGCCTGGTGAGCACTTTGTAGATGTAGTCCACCAGTTGAGTAAAGGGCTCGGACTTGCGGTCGCGGGGCTGGGCGATCTGCACGCGAAAATCGGTGCGGATGTGTCCGGGGTTTCGTCCCAGAACGATGATGCGGTCGGCGAGCAGAACTGCTTCCTCAATGTTATGCGTCACCAGGAAAATGGCCTTGGTGGGCATCGCCTTGTTGGCCCACAACTCGAGCAGTTCAGAGCGCAGGTTCTCCGCGGTGAGCACGTCGAGGGCGGAGAATGGCTCGTCCATGAAGAGGACTTCCGGCTCGACCACGAGTGCACGGGCAAAGCCCACGCGCTGGCGCATGCCGCCGGACAATTCCTTCGGGTAGGCGGCCTGAAAACCGTCCAGACCCACCGTATCCAGCATCTTCATGCTGAGTTCGCGCCGCTCCTCGGGTTCGATGCCGCGGGCCTGCAAGGGCGCTTCGACATTTTCAAGCACGGTAAGCCACGGAAACAGCGCGAAGCTCTGGAAAACGATGGAGACGTTGATCTCGGCTTCGGCGATGGGCTTCTGGTGCCAGTAGACCTGGCCGGCCGAAGGGGTGGACAGGCCGGTCAGCATGCGCAGCATGGTGGACTTGCCCGAACCCGAGGGGCCGAGCAGGGCAAGAATCTCTCCGGGAACGATCTCCAGGTCGGTGGCGGAGATGACCTGAATGCGATTCTGGCTGGGCTGCGCGTAGTACTTCTCGATCTTCTCGGCGCGAATGATCGGTTCAACCGCCGGGGTCGAGGACTGGTTGTTGTTGCCCGTTTCCTGCATGCACGGTTCTCCGCTGCGGGTCCGCCTGGGGCAAGCGGCCGTTTCTTGTTGCAAGTATATGTTTTACTGGTTGCTCCCAGATGAATCGCCGGAAGCAGGTTGAGCGCGGTAAAGAACCTGGGTTGCGCAGCGATTTCGGTGAGATAGCAGCGTAACCGGGGGCCGGATTGCGATGTCAAACAGAGCGTATCATCGAAGATGAGGTCTTGCCAGCCATGAAATCCTTATCCCCCATCAGGCCGGGCGGGACGGGAAGGGCTGGGCAGCTCGAAGAATCGTTCCGGCCCGATGATGCGTCCAGGAGAATATGCCGGAAAACTCTGCCAAACCCAAGGTCCTGGTTGCCGACGACGAACGCGTGATTGCCGACACCTTAGCCATGATTCTGAACCAGAGCGGCTTTGAAGCCCGAGCGGTTTATTCGGGCGAGCGCGCGCTTGAGCTGGCTGCGACCTTTGCGCCGGATATGCTCATCTCCGACGTGATCATGGCCGATCTGAACGGAATCGACGCTGCCATCCGGCTTCGCGCCCTGCTGCCGAAGATCAAGATCCTGCTCTTTTCGGGTCAAGCGGCGACGGCCGATCTTCTGGAAAAGGCACGGGCCCGTGGGTATGAGTTTGAAATCCTCGCCAAACCGGTGCATCCGCAGGATCTTCTGACCAGGCTGCGCGGGTGATTCTCACTCTATGAATCTTTCTGATGGCTAGAGCTCGCGACGGCCTTCCATGGCGCGGGACATGGTCACTTCGTCTGCGTACTCAATGTCGCTTCCGGCAGGGACGCCCGTCGCTATGCGCGTGATCTTGACCAAAGGGCTACGCAACGCGCTGGCGAGCCAGTTGGCAGTAGCTTCGCCTTCCAGGGTGGGGCTGGTAGCAAGAATGATCTCGTCCACTTCGCCGCGCTCCACGCGGGCCAGCAGTGTACCGGTGCGCAACTGGTCCGGTCCCACTCCATGCAGGGGCGAGAGCGTTCCATGCAGCACATGGAAGACACCTTGATACCCGCGGCTGCGCTCGACGGCGGCGATGCTGGTGGGCTCTTCAACCACACACACCAGGCGCTGGTTGCGCGTGGGGCTGGCGCAGTAGGCGCAGGGGTCGACATCGGTAACGTTGTTGCAGATGGAGCACAGTCGCAGGCTGGCCTTGAGTCCACGCACGGCTTCGGCGAGTGCCGCGGCGTCCTCGTCGGTGGAGCGCAGGATGTGGAAGGCGAAGCGCTGCGCGCTTTTGGTGCCCACGCCGGGCAGCTTCTTCAACTCTTCAATGAGCCGGGCCAAGGGCTCGGCATAGCGTGACACGTTTCCTGCCTCCAAATCAACGAACTACACTTGAGTCGTCAATTCCCAATATTCGTCATTTCCCAGTTGATTCAATATCTGTCATCCTGAGCGAGCGCAGCGAGTCGAAGGACCTGCTTTTGTTGTTTAGGCCTTAGTCAAGCTCATCGAGCACGCCAAGCCTCTACAGCGTCCGATAAACCAGCCCCGCAAACATATCCGGATTCACAAACCCTTTCCCCAAGACCGCATCGAAATCCGCCGTAGGCTTCTTCGCTACAGCCTCCTGCTCGCTCGCTCCCGCAGCCTTCAGCGCCGCCACCTTGTCCCGAACCCTCGACAGCATGTCATGATACTTCTGCAAGTCCGCCTTCGTCCCCAGCGGCCCATGCCCCGGAACGACCTTCGTGCTCTCTCCGGCCACCGAAAGCCCCTTCTGCGCTCCCAGAATCATGCCGTCAATCTTGCCTCCGGTGCTCTCGTCAATGAACGGGTATATGCCGTTGAAGAAGACGTCCCCCATGTGCAGAACATCCGCGTTGTGAAAGTGAATATAGATGTCCGTGTCCGTGTGCGCCGGCTCAAAATGCACCAGGTCCAGCGAGTCGCCGTTATGCCACGCATGCATCGCGTTGTCGAACGTGATCACCGGCAGCGCCGCAGCCGGAGAAGCCGGCATCGTTACGTGGAAGAACGTAATCGTCTGGGGCGTCGACATCCGCTCCCGCGTCTTCCGGTGGGCGAAGATCGTGAAGCCCGCCTCGTGCATCCCGGCGTTGCCATCGGTGTGGTCGTAGTGCCAATGAGTGTTGATCAACGCGTCGGGAGCGTCCTGGCTCACCTGTGCAATCGACGCGCGCACCTTCGCTACAACGCTTGCAAAGCTCGAATCGACAAGGATGTTGCCGTCCTTGCCGGTCTGCAGAACCATGTTGCCGCCCACGTTATTCGCAAGCAGGTACACGTTGTCATAGAGCTTGGTCGTCGTGATCGGTGCATTCAGTGCCGCGGCGCGCCCCTGCAAGATCCGGTCCGGAAGCGCCGCAGCCTGCGCCTTCATCCATCGCGGAGCCACCGCCGCCGCTCCAGCCGCCATGCCCAACTGCAGGAAGCTCCTGCGATTCATGCCTTCAAACATATTGGTTGTCCTCTGCGGAAATCGAATTCAAGATCAAGTAAGTGAGAATTAAGTAAGCCCGGGAATTTTAAGCCCGCCGAGCATGCCCTGCACGTTGGACTTGATGGCATCATCGGCCTTGCGTCCGGCGTCGTTGACGGCGGCAACAACCAGGTCTTCGAGCATCTCCACGTCGGGCTGGCCGCCGCTCAGGCCAACTACCGCCGATGGGTCAATGTGAATCTTCAGCAATTGCTTCTTGCCGTTCATGACGGTGGTCACGGCGCCGCCGCCACTGGAGCCCTCGACGACCGTCTCGCCCAGTTTGCGCTGGACTTCCTCCTGCAACTGGTTGGCCTGGGAGAGCATTTCCGAGATTTTGAGGGGATTGATCATGGGGATGTACCTCGATTCGGCCGTGCAACTACTTTTGACGAAGATCGACGACGCTGCGAACTTCGGCCTTGAAGATTTCCTTCGCCCGCTGGACCAGCGGGTTGTTGAGTGCGGACTCCTGAATGCTGCCGGCCACGGGCGCTGCGGCAACGGCGAGCCCGGTTGGTGCAGCGCCGTTGCCGGGAACGACGAGGAAGCGTGAGGATGCGCCCAGCCGCTGCAGTTCCTGGCGGATGATCTTCTCCGCGGCGGCGTTGACGGTAAGCGCGAGCATCTTCTTGCCCATGCCGGGCACTTCAATGCGCAGGCTGGAGCCTTCGAGCGTCCATGTGCCTGTGCCCAGCAACTGGGATGCGGAAACGTGTCCGGCGTCGACCAGAGCAGATCCGACGGCGTGGCGGACGGACTCGATGCTCGGCGCGGCTGCCTGGGGGCTGGTTTCGGGTGCTTTTGCCAGTGCGCCTTCCGTCATGGAAGCGGTGGCGCCATAACCGGGCGACGAGCTCGCGGCCGCAGGGAATGGCGTGCTACCGGAAAATGGGCTGGCAGAGACTGCGGCTGTAGTTGCAGGCAGGGACACCGGCGCAGGAGCCTCCATCGCGCCGATCCTGGCCGCGCTGGACCCGGCTGGGTTGGATTCGAGTCTGGGAGCGGATTCCATTTTGGGGCTTGCGGGCTGGGCTGGGGCGGGTTGAGCGGCGGAGTTCCAACCTCCGCCCACAGGGGCAAAAGGCGAGATCGGTGGCGCCTGCGGTGCGGCAGACGCCGCTTGCGCGGCCTTGGCTGGAGACGGGGTTGAGCGAGCGGCAGAAGATGAAGAAGTGCCACGAACGCCGGTACCCGTGGAAACCCCACTGAGAAGTTCCTCCAGCGGCAGCAGGCGCTGGGCGTGAATCAGTTTGAGCAGGCCCAGTTCCAGGTGAAAGCGCTGCTCCTGGCGATAGTTCAGATCATCGAAAGTGCGCAGAACGATCTGCAGGTTGCGCGTGAGTTCTTCCTCGGTGAATAGCAGCGCTGTACGGGTTGCGCGGGCGCGCTCGTCGCCGGAGATCTGCAGCAGTTCCGTCTGTTCGCCGCCCAGCTTGGCCATGAGGGCATTGCGCAGGTAGCGGACCATCTGCCGCGCCAGCGACGAGGGGCTGTGGCCGGCGTTCACCAGCAGGTTCAACTGCTCCATCAGCTCGGCACTCTGGCCGGCGGCAACGGCCTCCAGCAGCCGCTCGAAGACCGCGTTCGGCACCGCGCCCATCAACTCGCGAATCTGTGCGCTCGAAAGCACCGGCCGCCCCGCCTCGACGGGCGCAGAGGCGATGGCCTGGTCCATGATGGAGAGCGCATCGCGCATCGAGCCGTCGCCGGCTTCGGCCAGCAGGGCAAGCGCGGCATCCTCGGCTTCGACCTGCTCATGGGCCGCGATCATCTTCAACTGGGCAAGAATGTCGTCGAAGCGAACGGCGTGAAAGCTGAAGTGCTGGCAGCGGGAGCGGATGGTCTGCGGAATGTTCTCGGGCTCGGTAGTCGCCATCATGAAGATGACGTGCGCCGGCGGCTCTTCCAGGGTCTTGAGGAGCGCATTGAAGGCGGCCTCAGTGATCTGGTGGGCTTCGTCGAGGATGTAGATTTTGTAGCGATCGCGGCTGGGCGCGTACCGGGCGGCGTCGCGCAACTCGCGAATCTCGTCGATGCCGCGATTGGTAGCCGCGTCGATCTCGATGACGTCGACGGCATTGCCCTGGCGGATCTCGATGCAGGAGTCGCAAACGCCGCAGGGCTCGGGCGTGGGACGCTCCGGCGAGCCGACTGCCGTGCGGCAGTTCAACGCCTGGGCCAGGATGCGGGCGATGGTGGTTTTGCCGATGCCGCGATGGCCCGAGAAGATGTAGCCATGGGCGATGCGGTTCTGGCCGAGCGCATTCATCAGGGTGCGCGTAACGTGGTCCTGGCCGGCCACGTCGGCAAATCGCTGCGGACGGTATTTGCGGGCCAGAACCTGGTAACCCATGCGTGTGCGCGCTCCTCGATGGCCAGGGAAATGGATAGCCGGCCTGGAGGTGATTGTATCGTTTCGGGGTGGGTGCCGGCCGGGGTGGAAAAATTGCTTGGCACGCCCATCGCGGCGACGGGCGCGACCCGCTTAACCTTTCGCAGTTTTGCGAGTCTTCCTGTCGACGGTCCGCTTTCCGGCATTCTCTCCAGCAGCTTTTCTTGCGGCCCGTTTGCGGCGGCGAATCTCTTCGGTGGAGTACATGGTGCCGCGGCATTCCTTTGCGCCGCAGTTGCAAATAGCTTCGTCGTCACCACCGTCGTAGAGGCAATAGTCGTATGTAATTTCTTCTCCGGCGGCAATGGGGCGGATGGACTTGATCCACACCCGGCCGCGCACTTCGCTGGTCTCGCAGTTGGCGTCGCAGCTGTGGTTGATGAACATGGCCATGCAGTGGCCGTCGATGACGATCTCGCCGGTTCCAAGTCCAAACAGGTAGGTGATGGGCGATTTTTCGTAGGCTTTGTCGGCCTCGCTCTTGCTGAGACGGGGGCCGGTGTACTCGGCCACGCGGCGGCCCTTGGGGATGGGTGTGGTGGTGTAGCAGCCGGCGGCGTGGATGGCAGAGGAACGGATGATGAGAGCCATGCAGGTGTGCGATGCTTTCCTTGGGTGTGAGATTTGTCGTATGCACCGCATCGTACCATTGAAGGGGCAGGATTTCAGGAGATGAGACGGGGCTTTTTGCATGTGCTTGTTGCAGCAGGTTGCCTGATGGCCGCGGCGCATCTCTTCGCGCAGGCCGCACCGGCTCAGAATCCTCCCGCGGACAGCAACCAAAAGCCCGCCGCGCCGCCGAAGCCGAAAGAGGCCAATCCGTTTCCCGAGGATACGAGCAATGTTCCGGTGATGCCGTCAAAGGGGACGCCTGCGCTGCCGGAGGGGACGTACAGCGGGGATGACAACCTGGCTGGCAGCCGCGTGGCCCTGCCGAGCGTGGACCTGGACCCGGTTCGCAGTCCCGACGACGCGGCTCCGGACGCCGGGAGCGCGCAGGAGCTGGATTCAAGTTCAAGCCGGGCCGGAATGGACAAGCTTCTGCCGGGAGCGGACGACGACGATCAGCCGCAGGGGAAGCACCGCAAGCTCGCAACGAAAGAACCCGAGCACCAGGAGACCTCAAAGGAGGATCTGGAGGTGGGTGGCTACTACCTGGAGACTAAGAACTGGAAGGCGGCGTTGTCGCGCTTTGAGTCCGCGCTGGTGCTGGCGCCGGATGAGCCGGAGGTCTATTGGGGACTCGCGGAGAGCGAGCGGCACCTGGGCAATCTGGCCGCGGCGCGGGGCTACTACCAGAAAGTGGCCGAGTACGACCCGGACAGCAAGCACGGCAAGGAAGCGATCAAGGCGCTGAAGGAGCCGGAGATCGCCAATGCCAGGGCCACGGCACCAACCTCCGCGGCAAAATAGTGGAGTGAACCCCAAAACCGGGACAGTAGAGAGTGCCACACCATGCAGTGAAAGGAGCTGCAGGTGTGTCTCCGTGCCCCATCCTGGCGTCCGCCGCGGCGGATTTCTGTCGCAAGGGCGGGAAACCACGAACCCCGTTCATCCAGGGCGGATCCCAGACAACCGCCCCTGGATTTGCCCGTCCCGAGCAATCAGAAACCTACCCAGCGCAGATAAGCGCGGATGATGGGCTGGCCCCACAGCGAGCTGACGATTCCACCGATGCACAGAAATGTGCCCAGCGGGAGCTTGCTTGCAGCCCACGAGTCCGAGCCGCGGCGCGCGGCGGGAACGGCGAGAACCACCAGGGCCGCAAGGGATCCGAGCATGGCAGCCAGGGCCAGGGAGAGCAGCGCGTTCGGCAGTCCAAGCCAGGCGGCGAGCAGCGCCATCAGCTTGGCGTCGCCCAGGCCGATGCCTTCGCGCTTGCGGATGAGCTGGTAGAGCCAGCGGATCAGGAGGATGAGTGCAGCGGCGATCACAATGGCCAACAGGTCGTCGAATGCGGCTAGCTTCGCGGTTGCCGCCGCCTGAGTCCACCAACTGTCTTCCAGTGGGGCCAGAATCGTGGTCAACACAAATCCTAGGGCGATGCCAGGGAAGGTGAGCCAGTTTGGAAGCCAGAGGTTTTCTGCATCGAGCGCGGCGAGTGCGACCAGCAGCCAGCAGAAAACCATCTTGCCGATCACATCCGCCAATCCAACATCTATTTCCGGCGCGTTGGAAAGGCTCATTGCGTTCGAGAAGAGCCACGCTTCAACAGCCCAAAGCGTTCCCACCGCCAACTCGACAAGCGGATATCGCCAACTGATCGTGGCGCTACATTTGCGGCACCGCCCCCGCAGCGCCAGCCAGCTCACCAGCGGCACATTCTCCCACCATGCCAGCGTGTGTCCGCAGCCCCTGCAATGCGACCGCGGCGTCACCACGCTTTCGCCCTCCGGCCAGCGGCTCAGGCACACGTTGAGAAAGCTGCCGAAGGCAAGTCCCAGCAGGCCTGCAAAGGTCGTTCCCAGTATGCGAATCATGCGCGAGGTTGAGTATACGTCCACGTGCAGTCGTGCTATACCCCGAACTGACGCAGATGATGATCGAGATGCTTGTACATCAGGATGGCCCACTCGTTCGGCGTCATGGGTCCGAAGAAGCTGTGCGGATTCGTCGTGCAGCCGGCTGGACCGGCCACGGCGAAACGGTCGATCAGGCCGAGCAGCCGCGCACGTTCCGCGTCGAGGTCGCGCTGGTCCGGCACAAGAAGATCCTTCGCCGTGGGCGAGTTTTTGTGCATCGGCTTGTCGTCTCCAACCACCTTGGACTTGATGATCCGCCCCAGGATGCTGGCCAGCAACATGCGTGGAGGAATGCGGTCGCCCACAGCCCACTCCAGGCTCGTCGCGCAGTGCGCCACGGCTTGCGCGGCATTCATCGAGCCCCACTGGCGCGGGCTCTCCGGCTTGAGGTGCGCAATTCGCTCTTTTAACTCCTGTACATTTGCGGGATCATAGAGATTGCGCATGGATCTACTTTACGCTTTGCTGTCAACGCCAACCGTTGTCCATGTCTATCGAAGCACAGAGGAATTTGCCGAGTCGTGCGGTAAACTAGGGACGCATGGACGTTCCTCCGGAAGGCCAGCCTACACAGACTCCTGTTGCCGCAATTGCGACCGATCCGGCGCGCGCTGGCGAGTTGTTTGAGTGGTCGGCGAGCATCATGGCGCGGCTGCGGGCTCCCGGCGGCTGCCCGTGGGACCGCGAGCAGTCCTTCGATTCCATCCGCAAATACACCCTGGAGGAGACCTACGAGGTCTTCGATGCCATTGAGCGGCGCGACTTTCCGCATCTGGCCGAGGAACTGGGCGACCTGCTGCTGCAAGTGCTGTTTTATGCCGAGATGGCGGCAAACGAAGGGCACTTTACAATCAGCGACGTCTTGAACCACCTGAACAACAAGCTGGTGCGGCGGCATCCGCATGTATTTGGCGAAGAAGCTTCGCGGGCAGCGGGGAACCAGGCTGATGTGGATGCAGCGGTTGATGGCTCTTCGGCTGCTGTGTTGAGGAATTGGGAAGACATCAAGGCCGCGGAAAAAAAGCCTGGCGGGATCGGGAATTCGCCGGCGTCGCGGCTGGATACCGTGCAAAGGGCTCTCCCTGCACTGGCTGAGGCCGCCAAACTTGGCGCGAAGGCCCAGAAAGCTGGATTCGACTGGCCACATTGGCGGGATCTGTTGCCCAAGCTGGCCGAAGAAACCGCGGAACTGGAAGCTGAAGCTGCTTCGGCCGACCCGGCGCGGAAACCGTTTGTGGAGGCGGAACTGGGCGATCTGCTGTTTACCGTCGTAAATCTTGGCCGGCATCTGGGCGCGGATGCCGAGATGGCGCTGCGCGGGTGCAACCGGCGTTTTCGCGATCGATTCCGCGAGATGGAGCTGGCGGCGCCGCGGCCGCTGGAAGAGCTGTCTGCCGCGGAGCTTGAGGAGTTGTGGGCGGGAGCGAAACGGAAATTGGCGGCCCACCAGGGGAATTCCAGTGCGGCGGAGCGCGCATGATCGTGATTCGCAATTGCAGCGGCCAGGACGAGCTGGAAGCCTGCGTGCAACTGCAGGTGGAGACCTGGGGTTACGACCCCACCGATGTGATTCCACGTAAGGCATTTCTGGTATGGCAGAAGGTGGGCGGACAGGTGATTGGCGCCTTCGACACGGAGATCGCCGGCGCCGGAGCCGAAGGCGGACCGGAATCGCTGGTGGGGTTTCTCTCGGCGCTGCCGGGCCTGAAAGTTGGGAATCGTGGGCCGCAGGCATATCTGCACTCGCACATGATGGCGGTTAAGGAGGGTTACCGCAACCGCGGCCTGGGCGTGCAACTCAAGCTGGAGCAACGCAGAGAGGCGCTCAGCCGCGGCATTCGCCTCATTGAATGGACCTTCGATCCGCTGGAAATCAAGAACGCCTTTCTGAATATCCATAAGCTGGGAGCCATTGCGCGCAGGTATCTGGTCGATTTCTATGGTGTATCCTCATCTCGACTGCAGGGTGGGCTTCCCACGGATCGCCTGGTAGCGGAATGGCGGCTCGATTCGCCTCATGTTCGAGCAATTCTTGCGGGGCCTGCTGAAGGGGAAGCCGCGGCTTCGCCGGCGATCGAGGAGCGCATACTGGTTCCAGGCGCCATCTATGAGTGGAAGGCCACCGAGGCCGGACGGGAGCAGGCGCTTGCCGTTCAGCTAGAAAACCGCCATAAGTTTCTGGAAGCATTTTCAAAGGGCTTAGCTGTACTCGGATTCGTCCGCGATGCGGAAGGAAATGGAATCTTCGAACTTGGGCCCGCATCCCAGTTGGAGTTGGAGTGAATTCCCCGAGGAACGCGAGAAATTATGAGAATCGATGCAATTATCCTGCGTGAACTGCACCTGCCGCTGGTGCGGCCATTTGAGACCAGCTTTGGCGTAACCACGAATCGAAGAATCGTCCTGGCCGAAATCCAGTCGGAAGGGCTGACGGGCTGGGGCGAGTGCACGGTCGGGGAGCGGCCATTCTTCTCCGCCGAATCGACAGACACTGCCTGGCAGGTGATCGTCAACGAACTAGGGCCGATGCTGGCCTCTTCCGCGCCGCAGCATGGAGGCGATTGCCAGAAAATCTTCCGGCTGGTGCGAGGCAACCGCATGGCCAAAGCGACATTGGAAAACGCCATCTGGGACATAGAGGCGCAGCGCGAGGGGATTTCCCTTTCCCAGTTGCTGGGCGGAGTGCGCGACAGGATTCCATGCGGAGTGTCTCTGGGGATTCAGGCCACAATTCCCGCGCTGATGGAGATCATCGAGCGGGAGCTGGCCGCCGGCTATCAGCGCATCAAGCTGAAGTGCAAGCCGGGCTGGGACGTGGAGGTTTTTGAGCGGGTCAGGAATCGCTGGCCGGAGATCATGCTGAGCTGCGACGCCAATTCGGCGTACAAGCTCAGGGATGCGGACCGGCTGGTGGAGTTTGACGCCTTCGATCTGCTGATGATTGAGCAGCCGCTGTGGCACGACGATTTCTATTACCACTCCATGCTGCAGAAGCGGCTCGAGACGCCCATCTGCCTGGATGAGTCGATCCGCAACCGGCGCGACGCGCTTGCGGCCATCGAGATGGAGTCGTGCAAGATTATCAACATCAAGCTGGGACGTGTGGGCGGATTCTCCGAGGCCATCGCCGTGCATAACGCGGCGCAGGAGCGGGGAATTCCCGTGTGGTGCGGCGGGATGCTGGAGGCGGGTATTGGCCGCTCACACAACGTCGCGCTGTCGAGCCTGGAGAATTTCTCGCTGCCGGGCGATGTTTCGGCTTCCGCGCGCTATTGGCGGGAGGACATTGTCGAGCCGGAGATCACGGTTTCCTCGGCGGGCGAAATTGCCATCCCCGATTCGCCGGGCCGCGGCTACAAGGTGCGTACCGACCTGGTGGACCAACTGACCGTGCGCAAGGAAAAGATCCGCGCATTCGAGCTGGTGGGATAGAGCCGGGCAGCCGGGAACTGCACTGAAACGTCCTGCGTACTGATACCCGGCGGGCAACTTTGGCGGCCGGATCGCGTCTTAAGGATGAAGCGCGGCCGGTCCCCAAAGAGCGAAGGCCGCCGGAGGTTGATTCAAGTGACTCCCCAGGAAGAGCAGCTTTTGAACTCGCTCGTCGAGCGGGTAAACCAGACACAATTGCAGGAAAAGGACCCGGATGCGGAAGCATTGTTGAACCAGAAACTGGGCGGCAATCCGGACGCGCTCTATATTCTGGCGCAAACGGTGCTGGTGCAGAATATTGCGCTGGAGCAGGCCCAGGCGCAGGTGGCGCAGTTGCAACAGCAGGCGCAGCAGGCGCGCCCGCAGCCTGCCCACGCCACCAGCTTTCTGGGCAACCTGCTGGGCCATCGCGACCCGGCTCCTCCGCCGCAGCCGGCGTATGCGCCGCCCCCTCAGCAGGGGTATATGTCGCCACCGCCTCCTCCGCCCGGCTTCGATCCGCAGTACCAGTCGGTGCAGTATGTTCCCGCGGGGCAGCCGAGCTTTCTGCGCGGGGCCATGCAGACAGCCGCGGGCGTGGCTGCCGGCGCTCTGGCCTTTGAGGGTGTGGATGCGGCGCTGCACGGGCTGATGGGTGGACACTCCGGTTATGGATGGGGCGGGTCCGGCGTGGGCGGCTTTGGCATTGGGCCCGGCGTGGGCATGGTGGGGAGCGGCTTCGAGCGGCCGGAAGAGACGGTCATCAACAACTACTACGATC
>CAYUJM010000085.1:0-18593 GCA_964445025.1 uncultured Occallatibacter sp. | reverse complement strand
CCTTTCAGCACCTTCAACAGGCGTCGTTCCATCCGCACGCCGGTTTGGACGCGCTCCACGACAACCGGTTCGCGATTCTTTCCTTCTTGCGACATAGTTCCTCCTGGTATTCATGTACTTCTGTACCAATGTACCACGGTACACATAGGAACGCAAGCCCGTCGCGCCGCCGCCCGGCCAAAGCAAAATGGGGCTTTCTGGGGGTTCGCGGACCCCGCCCTTACCTGATATGGTCAGGGAGGAAACTTCAGATGAATCCCCCTTAGGAACCCGCGGTCATGTGGAAGCGTTGGCGAATCCGGATACTGCTGTTTCTGGCCGTTCTCGGCCCCGGATTCATTACCGCCAATGTTGACAACGACTCCGGCGGCATCCTCACCTACTCCCAGGCTGGCGCGCAGTACGGCTACTCGCTGCTGTGGACCATGATTCCCATCACCATTTCCCTGATCGTGGTGCAGGAGATGTGTGCCCGCATGGGCGTGGTTACGGGCAAGGGATTGAGCGACCTGATCCGGGAGGAGTTCGGGCTGCGGCTGACGGTCATCCTGATGGTCATGCTGGTGGTGGTCAACTACACCAACGTGGTGACCGAATTCATTGGCATTGCCGGCTCGATGCACCTGTTTCACGTCCCGAAATACATCTCGGTGCCGCTGTGCGCGGCGCTGGTGTGGTACATGGTGGTGCGGGGCAGCTACAAGAGCACGGAAAAGATATTCATCGTTGCCTCGCTGGTTTATATCTGCTACATCTTTGCCGGCGTGCTGTCGCAGCCGGACTGGCACTATGCAATGAAGGCCACAGTGGAGCTGCCGCCAAACTCCGCCTGGCGCGACAAAGCCTATATCTACATGGCCATCGGCGTTGTGGGCACAACGATTGCCCCGTGGATGCAGTTCTACCTGCAGTCGTCGATCGTGGAAAAGGGAATTCGCGTGAAGGACTACGCGGCCTCGCGGCTTGACGTAATTGTGGGCAGCCTTTTCACCGACATTGTGGCCTGGTTCATCATCGTAGCCTGCGCGGCCACGCTCTTCGTGCACGGCATGGGCGCCATCCAGGTGGCTTCCGACGCGGCCGAAGCCATGCGCCCGCTGGCCGGCGACTACGCTTTTGTGCTGTTTGCCTTCGGGCTCTTCAACGCTTCGCTGTTCGCGGCCTCCATTCTGCCGCTGTCGACGGCGTACACGGTGTGTGAGGGCCTGGGCGTGGAATCCGGCGTGGATAAGAGCTTCCAGGAAGCGCCGTTCTTCTACTGGCTGTACACGCTGCTGATTGCTGGCGGAGCGGCTACGGTTCTGCTGCTGCCGGATGCACAACTGATCAACTTTGCCATCCTCTCGCAGGTGCTGAACGGCGTTCTGCTGCCGGTGGTCATTATTCTGATGCTGATGCTCATCAACCGCGCCGACCTGATGGGCGAGCACCGGAACTCGCGGCTATGGAACTGGATCGCGTGGGGAACCAGTGTGATCGTGATCGGGATGACGCTGGTGATGCTGTGGGGGTTGATGCCTGGGCATTGAGGATGAAGCCGGCGGGCTCTGTGGTTGCTCTTCCATCAGGAAGCGCAGGTACTTTCCTACCGCCCATGGAATTCTGGTTTTCTTTTCTCGAGGAATGCGCGGATACCCTCTTGATAGTCCTCGCTATCGTAGACCTCGCGGCGAAGGGCCTGGATGCGCTCGTAGGCATCGGGCGTAATGGGATGCGCCGAGGCGAGCACGCGCAGTTCTTCCTTCAGAATGCGCAGAACAAGCGGCGAGGTCTCCACGATCTGCATGGCCAGCTCGCGGGTGAAGTTCTCCAGCTCTTCCGTGGCGACAACATGATTGATCACGCCGCTCTCCAACAGGCGTTGCGCGGCGACCGGCCGGGCAGTAAACAGCATCTCCTTGATGATGGGCATACCGGCCACTTTCATCAGGTTGAGGATCCCTGACAGATTGTAGGGAACGCCGAGTCTGGCGGGCGTGATGGCCATCGTTGCGCTTGCGGCTGCGACAATCAGGTCGCAGCTCATCACCAGTTCACATGCGCCTCCCCATACCGATCCCTCGACCATGGCGATGACCGGGCAGGGGTGCAACTGAATGGCACGCACCAGTTGCCGCAGCGGGTCGTTATAGGTGAGGGGATCGCGCCCATTGGTGGGGAGCTCAGCGACGTCGTGCCCGGCGGAGAAGACCCGGGCGCCCCGTTGGGCGCGGAGCACGATCAAACGAAGATTTTGCGCTTTCATGGCATTCAGCGCGGAGGCGATCTCTTCAATAAACTCCGCGCTCAGCGCATTGACCTTGGGACGATTGAGGGTAATCGTGCCGATTGCCCCATTCACTTCAACGATCACAAGCGACATGGCAATATCCTGAGATTCCCTTGACGAACGCGGCCGGCATTGCTCGTTCCGCCCGATAATTTGCGTGGCATTTCAGGCCGGGCCTCTTACGCCCTGGGAAGGATAGCACTCTCCCAATCCGCTGTGCGAAGGCAAGCATTGAGCGAGGTCAAGCGGGCTCGATTCTGAGAACGGGGAGTGTAACTCTACAGGAGCTTGCCGGCGGCCAGGTCGCGGATGAGTCCGCGGTCGGCGGCCAGGAACTCGAAGTTGGGCAGGTCTTCGAGCTTGGTCCAGCGCACCTGCTGGAAAATGCGGTTCACAATCTCTCCGGAAAACTCGTGCACGGCGAAGAACTGGAGATCGACGGCGCCGCCATGGCGGTAGTTGTGCCGGATATGCGTGACGCGAGGGCCGATGATTGCCTGAATGCCCAGTTCCTCATCCAGTTCGCGGGCCAGTGCCTGCTCGGGGCTTTCACCGGGCTCGATCTTGCCGCCTGGAAACTCCCATTGCGAGGCCATGGGCTGATCGGCTCGTCGCTGCCCGATCAGGACTTCACCACCACGCACGATCAATGCCGCCGCCACAAAACGGAGAGCGGGCCCTGCGGTCCGGGCGGGGGAGCTTGGCTGAGCGTCAGACACACCATTAGTGTAAACGCTTCAAAAGAAATGGAAAACCCGGCGGGCGTTGGCGGGTTTGGTGCGCTGAATATGGGCGCCGTCCGGAGTGAGGACAATTCCGCCGCGGCGGCGTTATTCCCCTCCAACCGCGGCTTCGGAGCCCTCGGCGGCCTGCGGGCGGAAGTAGCCCCAGCCGTTCTTCAGGGCGGCTTTAAGCAGAGCCGGCGAAGGGTTTACCGGGAACGGGCAGCGCGCGATCTCCAGCATGGCCAGGTCGTGGATAGAGTTGCCAAAGACTGCGTCGGGAGCCGGCAAACCGGCCTGCTTGAGCGCCGCCGCCTTGAGCTCATCGGTGGGCACCGCCACAATTTCGCTGGAGATGATGCCGTCGGTGACCCGGGCTTCGGCGGCCAGCACCCTCTCCTCCGCGATGCCGAGTTCGCGGACGCCCTCGGCGACGACCCATCGATTGGTGGAACTGACGGCCCACAGCTCAACCCCGGCCCGGCGCAAGGTGGAGAGCAGCGAGGCAATTTCAGGGAAGATGCGGCCCTGCACAAACTCCTTCACGTATTGAGCCGCGGCGGCTCGCAGTTCCTGGTCGCGCAGACCGGCGTAGATCCGCACCATCTCGCCGCAGATCTCCAATTCGCTGACCTTGCCGGCCAGGTAGGCGCGGTAGCGCGTGTCGATCCAGTCGCTCGTGGAACGCGAAACCAGGCCCTGCTCGAGAGACCAGACCATGAAGCCATAGCCCGAGTCGCCACTCCACACGGTTCCGTCGCAATCGAAGACGGCAACCTTGGGTTTACAATCGTGCACCCGCCGTTCAAATTCCTCAGCGGTCCATGGGTGGATTTCAATCTGCGTCATTGTCAAAGCGCTTTGATCCTGGTTTGTTTAAAAACTCGTTCCATACTATTTTCATTCATTTGGGGCCGGGATTGAATGTGAATGTTTGATGTTGAGCCAAGAGCGTCACCGCGACGGAGTACCTGCTAAAAACTGATGAGGTCCCTGACCGTTTGATTTCGTGCTCCCCTTCCTTGCGGCAAAGACAAGTGCGCCGCAAGGTTGGGGCACCCGCATGGATCGGTGAACAAGCGGTCGGAGACCTATTGATGCATTTGGGAGGCCTCGCGTCCATCCTTGAATGGCGTGTCCTTCAGTTCATCTAGAAAGCGCCATGAACTTTTGAAATCGGGCGTGAGCTTCTGATCGGTAAGGATGGCGCGCAGGATTTCGATGGGCATCATGTTCTCGTGGAGGATGGCGTCGTGATACTGGCGGTCGGTCATCCTGCCTGAATCCACCAGCTCATGGTGGAGCGCACGGAACTGGAGCGCGCCCAGCATGTAGGCGCATTGATAGAGCGGATCGTAGCTGCCGTTGACGGAGCGGCGCACCTCGGCGGTGGCATTGTCGCGCTCGTGGCCCACTTCGTCGACGAGGAAGTCGATGGCCTGCTGCGGCGTCATGAGGCCGAGATGAAAGCTGAGCGAGAAGATGATGCGCGCGCAGCGATGCATGCGCCAGAAGAGCGCGCCGACCCGCTGCTCCGGCGTGGCGTCGAAGCCGCGATCCCAGAACGCCATCTCCCAGTAAAAGGCGTTGCCCTCGATCCAGAAGCCGGTGGAGAACAGTTGCCGGTAGGGCCGGTAGCGGGCGGTCATGTACTCCTGCAGCCAGTGGCCGGGAATCAATTCGTGAAAAACAGTTGCGTGAGAGAACGCAGGATTGTTGCCGCGCATGCTCATCATGCGCTGGTCGAAGTTCATGGTGTCTGTGGGATAGCTGACGAGGATGGTGTCTCCGCCGAGGAAAAAGGGGCTCACGAGCTGCCGTTCGGGAGACATCATCTCCATGCGCCAGGTTTCCTTGGCAAGATCGGGCACCGTGACCAGGTTGTTCTTCTCGGCAAACTCCATGCCTTCGATGGCCAGATCGTGGATCAACTGCGGCTGCCCGCCCGGTTCCACATAGGTGTTCTTCACGTGTTCGAGAGCCTTATGCCAGTCGTCGCCGTAGCCCAGGTCGCGGCTGGCCTCGAGCATCTGCTGCTTGCACCAGGCCATCTGCTCTTTGGCCATGGCGATCAGCTCTTCCGGAGTGTAGGGAATCATCTCGTCGGAGAGCTGCGTCAGCAGAGCTTCGCGGCCAACGGGCGTGCCGATGACGGTTGCCTTATCGTCTTTCGCGATGCCGGCTACCTTTTCGCGCAGGAAGGTGACGTAGTCCTTCATGGCGTCGTCGGTGAGCTTGTAGGGCTGCGCCGCCCACCAGGTGAAGTTGGGATCGTAGCCGTTGTAGAAGTCGAACCAATGATGCAGTTGTTCGCGAAGCTGGTCGAGGTCATCGGCGGCCCGCCATGCGGCGACGGGATTGGGACGCGCGGCTGCTGTGGGCGAGTCCTTGGCCAGGGTGGCCTCGAGCTCCTTGCGCCGCGCGGCCAGTGCGGCGGTCATCGCATTCAACTGAGCGGCGATCTTCTCGCCGTTCGGCACTTCGGCCTTGCGCTTCGCGTCTTCAAGCGCGAAGATGGCGGGCGCAAAGGGGAGCAGCGGGGCAACTTCCTGCCACTGCGCAGCGGCCAGGGTCAGGCTGTGTTCTTCGCGCGTGAGATGGTTGGCCAGCAGCAGGTAGTCGGCCTTGCCCTCCTCATCGAGCGCCGCAAAGTCGACCGCGGCCAACTGCCGGCGCGAGTCTGCCAAGAAACGGCTCATGCGGTCGCGGGTTGCGGGCGAATACGGGTCAGTGTAGACACTGGCCAGCGTGTCGTGGTCAGCAGAGTAGCGCTCGATCAATGCCTGCACGGTGTTTGGTTGAGCGGATGGCGCCGGCTTTGCCGGTGCGGCCTGGAGCAAAGGCGTGGACGCGTACAGCAGAAGGCAACAGAAGAACCGCGAAGTCGAAGGGGACAAGGGAATTTCCTTTGCAATCATTATCGAGGGTTGATTTCGGAGGCCAGGGGCCGATTGTTGCTGATTCTCTCTCTAAAATACAAAATTGTACGCAATAATGAAGAGGTCCGGGAACGGCACGGCGTTTTGGGGTTGGGCTGCTTTCGGGATTGCCTTCGAGATTAAGGGAGCGGGATGGATGAGTGAGGGGTGTTCCATCACGATCAACGGCAGGGAAGTGCGCGTGACGCCTGGAACCAGCGTGGCAGCCGCGCTGATGATGGCAAATGAGCCGTGCCGGTTTTCCGTCCGGGGCGAAGCGCGCGGTCCGCTCTGCGGAATGGGCGTCTGCATGGAGTGCCGGGCGACGGTGGATGGCGTGGCGCATCGGCGCACCTGCCAATTGGTTTGCGCAGACGGCATGGAGGTGGTGACCGGATGAGCGCGCGCTTCGATGTCGTGGTGGTGGGCGCTGGGCCGGGCGGAATGGCGGCGGCGACCGTGGCTGCAGAAGCTGGCCGCCGGGTTTGTTTGCTGGACGACAATGCGGCGACGGGAGGGCAGATCTGGAGGGGATATCGGCCGGAATCGGCACGCAAATATCCGCACGGAAAGGGCTTCATCGACTGGACGGCGCGGCTGATGCGCACGGACTGCGAGATCTGGCAGGGATGGCAGGCGATTGACCAGCCAGCGCCCTGCGTTCTGCGGCTGGAGCGCGGCGGCGAAAGTCGTGATGCCGGATTCGAGAAGCTAATTCTGGCAACGGGGGCGCGGGAGCGTTTTCTGCCTTTTCCCGGCTGGACGCTTCCGGACGTTATGGGCGCCGGAGGATTGCAGGCGCTGGTCAAGGGCGGGCTCGATCCGCGTGGCAAGCGTGTAGTGCTGGCCGGCAGCGGGCCCCTGCTTCTGGCGGTTGGCGCGGGACTCGCGAGCGCGGGTGCGCGCGTTGTTGGCATCTACGAGCAGGCCCCGTTTACCCGACTGGCCGGCTTCGGACTTACGCTGCTCAGACAGTCCGGCAAGCTGGTTGAGGGTGCGCGCTACAGGCTCAAAACGCTGGGTGCGCCGTACCGCACCAGTTCGTGGGTGGTGCGAGCCGAGGGCCACGGCCGCGTGGAGAGCGTGACGCTGAGCGACGGCCGCAAGCAATGGAGCGTGGAGTGCCATTGGCTGGGCTGCGGATTCCATCTGGTTCCCAACCTCGAGCTGCCGCGATTGCTTGGCTGCCGTATCGATGATGGATACGTCGCCGTGGATCGGCTGCAGCAGAGTTCAGTGCCGGGCGTCTCCTGCGTCGGCGAGTTGACCGGCATCGGCGGTCTGGAAAAGGCACTGGTGGAGGGTCAGATCTCCGGATGGGCGGCGGCAGGGCGCACGGCAGAAGCCTATGCCATGGAGCCGCAGCGGAGCCGGCTGCACAAATTCGCACTGCGGCTGGACCGCGCATTCGCGCTGCGTCCGGAGTTGCGCGCGCTGGCCGAGGCGGATACCGTGGTTTGCCGCTGTGAAGATATAGAGCACGGCGCACTCCAAGGCTGTGCCGGCTGGCGCGAGGCCAAGCTACACACACGCTGCGGCATGGGCGCTTGCCAGGGCCGCGTCTGCGGGGCGGCGACGGAGTTCCTCTTCGGCTGGGAACACACGGGCGCAAGACCGCCCGTTTTTCCGGCAGCGGTCACTACGCTGGCCGAACCAGCACAGGTGCCAGAGCCAGTGGTACACTGACCGCCGGTTGCATCTCAAGCTGTATTCGGCAGGGCCCATATCGATTGCTAAAATTGAATTAAGCAGATGGTATCTCGCCGGAACGCTGGGATCTAGCCTTCGTTGGTCTCACGGCAAGAATGGAACGTGCATGGCACCCGCAACGCAGAAAGCAGCCAAGGGAATCAAGAAGGCCTCCAGAAAAGCGGAGCATGGGACCAGTGTAGGCATCGCGTTTCAGCGGATCCGGGAGTTGGTGGTCCACGGCAAGCTGGCGCCGGGGACGTGGATTGTGGAAGGCGACCTGTGCGAGCACCTCAACATGAGCCGCACGCCAGTGCGCGGCGCGCTTTACCTGCTCGAGCGCGAGGGCTTCGTCATCGACCATCGCAACGGCAGCAAAGCGCGCATGATCGTTGCCCCGCTGACCAAGGAGGACGCCGGCGAGCTGTACCTGATCATTGGGAGAATCGAAGGGCTCGCAGGACGACATGCCGCGGCTCTGCCGCCGGCGCAGCGCGAAGAACTGTCGGCCAGGCTGAAGGCGGTGAACGGCAAATTGGCGCTGATTGCGCGCGAGCGCAGCTACAACGGGATGAACATCTTCGATCTCGATCACGAATTCCATCGGCTGCTGGTTTCAGCCGGATCGGGACCGAGGCTGAAGACGCTGCATCAGGCGATCGAGCCGCAGGCGGAGCGCTATTGGCGGTTGTACGCCAGTTCGATTATCGGGGAGCTACATCATTCGGTCGCGGAACATGAGGAGATCATCGCCGCGCTCGCCGAGGGGAATCCCGACCGGCTGGAGCGGGCGCTCGCAGTGAACTGGGAAAATGGCTGCAAGCGGCTGGCCAAGGTGATCGACATCTATGGCGAACGGGGAAGCTGGTGAATTGCCAGACAGCGAGTTAGCAAGTTAGTAATCAGCAAGTTAGCGGGTTAGCGAGTCAGCAAGTTAGCGAATCAGCATGTGATCGGGTCGCGGCTGGGAACGCCATCGATGAGGCGCAAAATGCCGAGTGGATTGGCGGCCTGCAACTCTGCCGGAACCAGCGCGTCAGGAAAATTCTGAAAACAGACAGGCCTGGCGAAGCGATAGATGGAGCGGGTGCCGACAGAAGTGAAACGGGAGTCGGCGGTGGCCGGATAGGGTCCGCCATGGACCATCGCGTGGGAGACTTCGACGCCGGTGGGGAAGCCGTTGAAGATGAGCCGGCCGGCTTTTTCCGCGAGTACGGCAATCAATTCGCGATGTGCAGCAAGGTCTTCTTCGCTGCCGAAGATTGTTGCGGTCAGGTGGCCGTCGAGAGCGCGGGCGGCGCGGAGATACTCGGCCGGCGACTGGCAATGAACAAGCAGCGTATCAGGGCCAAAAATCTCTTCAGAGAGCGCAGGTTCGCGGAGAAACTCTTCCAAAGTTGTTGAAAAGATCTGCGCGTTGGCCGGGCAGGCGCGCGCGGCTTCTGCAACCGCGGCCTGCGCGGCCAGAGTTGCCAGTGTGGCCCGATGGCTGGAGTTGCGGGCATAGTCGCGCGCAATGCTGGGCGTGAGCAATGTGAAGGGCGCAGCCTGCTCGACAAGTTCCGAAAGCTTTGCTAGAAAAGCGGCGGTTTCCGGCTGCTCGGGCACCAGGGCGATGCCGGGCTTGGTGCAGAACTGGCCGGCGCCGAGGGTGAAGGAGTTGAACAGGCCCTGGGCCAGTGATTCAGCCCCGGTTTTGAGAGCGCCGGGCAGGATAAAGACCGGATTGCCGCTGGACATTTCAGTGAAACATGGAATGGGATGCGGGCGCGCGGCGGCCATGTCCATGAGCTTGCGGCCCGCGCCGAGGGAGCCGGTGAATGTGACGGCCTGCACAAGCGGATGGCGAACGAGCGCTCCGCCGGCCTCTACGCCTGATCCATAGATGAGGGAGTAGACACCTTCGGGCAGGCCTTCGTCCACGACTGCCTTTTGAATCACCGTCGCGACCAGTTCGCTGGTTCCGGGATGAGCGGAGTGGGCCTTCACGATGACCGGGCAACCGGCGGCGAGAGCGGAGGCTGTATCTCCGCCAGCCGCGGAGAATGCGAGCGGAAAATTGCTGGCGCCGAAGACGACAACGGGACCGAGCGGACGAAGCATGGAGCGCAGGCCGGGGCGGGGGAGCGGCTTGCGGTCAGGCAGAGCGGGGTCGATGCGCGCCTCAACCCAGGAGCCTTCCTCGGCCACGGACGCGAAGAGGCGAAGCTGGCCGGTGGTGCGGGTGACCTCGCCCAGCAGGCGCGGCATGGGCAGCGCGGTCTCAAGATGGGCGCGCTCGGCCAGTCGCTGCTGGATGGCGTCGAGGCCATCGGCGATGCGGCGGAGAAGCGCACCCTTGGCCTTGCCGCTGGTTGCTGCGTAGGCAGGGAAGGCCTGGGCCGCGAGTTGGACGGCGTGGTCGATCTCGGCGGAGGAAACGGAGGAATAAACGGGATCGAGCCGGACTCCCGTGGCGGGATTGACGGCATGAATGGGCGCGCCGCCGAGCGCACCGCGCTGGGAGCCAAGGAAAGATTGTCCGGTGAGAGGCATGATGGAAACTCCGAGATCAGGTTACAACGTGAACGGGGTGCTGGCGATGGCGACGGTGGGGCGGCTGGCATGTGCAATCGTATAGGATGAGCGAGTTGCGGCCAATTCTTCACCTGTCACTTCAAGGCGAGGGGGACGGACGCGGGCCGAGCCGATGCCTGCCTCCTGCTGGACCTGTTTGATGAGCTGGATGAACTTGGGCACGGTATCCATGCGCAGCAGCGGCAGGAACCAGCGATACAGCTCGAAGGTTTCTTCAGCGCGGCCGGCACGGGCCAGGTTGAACAGGTCGACCGACTCGCGTGGGAAGGCGTTGACGAGTCCAGCCACCCAACCTACGGCTCCGGCGGCTATGCCCTCGACGATCGCGTCATCCACGCCGACACAGATTTCGAGCCGGTCGCCGACAAGTGCGCGAATGGCGGTGACGCGGCGAACGTCGGTCGAGGACTCCTTGACAGCTGCGAAGTTGGGGAATTCGCGCGCCAGCTCGGCGATCTGTTCAGGCAGATAGTCCACTCCATAGGCGACGGGGTTGTTGTAGAGCATGCCGGCGAGTGGCGTGGCCTTGAGAATGGCGGCGACGTGCGCCTTGTTCTCGCGCCAGTCGCCTTTGTAGACGTAGGGCGGCAGAATCATGAGCCCCGAGCAGCCGACGGCATGGGCGGCGCTGGCCAGTTCAACGGCTTCCGTGGTGGAGAGCGCAGAGATGGCCGCGACTACGGGAGCCTTGCCTTCGAGAGCCGCGACGACGGTCTTGAGGATCTCGATTTTCTCTTCGAAGCGCAGCGTGGAGGACTCTCCCAGCGAACCCAGGCAAATGATGCCGGTGCAGCCGTTTTGGATGAGCCATTGGGCGTGGCGGGCTACGAAGGCGTGATCGACGTTGAGGTCCTTGTCGAAGGCGGTGGTCATGGCGGGCATTACGCCGGTGAAGTTCATAGCGTCTCCTGGTGGGCGAGCTGCGGGGTGGGAGCCGGCGTGAAGCGGGCCGGCAGATAGGGCGTGGGTGCGATGGCAGGTTGGCTGCCAGTGAATCCAGCGGCAAGCAATTCGGCCGTCGCGAGAGCAGTGGTGATGCCAAGGCCTTCATGGCCGGTGGCGAGCCACACGGTGGGATCGCCGGGAAAAGGGCCGATGAGTGGAAGCTTGTCCGGTGTGGCGGCGCGGAAGCCGGTCCAGACGCGCAGCACGCTGAGCGAGGCGATGGCGGGAAGATACAGCGCGGCGCGCTGCAGCATGGTGGTCAAAAGCGCGTGATCGACTGCTGAATTTTCATTGCCGTATTGACGCGAGGAGCCGATGAGGATCTGGCCGGTCTGGCGCGGCTGCACGTTGAAGGCAACCGAGTCGGTGGAAACCGAATGCGCGCTTTTCAGATACCCGAGCTCGACCAGTTGATGGCCGACAAAGCCGGGATAGCGATCGGTGATGGCCAAATGGCCCTTGCGTTTCTTGACGGGGATTCCGGGCGTGCAGCGGGGAGCTTCCGCGCCGAGAGCGTTGATGAGCCTGAGCGCGCGCAGGCGAGTCCCATCGTCGAGGATTGCTTCGCCGCCGGCGAGTTGTGTGACGGAGCGGCCGACAAACAGCGTTGCGCCGAGCGCCTGGGCCTGCCGCGCCAGGTGCAGCGCAACAACAGGCGGGTAGACGACGGAGTCCTCAACGACCAGCAAGCCGCCGGCGAGCCCTGGGCGCAGATTGGGTTCAAGATCGGCGACTTCGCGGCTGGAGAGCAGGCGGCTGGGAACCCCGCGCTCTGCCAGCCAGGCGTGCTTGCGGGCGGCCTCGGCGAGCTCTTCTTCGTCGGCGGCTACCCAAAGGGTTCCGGGAGATTCGTACTCGGCGCTGCGCGGCAAATTTGGGCTCATTGCCTGCCATAACTGCTGCGAGCGGCGCGTGAGCGCGAATTGCGCCTCGGAGTCGTCCATGACCACGATGTGGCCCATGCCGGCCGCGGTGGCTCCGCTGCCCAGCAGGTCGCGCTCGACCAATGCTGCGCGTAGTCCTGCCTGCGCGCAGGCCAGAGTGCACGCAGCTCCAACGATGCCGCCGCCGGCGACTATGACATCGAAAGATTGCGGAGCCGAGCTGCTCATTCCGGAACTCCCAGTCGGAATGGGTCGGCGGGATCGAAGAGCAGGGTGTTTTCGGCAGTCACGTAGGCCGAGCCGGTGACGGAGGGGATGATCTTCTGCCCAGCTTCCTCGAATTGGAAACTGCCGTCGAAGACGGTGCCAAGGATTCCTTCCTGGCGCCAGATCTGGCCGGGCTTCAAATGCCCATCGGCGGCCAGGCAGGCCAGCTTGGCGCTGGTTCCTGTGCCGCACGGGGACCGGTCGTAGGCCTTGCCGGGGCAGAGAACGAAGTTTCGACCGTGGTTGGTTGGGTCATGCGCGGCGGTGTACAGCTCAATGTGGTCGATTTCTGCTCCGTTGGCACCGGTAATGCCTGCGGCGGTCAAGGCGCGACGGATGGCCCACGTGAAGGCGGTGAGCGGCTCGACCTGGTCGACGGTGAGGACAAAGGGGTGGTTGCCGACCAGGAAAAACCAGTTGCCGCCCCAGGCCACGTCGCCGGTGACTGCGCCGTAGCCGGAAACATGAACCGTGACGGCGGCGCGATGGCGATATGCCGGGACGTTGCGGATGGTGGCGCGATTGCCGGGGCGCAATTCGAGCCTGACAACGCCCACGGGAGTCTCGATCGCGTGTTCGCCGACGCCGATGCGGCCCAGATGAGCCAGCGTAACGGCAACGCCGATCATGCCGTGGCCGCACATGCCCAAGTAGCCTGTGTTATTGAAGAAAATGACGCCAGCAACGCATGCCGGATCGGCCGGCTCCAGCAGGTATGCGCCGACCAGCACGTCGGAACCGCGCGGCTCGCAAAGAATGGCGCGGCGGAGGTGGTCGCGCCCGAAGCGCAGAAGTTCCAGGCGCTCCGCGAGCGGCCCGGAGCCGAGGTCGGGCAGGCCGTCGAGAACGCAGCGGGTGGGCTCTCCAGCCGTGTGTGAGTCGATCACGTTCAAACGAAGCGGTATGTGCGGGTTGGCCATAGTTGCCAGCAATCAGTGTAGATGGGACGGCGTTTTTTGGATTGCGCTACGCGCTGGAAGAAGAGGCCGTTCTCAGCAGCCGTGCCTGAGATAAAGTATACGATGTTGGATACAATTGCAGCCAGCGGGTTGAGGCGACCGTATGGGTATTCAAGGCTGGGCGCGATGCATGGGGTCCGCGATACGATGGGCAGGCGCGGATTCCTGCATGCACAATCGCCCTGGATTCGCGCCACAGGCAGGTCCGGCACGAACAATGCCACGAACAAGGCCACGAACAAGGCAAGGAGACACCATGAGCAGGAAGAGCGTAACGCGGAGACAGTTCTTACAGACCTCAGCCACGGCCGCAGCCGGAAGCGTATTGCTCCCGCGAAAGACCTGGGCCTTCGCACAGGATCCGACCGTGGATGTGGCACGCTCGAACAACCACAGCGGCTATGAGAAAGTTGCGTGGCAGGCCAGGCCGTTTCCCATGGCACAGGTTCGCCTGCGGCCGGGACCGCTCAAGGAGATGCAGGAGCGCAACCGCGTCTACCTCTACATGCTGCCCAACGACCGGCTCCTGCACAGCTTTCGGCTGACGGCGGGCAAGAGCTCAACGGCGCAGCCGCTGGGCGGATGGGAGGCTCCGGATGGCGAGTTGCGCGGCCACTTCGCGGGCGGACATTATCTTTCTGCCTGCGCGCTGATGTACGCGTCTACGGGCGACGAGGCGCTGCGCGTGAAGGCTGAGGCGATAGTTGAAGCGCTGGCCGAGTGCCAGCAGGAAAATGGCTATCTGGGGGCCTATCCGGAGAACTTCTACGACCGGCTGAAGAACCATGTGCCGGTGTGGGCGCCCTTTTACACCTACCACAAGATTCTTGCAGGGCACCTGGACATGCATCTTTATTGCGGCAGCGAGGTTGCGCTCTGGACCGCGAAGCGCATGGCAGACTGGGCCATCCACTGGATTGCTCCTCTGAGCGACGAGGAACTGGCCAAGGTGCAGTTGACCGAGCACGGCGGGATGAACGAAGCGCTCTTCAACCTGTATGCCGTGACCGGCGAGAAGAAGTACCTGGATGGAGGATTGCGCTTTGAGCATAAGCGCTTCTTCGAGCCGCTCGCGGCGAGGCAAGACAAGCTGGCCGGGCTGCACTCGAATACGAACATTCCCAAGGTGATTGGCGCGGCGCGCGGCTATGAGCTGACGGGCGATGAGCGCTACAAGACGATTGCCGAGTTCTTTTGGCAGACGGTGGTGGATCATCACGCGTTCGCGAGCGGCGCAACCTCGAACAACGACGAGGGGTGGAGCGAGCCGGATACGATTGGGAGCCACCTGGCCGCAGGCGGGCAGGAGTGCTGCACGAGCTACAACATGCTCAAGCTGACGCGCCACCTGTTTGGCTGGAAGCCGGAGGCGCGGCGCATGGACTACTTCGAGAGGCTGCTGTGGAACGTGCGCGCGGGGACGCAGAGTGCGGACGGCATGCTGATGTACTACGTACCCACCGTGCCGGGAGGATGGAAGACATTCGGTACACAGGATGACTCATTCTGGTGCTGCACCGGCACTGGTGTGGAGGAGTACGCCAAGCTGGTGGACACGATCTACTTTCACGACGAAAACAGCGTTTACCTCAACCAGTTTGTGGCGTCGGAGGTGGCGTGGCCCGAGAAGCGCGCGCGACTGACGCAGGAGACAAGCTTTCCGGAGGAACAACGCACCTCGATCTCGATTCATGCCGAGAAGCCTGTGGAGTTCGCGCTCCGGGTGCGCGCACCGCATTGGGCTGAGGGCATCGCGGTCAGGGTAAACGGACAGCAGGAGCACGCGCCTGTTGGGAGCGATGGCTACCTGGCGCTGAATCGGACATGGAAGAGCGGCGACCATGTTGAAGTGAGCCTGCCGATGACGTTGCGCCAGGAGCCGGTGGCAGGCAGTCCGGAACTGGCGACGCTGGCATACGGGCCGCTGGTGCTGGCGGCTCGCATGGGACGCGACGGGCTGAGCCGCGCAATGATCGAGGGGCCTTTGGGGCCGAAACTCGACAGCCTTCCGGCATTGGCCATGCCGCAATTCAAGGAGAGCGCGGTCGCGGTGAAGGGACCATCCTGGGTGAAAAGGGCCGGTGAGGACGAGTTGCGTTTCGAGACGGTAGACCAGGCGCAGAACCTTGACCTGAGGCCGCTCTACCAGGTGATGGACGAGCGCTACTCCGTTTATTGGCAAAGAATGTCCAAGGGCTGATTTCGGAACCCGCTGCCGATTGTTTTTCAAGGGGACGGATGTTGCCGATGTTGATTCGGTAATGGATGAGGTACGGTGATCGTCGGAGCGGCGGCTGGGAAGAGTTTTTGGCGCGGATAATCGGAGGTGTGGACAGCAAAGGCAATCTTCCGCTCCTCAGCGATTACCAGGCGTATCTGCGCGTGGAAAAGGGGTTACGCCCCCTTACATGCGAGGCATACGACGGCGACCTGAAGACCTTTGCCGAGTTCATCGAGGGCCGCCACGGGGTGCTGCTGACCGCGGCGCAGCAGGATGTGGCGTCGTTTCTTGAGCACCTGCGCAATCACGGCATCGACTCGCGCTCGGTGGCGCGCAAACTGAGCTGCCTGCGCGGCTTTTACAAGTGGCTGCTGCTGGATCGCCGCATTCATCACGACCCCACGGTCAATATCCAGTCTCCCAAGGCGTGGAAGGTGCTGCCGAAGTCGCTGGCGGAGCCGGAGGTGGTGGAGATGCTGGAGCGGGCCGGCATGACCGCTTCGCATCCGCAGGCGCAGGCCACGGCACTCCGCGACCGCGCGATTCTGGAACTGCTGTATGCCGGCGGATTGCGCGTCTCAGAGGTTACTTCACTGTCTACAGGCGATTTGGCCATGGACGCGGGACGCGTGCATGTGCGCGGCAAGGGCGACAAGGAGCGCATTGTGCCCCTGGGGCGCACGGCGCTGGAGGCGCTGGACGAGTATCTGCGCCAGGGACGCCCGCATCTGGCGCGCATCAGCTCGGCGCGAAGGACGAACGCAGCACGCCAGGACGCAACGCGCCTGTTTCTCTCCCTGCGCGGCATGCCGCTGACACGGCAGTGGGTCTGGCACCTGGTGAAGATGGCCAGCAACGGCGCCAGCCCGCACCGGCTGCGGCACAGTTGCGCCACGCACATGGTCGAGCATGGAGCGGATTTACGAAGCGTGCAACTGATCCTGGGCCATGCGGATATATCGACTACGCAGGTTTATACGCACCTGGCGCTGGGACGGCTGAAGGAAGTTCATCGCATGCACCATCCCCGCGCGGCGCGGCCGGCGGCGGAGCCGAGCGCGCGAGTGGAACCGGTCGCCAATCTCCCGGATGATACTGGCAGAGACTCGATCGAGGGACCGGAGTGAGCACGACGGCTCCGCCGCTGCAGACGCTTGTGGAAGAGTATCTGCGCGTCCTGGCCAACGAGCGCGGAAGCTCGGCGCACACGCTGCGCGCCTACCAGCGGGAGCTGCGCGGATTTGCCGCTTTCCAGGTTGAACGCCACGGCGAAGACCAGAGCGTCGACCTTATCGAGCACACCCATATACGCGACTATCTTGGAATGCTTTATCAGCGCGGTTTGTCGAAGGCCTCGGCGGCGCGGGCGCTGGCGGCGATCCGGAGCTGGTTCAAATGGCTGGCTCGTACCGGCCGTGTAGATCAGAATGCGGCCTCGCTGGTGGCAACGCCGCGGCTGCCCAAACATCTGCCGCGTGTGCCTTCCATCGAAAAAATGAACAGCGCCATGGACGCGGTGGACGAAGATGCGGCGAGCTGGCCGGCGCGGGACAAAGCCATTCTCGAGGTGCTGTACGGATGCGGCATCCGCAACGCGGAGCTGACGGGGCTGAACCTGGCCGATATTTACTGGGCCAACGATGCGATTCTTGTGCGCGGCAAGGGCCAGAAGCAGCGCCTGGTCCCTCTGGGAGACGCGGCGGCGCAGGCGCTCAGGGCGTATCTCGCCGAGCGGTCGGCGCGGCTGGCAGCGGCGGGCAAAGGGAAGGGAATGGCGACGCCCGCCCTGTTCGTCAACCTGCAATTGCGTGGACTGGGCAAGGCAGGCGGGGAGGCGCGTCTGACCACGCGCAGCGTGGGCCGCATCGTGAAGCGCATCGCAATCTTGCGCGGGCTCTCCGCCGATGTACACCCGCACACGCTGCGTCATGCATTCGGCACCCATCTGCTGGAAGAAGGCGCGGACCTGCGCGCCATCCAGGAACTGCTCGGGCATGAGCGGCTTTCGACGACGCAGCGTTACACGCAGTTGACGACCGCGCAGTTAACGCAGGTTTACGACCGGACGCATCCACGGGCGAAGTAGAGGAGTGCTTTGCAGATTCATCCAATTCGAACTGATTCCGATTTGGATTGTATCCGCGGTTTGATGCCCCATCACCGCCAAGCCAGAAGTGACGTGAGACAGATCTCGTTGGGGACGAGTTGGCGGCCACTTGGGAGACGGACGACTCTGACCTCGACTGCGCCGACAGTAAGGTGCCCCGAGCCGCGTGTTGTCGAAGGTAAGCGGTCCCGCTAATATGAAATGCATGCCTGAGACGCCAGACCGGCAGCTACGGAGTTTTATTGCCAAGTTCGATCCCGCTATGGCCAAACTGATTCGCGAATGCAGGTCAGGGATGCGCAAGCGCTTCCCGACGGCGAATGAACTGGTGTATGACAACTACAACTTCTTTGTGATTGGCTATTGCACGACAGAGCGTCCTTCCGATTGTGTTGTCTCGCTGGCAGCAAACTCCAAAGGCATAGGTCTCAACTTCTTTCGCGGAGCAACTCTCCCAGATCCGCACCGAATACTGCAAGGCGGCGGGAATCAGAACCGGTTTGTGAAGCTCGACGGTGCGGCCAGTCTAAGCAGGCCGGAAGTTCAGGAATTGCTTGAAGCCGCCAGCGCGCAAGCTGATCCGCCGTTCGTCAAAGCAGGTAGTGGCAAGCTGATCATTCGTTCGATCTCAGAGAAACAACGACCGCGCGGGAAACAACGCGCGGAACCACGCCTGTAGCCCAGCTTGGGTTTACGAGTTGTCGATTCGGCGGGGCGTTGTACCAGAGACCGACCGACAAACCGCAGATTCAGGGAAGATGGGGTTACTTCCGGCTCGACGACAAACAGCCGAAACAAAGCCCAACCGGGGCTATTGCTGGTTCTGTGGCCTTTCGAGCTTGAAGATCACATTGATTGCGGTCTCCATCTCAACAGCAGACAAATTGAGCACAAATGGACGCGAGGCCCAGGAATTCACTTCATAGAGCGCAGCTTGCCGGAGCGGCTCCGGCAAGCTCACTGTCTGAAGAGATTCCGCGTTTGCTTTACGTTCAGTATCTCGCGCATGACGATCATCAAAACTTCAACTTCTTA
>CAYUJM010000084.1:0-18793 GCA_964445025.1 uncultured Occallatibacter sp. | reverse complement strand
CTGCGCTCATGGCCAACATCAACAACAGAACGGCAACCAAAGTCTTTTTCACGTAGATCTCCCTTGCAGATAAACTGACGCATCCCATTCTCTACGGGGATTGTTACGGGGATTTGAATACACGGTGGTATTGCCTTGATAAATCGTCGGGCTCTGCACCGGGATACCCGCACAGAGAGTGTCTGGGACAATTCGAGCCCAAGCCTGATTGCCTGGGCATTAACGCCAGATTTACTGCAGAGTGGCAATCGTTGCAAGCACTTTTTCCGCAATCGGCTGCGGCAGCGGCGCGTAGGAGAGAGCCGAGGCGTCTTTCTGGCCGGAGGTGACTATCCATTGCAGCAGATTCTTGAGCACCCTGCTCCGGGCCGCATCGGCGGGCTTGAGCGGGACCAGCAGCCAGGTAAAGCTGGAGATGGGATAAGCACTCTCGCCAGGCGCGTTGGCGATGGAGACGCGGTAATCCGCGGGGAGATTGGTTATGCTGGCGGCCGCCGCGGTAACTCCTTCAATGGATGCCGCGACCCACTTACCGGACGCGTTCTTCACTTCCCCGTAGCTAATGTGGTCCTGCATGGCGTAGGTTAGCTCGACATAGCCGATGGCGCCGGGAGACTCACGCACCAGGCGGGCGACGCCTTCGTTTCCCTTGCCTCCCACGCCCAACGGCCATTCGGGCGCAGTGCCTGTGCCGGGTCCGCTGGCCCACTGTTTGCTCACCTTGCTCAGATAATCGGTAAAAATGAAGGTAGTGCCGCTGCCGTCAGAGCGGTGAACGACGAGGATCTTCCGGCCGGGCAAATGCACGCCCGGATTGTCCTGGAGAATGCGCGGGTCGTTCCAGTTCTGGATTCCGCCCAGATATATGCCAGCCAATACGTCGGGGCTGAGCTTGATGCCGCTGACGCCTGGGATGTTGAAGATGGGCACCACCGCGCCCAGCACGGTGGGAATGTGCAGCACTTTGATCCTGGCCGCGGCTAGCTGGTAGTCGGTCATGGGCCCGTCAGTGGCGCCAAAATCGACCAGGCCGGTTGTAACCTCGCGGATGCCACGGCTCGAACCAATCGCCTGGTAGCCGATCTGCACGCCGGGGTGCGCCGCGCCATACTCGCTGAACCACTTCAAGTAAATGGGGGCGGAAAAGGTTGAGCCAGCGCCAGTCAGCTTCTGGGCCGGAGCCTTGCTCATGAGCAACACCAGCAATGCAACAGCAGTCCAATGCTTGATCAAGTTTGGCTCCCGGATGGACTCAGTGTCTCACTCGATTGTGGATGAAGAATGTTAGCGGGTCTTAAAAAACCGCAGAAGCATGGGCTGAACCGGTCGCGGATCAGCGTTCGGCCCGTTCCCTCCATTTTTCGGCCAGGGCCTTGTCTGCAAGGGCCTTGATGTAGACCCCTCCGACGACGGAGCGCGCCTGGAAGCCGATCTGCGTGCCGGTTTTGGTGTCGTACCAATCCGTGAGTGGAACGCGGCTGGGGCCTTCGTTGACCCAGTGGCCGATGGGGGCCATGATCGCATCGAACGCATCGGGCTGGCCTGCCTGGGGCTTTTCGGCCAACGTAGCGGTCCACACGGACCAGTCGAGCTTGGTGTAGTCGGCGCGATTGTCGAGCGGCAGGCCGAACTGGTTCAGATGCTGAAGATAAAAGGCGAGCTCGGTTTGTCGCACCTGGGGTGGGAAGAGCTTCAGGTCGAGAATCTGATCCCAAATCAGGTTGTACTTCTGGCTCCAGGTTCCGGGCTTGTCGAAGGCCAGCTTGTAGTGGTCGCCGTCAATGGCCATGGCCTGCCATTTGGCGGCCATTTCGGCGGCAAGGCGGGCATACTCCCCGGCGACCTCGGGCTTGCCCACTCCGCGCGCCATTTCGGCGTAGGCTGCCAGGGCTTCGATGGCCTTGATGGAGAGATTGGCATTGTGGGCCAGGTGGCCGGCGAAGTCGTCCGTGGAGAGCTGGTTCGCAGGGTCGAGGCCCTTGTCGCGCAGGTATTCGGCCCACTGGGTGAACTGGGGCCAGTAAGTTTGCGCGAAGCTCCAGTTGTTCAATTCGCGCTCCATGGCCGCAACCAGGATGAGCAGATTACCGCTCTCCTCGACGGGCATCTGGTCATCCTCGGTGCGCTCGCCTCCGCCGTAGACCTGACCGTCGGCCAGCGGATACGTGCCAAGGTCATGCGGGGCGAAGGGCCACTTCCAGCGCGGCAGGGCTGCGTACTCAAGCACTGGCTTCAACTGGGCCTGAAGCAGCGCAGGGTTGAAGAAAAGAAAGAAGGGCGCAGATGGGTAAAGAACATCCACGGTGGAGATGCAGCCGTTGGAGAAGTTTTCCTTGGGAAAAAGTAGCGGGGTTCCGTCTACGTCGGCAGCAAAGCCGTGCGCTGCAAGCGTCTGGCGGTAGGCGAGGATTGCCAGCTGGGCGTAAACTTTGCCGCCGGTCTTTTCGAGGTCAGCCGTCAGTTCCCTGTCGAATGCGATGCCCCGCTGTTCAAGCGCCGGGAACTGGCTTTCCGCGTCCGCAAGCATCTGCTGGACGGTGAGGCCGTTGCGCTGCCAGTAGGGGCGCAGCTTGCGGCCCAGGTATTCGATCGCGTAGTCCTCGGTGTAGGCAAGCAGAACGTGGCGGGAGACAGGCTGGCCGGTGAGCTTGCCGAAGGGCAACAGGACGGCCAGATCGGCCGCGCCTTCGCGGGGCATCCTGGGCATGTCCATGTCGTCGGACGGCGGCAGCGCGCCTGTTTTTGCGAAGCTGTCCAGGGCGTTTTCAGAGAGCGCAAACTGCGCGTCCACCTTGTCGGGCGCGGCCAGGTGGAAGTAGCCCCAGTCAATGCGCAGATCGTCTCCGGGGCGGTTGAGAACACGCTGGTCTCGCGAACCGACATCGAGGACCGTCAGCCCTTGCGTATGCGACCGGCCCCAGGTGACGGGCTGGTCGGGGGTATCGACGGCGATGACGGGGTCTACTTCGATGAGAACGGAAAGATCGTGGTCGCCCTGGCCCGTCGCGCTCACCGTCAGGTACGTGACGGGGCGCGAGAGGACGTCAAGATCTTTTGGGAATGCAGGTGTGAAGAAGCTGACCGTAAGGCTGACCTGGCCGGCCTGAAACTGATAGATGGTGTGGGTGGGCGTGACCTCGAGCGAGGTCTGAGTCATCGCAGGGAGTTCGCGCGGGTCTTCTCCCATGAAGCGCCAGGTTTTGCCGTCAATGCGCGCCAGGCCGAAGATGGGCTGTGGGCGGCCCGTCCAGTGCTTCGTATTCTGGCCGGTGAGCTTGTCGGCCATGGACCAGATGCTGAAGTACGGGTTGTGGGCTATCAGCGGCACGGCGGGAGGACGCTCCTGCGCGAAGGCCAGTGAAGCGAGGAGGATGGCCGGAACGGCGAGCAGGCAGTGGAGAGAGACACTTCTTAAGATCGATCTCATTTTTTTACCCGTGTTTTTCGTCACGACTGTAAGCAGACAACAGCATAATCGGTCCGGGCGAGCTGAAGACGCCGGTCGCTTGGCTCACCTCGGCCCAGACCACGGTTGGAAGACAGCTTTCATTGAAGAACGGTCGCAGGACTGCGTAGCGATCTCGGAACAAAATGCAGCAAGTTAGCCCCGCTTGCGCGGGATAGCGGGTTAGCGAGTTAGCGGCGGCAGTGGCTGGCAAAGTCTCATGCCTCTGCGGACGGGCGTTTCCCGTTCTTCGTCAATAAAGCTCACTGAGCCTTTGAATCAGTAATGGGTTGCTTCGGATTTCTGCTGCAGCTTCGCCTTTCCTTTTTCGGGCAGCACATAAGGCTCCACGTCGGGCAAAACGCGGACGGCGGTGGTGAACTTGAATGGGTACTTTCCCGGCCCGGCAAACGTGGCCTCTACGAAAAAGGCCGTCCAGCCTTTTGCCGGCGTTGGAACGCGTGCCACGTAGATCCCAGGGCTCTCCGGCGTTAGCGGTCTTGCCTGGTACGCGCTTCCGATGGCTTCGATTCGAAAGTCGCGGTGATCGGGGTTTGTCGCCTGCCAAAGAGTCACCTGGAGCGGAGTTCGGTCGGCGCTCACTCTTATGGAGCCATCCGGCTCGAAGGACCACTGGAGATTCGGGCGCGTACCGCCCTGCGCGATCGATTGATAAAAAGCGGCGATGCTATAGTCCGAATCGGCGCCGCGGAGCGAGTGATCGGTGTTGGCCTCGTAGAGCAGATGCTTCTCTCCCGGCAGGTCGTTGAAGTAGAAGCGCGACGAATCGGGTAGGAAGAACTGATCTCCGGCAGCGCTGATAATCAGCTTGGGCATGGTGAGCCGTTCGCGGTAAGAATAGGGATCTTCAATCTCCATCAGCTTCCGGAACGCGCCACCTTCCAGGTCATCCATCAGATGTTCATTGAAGTAGTCTTTGACTGCCGGCGCCCAGAAACCATAGCTGCGATAGTGGTGCTCAAAGGACGGAACCACGTGCAGGACGTCGATGACCATGGGAACGATGGCCACCACCCGCGAGTCCACGGCGGCGGTATCCCAGGTTGTCCAGCCGCGTTTTGATAACCCCACCACAACAAACCGGTTCACATCGTGGCCACCTGTTTTTCTGGTCGCGGCGAAGGACGTGATCGTGTCCATGGCGCGGACAGCGGCCTTCGTCATGGGCAGGCGCAGCGGCCAGGTCGAGTCTTCGGTGTCGAGGAACTTTCTCCACGAGTAGGCAATAATCTCGTCTTCCTTGCGCGGACCATAGGGATCGTTGGCGAATGTGAGGGGCTCATTGGGAACGTCGAACAGCTCGCTGACGACGGATTGGGTGAGGGTCGCAAGCGTGCAAAACTTGTCGTCGGACTTGGGATGCTCGTCGCTGGTTGAGCCACCCAAGATGTAGAGCATTCCTATCGATGTGGAGACGGTGCCCGGGACGTAGATTCGCAGCCAGTGTTGCCAGACGCTGGGACTCACTTCGGCGGAGCTGCGCCACTCCTGCGATGTCATGCGAAGCAGGAACGCGGTGCAACCGGCGTGAGCCTTTTTCTCAACAAGTTTGTATTGGTAGTGGCTATCCGCTGCATGTACATAAACATCGAGCGCGGTTTGGCGCTCGGCGGCCACTGCGCTGTCCACAAAAACAAGGAGACAAGCCAGAGAAATCAGAGCGTAAATTCGTCTGCGAAATCCCATGGAAGCAGTATCGCGCGGTGAAGCCGGTTAGGGTAAATCCTGGGACCTACTTCACGGCAGCAGTGGAAGAATGTGACGGTGCTGCAGGAGTGGGACTATCGGTGATTGGAGCCAGGGGCAGGGTGAAGTGAAATTGTGCCCCGGATCCCAGTTCGCTCTCGGCCCAAACGCGTCCGCCGTGTGCCTGAACAATGTGCTTCACAATGGCCAGGCCGAGGCCAGTGCCGCCGGAGTCGCGGGAACGGGCCTTATCCACGCGATAAAAGCGCTCGAAGATCCGGTCAAGGTACTCGGATGCGATGCCGGGCCCGAAGTCCCGCACGGTGAACTGGACTTCGCCCTCGAGGAGCTTGGCGCCGACACAGATGCGCTTGCCAGCCTTGGCGTACTTGAGCGAATTCTCGATCAGGTTGCCGAACACCTGGTTCATGGCATCCGTATCGGCCAAAACCAAGGCGTCGGGCGAGCCCGTCGATTCCAGTTCGACCTCTGAGTCAACCACCATGCCGCCGAGACTTTCAATGGCGTCCTGCACCAGCGACGAGGCTCGCGCAGGCTGCGGAGCGAGCTTGTAGTCGGGGCTTTCCACGCTGGCCAGGGCCAGCAGGTCCTCAGTGAGGCGATTCATCCGCGTGGCGTTCTTGAGGATGATGCCGAGAAACTCGCGCGTGGTTTCGGGATTGGGGCTGGGGTCCTCCACCAGCGTCTCGACATAGCCCTGGATTGAGGTGAGCGGGGTGCGGAGCTCGTGGCTTACGTTGGCGATGAACTCGCGGCGCGACTTTTCCGCGGCCTCAATGCGCGTGACGTCGTGGAGCACGACGAGTGCGCCGCCCGAGGGCAGCGGCGCCGCATTGATCTCAAACATGCGGCCCGGAGCGAGCGAATTGGCGCGGCCGTAGCGCACCTCGCGGTGATCCAAAGCGGCGCGCACGCAGGCCAGGACATCGGGGTCGCGAACGAAGTGGACCAGGGGGCGCCCGGCGTGAATTCTGGTGCCGGCAATGCGATGCATCACGGAGTTCGACCAGCGGACGAGGCCCTCGGGAGTAATGGCAACGACCGCCTCCTGCATGGAGTCAAGCATGGCGGCCAGTTCCTGGCGGCGGTTCTCGATCTCCGCGAAGCTCTCGCCCAGACGCTCGGCCGTCTGGTTCAGGGCGGCCTCCATGGCGGTTAGTTCATCTTCGCCTTCCAAGGAAAGGCGGGCGCTCAAGTCGCCATCGGCGATGCGACGCGCGAAGTCTACCACGCGCTCAACGCGCACTGTGATGCTGCGGGCAGCCCACGCGGCGACGGGAAGGGCCAGCACCAGCGCGATGATGCCCGACCAGAGCGCTTCATGGGCCATCAGATGGAAGGTTTCGCCCGCACTCTTCTCAACCAGCCGCTGAAAGACGAATTCCATGACCGCGGTCTGGAAGACCAGCAACAGGACAAAAAGTCCGAGCAGCTTGGCAAATACCTTCCGAGTCAAAACGAAGCTCCCGCCCGGCACGAGCCGGGGTACCACCGGCACGATCCGGCTTTGCTACTCGCCCTTGGGAAGCTCGAAGCGATAGCCGGCGCCGCGCACGGTTTTAAGGTAGCGCGGATTCTCCGCATCGACCTCGATTTTTTCACGAATGCGGCGCACGTACACGTCCACCGAGCGGGGAGTGACAAAGCGTGCGTCGCCCCAGACCGCATCGAGCAGGTGATCGCGGCTGAAGACCCTGCCAGGGTGGCGCGCCAGATAGTCGAGCAGGCGGAATTCGGTAGCAGTAGTCGTGGTCAGTTCGCCCCGCACCTTCAATTGCATGGCGTTGGCGTCGATGATCACTTCCTCGAAGCTGATGACCGAGGGCGTGGTGGGCCGCTCGAAGCGGCGCAGCACCGCCTTGACCCGAGCGACCAATTCGCGGGTGGCAAACGGCTTGGTTATATAGTCGTCGGCGCCCAATTCCAGACCCAGGACCCGGTCATTTTCACTGGCGCGGGCGGTGAGAAAAATGATGGGGATGGTGGACAGGGCGGCGTTGGCGCGCAGGCGGCGGCAGACATCCAGGCCATCCCCGCCGGGGACCATGATATCCAGCAAAAACAGAGCAGGCGGCTGCCGCTCGGCATCGGGAATCAGGTTGGTAGGGGTGTGATAGAGGTGTGCCGAAAAACCGGCAGCTTCAAGGTGATGTTGCACCAGCCGCGCGATATCGGTGTCGTCTTCCAGTACAAATACGGTTTGGCTCAAACGGTCTGCCCTCGCCCCGCGGCCGTTTGACTGCATGCTGCCGAGGCCGCGCAAAGCTATGAACAGATTAATGCAACAGGACGAACAAATTGCAAACGTTGTGTGAATTTGAGCGGAAGAGACAGGGTTGGAGAGTGCTTCCCGAGGCGATTTTGCCGCGCAGAATGGCGAAGTTCTCCTTGACTCTATGGCGTTGTCTCTGACACACTTCGGGCGCGCATCCGGGCAACTTTTCGGCTCCTCTGGTTTCAGTCCAGCGGCTTTCTCCACTTTCCCGAGAGTAGGCGCACACGCCGGCTGCGCCCGATGGTTGTGGAATGCGTTCCCGGCCCATCAGGAGAGCCGGATCTCAACCCAGCGCGATGGAGGAAAAATGAAGAAATACTTTGCGGAATTGGTTGGTACGTTCTTCCTGGTGTTCTTTGGAGTGGGCACGGCGGTGATTACCGGCGGCGTGCCGGGCCTGGTGGGAATCGTGGGCATCGCCCTTGCCTTCGGCCTGGGATTGATTGCAGCGGCCCACGGCATCGGTCCCATCTCCGGCTGCCATATTAACCCGGCAGTGAGCGCCGGCGCATGGATCGCGGGCCGGTTGAAGACGATGGACCTGATCGGCTACTGGGTGGGGCAGTTTATCGGCGCCACGCTGGGCGCCTGGGTGGTTTATCTCATCGCCAGCGGTGTAGGCGGCGGATACACCATTGCCACGAGCGGCCTGGGCCAGAATGGCTTTGGGCCCGGCTACCAGGGCGGCTACAGCCTCACCTCGGCGATCCTGTATGAGTTCGTGGCTACACTGCTCTTCGTCATCGTGGTGCTGGGCTCGACGCAGAAGGCTTCCCCGACCGGATTCGCCGGACTCGTCATCGGCCTCACGCTTGTAGCGATTCACCTGCTCGGCATCCACATCACCGGCACCAGCGTGAATCCGGCGCGCAGCTTTGGACCGGCGGTTTTTGTCGGCGGGCAGGCGGTCCACCAACTTTGGGTCTTCCTGCTCGTTCCAACCCTGGGCGGACTTGCCGGGGGTCTGCTGTTCCGAACCAAGATTCTGGCGGCCGACTAAGACAACGCGGCATTTTAGAGATGCTGCGCGCAAAAGACCCGGGGAGCGGCCCGGAGGCCGATCATTTACGCTGAAGTCGCGGAAGTACGTTCCATTCTTTGCCTCGCACGAGGGAGGGCTTCAGTGACCTGGATGATTCTGTTGGTTGGCCTGGCAGTTGGCATGGTGTCCGGCGTGGTGGGAATCGGCGGCGGAATCCTCTTTGTTCCGGCACTCATTTGGCTGGTGGGGATGGACCAGCACAAGGCACAGGGGACTTCTCTGGGCGCGCTGCTTGCGCCGGTGGGAATCCTGGCGTTCTGGGAGTACTACCGCAAGGGCAATGCGGATATACGCGTGGCGGCGCTGCTGGCGGCGGGCTTTCTGGTTGGCGCGTACTTCGGAGCCATTGGAGCGCAGCACATTTCAGAACTTTGGCTACGCAGGATTTTTGCCGCAACGCTCATCGGCGTAGGCGGACGACTGCTGTTCATGCGGTGATGGGAGCGTCAGGGCGTTTTCTGACTGCGTGCTTACGGTCGTGAAGGCTTTTGTGCTCTCCCACCCTTTGCGCGAAGTGCCCACAAAGGATGGGGCACGGTGGGTTTTGCTGACAGTCGCAGCGAGTTGTCTTCCGGTCAGGCGCGGGCGATGAAGCGCAGGCGTACGTAATCGGCGGTCCAGTTCCCTTCCTCGTCCCGCAGCGCGGGTTCCAGGAGCGCGACAGTTTCGTTCACCACCGTTTCGCGCAACGTCTCCGGCAGACTGTCAAGCACGCCGCGGCGGAAGGTGCGCAGCCAGCCGGCCATGCCGCTCTCCGGCAACGGCGTGGGGCGCGGGATGAGCGCGATCTGCTCCACGCGGAAGCCCTGGCGATTGAGGCGCCGTGTGTAGGCCTCGGGAGTCGGATAATAGTTGACCCCGTCTTCGCGGTCGGCGTGGCCGTGGCGAGCCAGTACCGCCATCAACGCCACGCGAATTGCGGCGATGTTGCCATGGCCGCCCATTTCGGCGACAAAGCGGCCGCCGGGCTTGAGGATGCGATAAACCTGGGCCATCATGGCATCCTGGTCGCGGACCCAGTGGAGAGCCGCGTTGGAAAACACCGCATCGAATGTCTTCCCCGAGTAGGGCAGCGATTCAGCGTTTCCGACATCAGCGACGATTCCATTTTTCCGCGCAGCAGCCACCATCTCCGGAGAAGCGTCCACGCCGAGGACGCTGGCGCCGGTCGCGGCAATGCGCCGGGTTAGCTGACCGTCTCCGCAGCCCAGATCGAGAATGGACTCGCCCTCGTTGGGCGCCAACTGTTCCACCACGCCGCCCGCAAGTTCCTGGACAAACGCGCCATTCTCGCTGTAGGCCTGCGGGTCCCAGGTTTGCGTCATACACTGCCTCCACTGCCAGTGTCGCTCGCGCAATGGGATTAGGCAAAGCTAATTTTCAGGAATAAACGCTTGTGCTGCAGTGAGTTCCTCTAAGCGGAGACAAAGAAGCCAATCAAATGGACTGGACGGGCAGGAGCGTGAGGTCATCGACGAGGCCGACTTCCCTTTGCACGAAAGGCTCGCCGTAGCGCACGCCGGCAAGCAGGCCGTAGTGACGCGCCTCGGCAAATGTCCGCTCGCGGATCTCTTCCTCGGGCACGAAGAGAGCACTGCCGGCCGGCTGGTTGGCGTACTGAGATTTGTAGGCCATGAGCGCGGTGTGGCGCTGCTCAATGAATGGCGTGATGTCGACGATGAAGCTGGGGCGGACGTCGGCATACAGGCTGGCGTAAACGATCTTGAAAGGCCGATGGGGAGCGGCCCCGGTTTCCACTTTTGCCAAACCGGAAAGAAAGCAGGCCTCGTAGCCCAGCGTGGCGGTGATGGCGTGATCCGGATGGCGGGCCTGCCAATAGGGCAGAATCACCACGCGAGGACGGAGCAGGCGCAGAACGCGCACGATCTTGATGCGGTTTTCGAGGGTGTTTTCAACCGCGCCATCGGGCAGGTCGAGCGCCTGGCGCCAGCTCGCCCCCAGCAGCCGGGCGGCCTCAGCAGCTTCGCGGGCACGGTCATCCGCGGTACCGCGGGTTCCGGCTTCGCCTTGGGTAAGGTCGAGAATGGCGGTTCGCAGGCCGCGCGAGGCCATGCGCAGCAGGGTTCCGCCGCAGGTCTGCTCCACGTCGTCGCGGTGGGCTGCGATGGCGAGCACATCGATCAACGGAGGATTCGGAAGTGTTTCGACGCTCATGGGCGGTGGACCAGCAAGAACGATTGGAATTGGCGGCTTTCACCCTTGACGCGATGAAACTGCGTCAAGGATGGGGCGCCGAGCTTTCATGGCATCGGGCAAGCCTGGTGTCCCTGAGCTCAGTAGACGGTGTTGTCGGAGTCGCTTGCGGCATCCATGTAGGCAACGTCATATGCGGTGCCGGTAACGGTGACGTATTGATTATCGAGGGCAGTGCCGTTGACTGTGGAATAGATATACACCTGGCCGCCTTCGGCAGTGTAGATCTTGTTCAATCCGGTGACGGCGGCGATGCCGGTGGCGTCGCCAAGATACGGCTCAAGCATGGTGACGGTGTTGTTGGAGGTGTTGAACATGGTCAGGCAGCCATCGGGCAAGCCGGTCGCGGCGCGGACGCCGTTGTTGCACTTGGTCATGCCGATCCACAGCGTGTTGTTGTCGGCCTCGAGCATACGGCTGGGGGCGCCGGGAGCGCCGTCGCTGATGGGTACCGGGCCGGAAGCGGTGCTGTTGTTCAGGTTTACGACCGTAAGGTTGCCGGCATAGAGCGTCTGCCCATTCACCTGCTGCGGCTGCTGGCCGACCACGTACATGGTGGATGAATCGACCAGGGCATTGCTGGCGCCGCCCGGGATGGGAAGGGTGGAAGCGGACAGTGTGGCATTGGTGGGCAGGCTTCCGGACGCTTGACCGATGAGGAAGATCATGGGAGCCACGGGCATAGCGGAAACCGAGGCGATGGAACCGCCGCACTCGGGCCCGCAGTTGAGCACATAGGCGGTTCCGCCATCGATGGAGAAGACGGCCTTCACAGGGCGATCAAAGGCCAGCGGCGCTCCATAGTAAGTGCCGGTGGAATCCACGTGATCGGGGCTCTGCGCCTGGAGCAAACACCAGACCGGAGCATTCTGCGGCTCACAATCGACAGCGGCCTTGGGCCAGGTGGTGGGGCCGCCGGAGAAATTCGTCGTCTGCGTGGAAGAAAGCTTGACGGGATAGTACGCGTAGTTCGAGTTCTGCACGAAGGCCAGAGCCATGGAACCGCCTGGGTTGACGCTGACCCGGTATACACCGGGCAGGCCAAGCGGGAAGCTTGTGCCGGCGACATGGTCGACTACCGTCAGCACATGGGAGTTCTGGCTGGCCGCAAACACGTAGCTCTGGTTCCTCGTGGTGAAGATGCTGGAGGAAAGTCCATTGAGGCCCGACGTGGTGCCGTTGGTGCTCTCTTTTGCATAGCTGACCGCGGTAAAGCTGCCATCGCCGGAACCGTAAACGGATGCCAACTGCTCTTCCGGCATGTTCTGGATGGTCACAGGAAGCGCGCCCGAATAGCCACTGATGGAAAAGGAAGCAGGCTTGTCGTTGTATCCGCTGCGGATGTCGTAGTAGGCGTCCACAAACTGGAGCGAGCCCTTGGCGAAGGCGCTGGGGTTCTGGATGGCAATCATGACTCGGTTGGTCAAGCCGCTGGGGGGCAGATTACGGCCCGCAAAATAGGTAGTTCCACCACAACCAGCCAGCGCTACTGCAACAGTGAGAGCCGCGGCGGCACTCGACCAAAGAAATCGAATCTTCAAAATCCCTTACCTCGACAAAATGCGCGGAACAAGCCGCTGCGTGAACGAATGAACGGCGATTGCCGGTCGATGAGACAGAGCGGGAGACGCTCTGACACCGAAAAGAGCCATGGTCCGGCACCTGTTTCTAACCATCTTTTGACTCCCGAAGTATAACAAAGCGAGCCACTCCTATGGCGCGGGCAGGCCTAGTGGCTTAGCATGGCATGAGAATGACCCAGTTTGCCGATATCTTTGCCAGCCGACCTGTTCTCGCCGACGGGGCCATGGGAACGGTGCTTTACGCCCGCGGTGTGTTCATCAACCGCTGTTACGACGAACTGAATCTCTCCGACCCAGGTCTGATCCTTTCGATCCACGAGGAGTATCTGCAGGCGGGCGCGGAGATTCTGGAAACCAACACCTTCGGCGCAAACCGCTTCCGCCTTGCCCGGCACGGCCTGGCGGAGAAAGTGGCGGAGATCAACGCTGCCGGTGTGCGCCTGGCGCGCCAGGCAGTGGAGCACCTGAGGGAAAAACAGGCGGGCGAGGCCTGGGTGGGCGGTTCCATCGGCCCGCTGGGCGTGCGCCTGGAGCCGCTGGGCAAAACCGGCCTGGACGAAGCGCGAGCTGCCTTTGCCGAACAGATCTGCGCACTGGCCGGGGCCGGCGTAGACATGCTTATCATCGAGACCATGCCGGCGCTGAACGAGGCGCGGGAGGCGCTGATCGCGGCGCGCGAAATGGCCCCCGATCTGCCGGTTCTGGCCATGGTCACGGTGGACGACGAGAGCAACTGCCTGGACGGATCTTCGCCGGCGCATGCGGCCGCAAGGTTGACGGAGTGGGGCGCTGGTGCCATCGGGGTCAACTGCTCTACCGGGCCGGCGACCGTTTTGACCGCCATAGAAGCCATGCGCGCGGTCACAACACTGCCGCTGGCCGCCATGCCCAACGCAGGCATGCCGCGGGCCGTAGAGGGCCGGAACATTTACCTCTGCTCGCCGGAGTACATGGCCAGCTTCGCGCGCAAGGCCATCGCCGCCGGGGCGCAGTTCGTGGGCGGCTGCTGCGGAACAACGCCCAATCATATTCGCGCCATGCGCTCGGCCATGCGGGCCCTCGACGCCCAGGCACGCGTTGTAGAATCCGGCGCGGCTCCCGAACTGACCTCCGAGACGCCGCCCGCACCAATGGGCGCCCGCTCGCAAATCGGGTCGCTGATCGAGCAGGGACAATTTGTCACGCTGGTCGAGATTGTTCCGCCCAAGGGCATCGATTGCGTGAAGGAGATCGAAGGCGCGCGGGTGCTGGCCGGCCTGGGCGTGCACGCCATCAACGTTCCCGACTCGCCGCGAGCCTCTGCGCGCATGAGCGCGCAGAGCCTGTGCATCCAGATTCAGCAGCACACCGGGATTGAGACAGTTCTCCATTACACCTGCCGCGACCGCAACATCCTCTCCATTCAATCGGATCTGCTGGGGGCCTCATCGATCGGCCTGCACAACATTCTCTGCATCACCGGCGACCCGCCCAAGCTGGGCAACTATCCTGACGCTACCGCTGTGTTTGACGTGGATGCGATCGGTCTGGTCAACATCGTGCGGCGGCTCAACCACGGGCTGGACATCGGAGCCAACGCCATCGGGGCCAGCACCAACTTCACCATCGGCGTGGGCGCCAACCCGGGCGTGCCGGATATCGAAAACGAGCTGCGCCGCTTCCGGTACAAGGTGGAGGCCGGCGCCGAGTACGCCATCACCCAGCCGGTTTTCGATCTGCGCCTTCTGGAGATCTTCCTGGAGCGCATCCATGAGTTTCGCATTCCGGTCATCGCGGGCATCTGGCCGCTGACCAGCCTGCGGAATGCCGAATTCATGAAGAACGATCTCCGCGTCTCCATGCCGGAGGAGATTCTGCTGCGCATGGCGCAGGCTGATACGCCGGAGGCCGCACGCAAGGAAGGCGTGCTGATTGCCCAGGAGATGCTGGAGGCAGTCCGTCCCTTCGTCCAGGGCGTGCAGGTGAGCGCGCCCTTCGGCCGATATTCCGTGGCCGCAGAAGTGATTGCCAGCGTGCTGCCGAAACCTGAACCCTGTCCTGCGGAGTAACTGTCATGCCGTCGTTTGAAGAATCGCTAAAGAAGCTTGAAACCATCGTCGACCAACTGGAAAAGGGCGATCTGGCATTGGAACAGTCGCTCAAGCTCTTCGAGGAGGGCGTGGAGCTTTCGTCAGCGTGCAAGCAGGAACTGGACGCCGCCGAAGGGAAGGTGCAGATGCTGGTGAAGCAGCGCGACGGTTCGCTGAAGCCCGAGGCATTTCTGACGGAGAAGCCGCTTTAGAGGCAGAGACCAGGGGTCAGAGGTCAGAGATCAGCCGGGGGAATCGGCGATGGGTGCAACGCAGGACATGCAGTGTCGACAAAGGTCTTCCTGAATGTTCTCTAATCTGATGTGTTTTGAAATGGGTCACATTCTGCACTGCTCCGGGCACATTCACCTGTAGAGCGGTGAGCATGCACTGCCTTGCCTGGGGAGGCGCGGGTTGACGAACGATCAGCGGATTCGACCGATGTACGCCGAAGGCTTTCGCTGCATCGGCCCGGCATGCGAAGACACCTGCTGCCAGGGATGGAATGTCCCCATCGACCGCGCAGCATGGGAGAGGTACCAGAGCCTGCCACAGAGTCCCTTGCGCATCCTTATGGACGAGAACATCGTGCGCACACAGCGGAGTGCAGATGCGCAGGTTGACACTGGCGCCGTGCATGAGCTCTCGTATGCCAACATTCGCATGAACGGCGCGAACCAGTGCCCATTCCTGACCGAGGAACGGCTCTGCCGCATCCAGGCCGAGATGGGCGAGAGCCAGTTGTCGCATGCCTGCGCCACCTATCCGCGCATGGTCCGCTCGGTGGACGGCGTGGAAGAAAAGGCGCTGACGCTGTCGTGCCCCGAGGCGGTACGGCTGGTGCTGCTGACGCCGGATCTGCCGGTGAACGGCGATGGCCTCGAAGGAGAAAGCACAGGAGCCAGCGAGCCCCGAGACTCAGGCTCGCTTCCGGGCAGCTTCTGGCCCATTCGGGCTCTCGTTCTCAGGCTGGTGCGTGCGCGCTTCTACCCACTCTGGCAGCGGCTGTTTCTTCTAGACCTGCTCTGCCGAAGGCTGGACTCGATCGCGCGAGGGGAGCTCAAGCGAGGCGTACCGGAGTATCTGAGCGACTTTGAAGCGGCCGTTGCAGGCGGGACGCTGAAGACGACGATGGAGACTCTCCCGGTGGACCGCGCGGCCCAGCTGGATGTGGTGTTGCGGCTGGCCGGGCTGATGCTGCACAAGTCGAACGTGACGCCGCGATTTGCGGAATGCGTACGAGCCTTTACCGCCGGCATCGGCAATGGGCCGGGAGCTACCCTGGAAAGTCTCGCCGCCCAATACACGCTGGCGCACGACCTCTGCTATGCCCCTTTCTTCGACCGCCATCCGCACATGATGGAGAACTTCCTGATTAATACCATCTTCCGCTGCCAGTTTCCGTTCGGTAAGGAGGGATTGCGCGCGGGAGCACAGCCGCAAATGACCCACGAGTTTGCCGTACTGGCGGCACAGTTTGCGCTGATGCGGGGCTTACTAATCGGGGTTGCGGGGCACTATGGCGAGGCGTTCTCAGCGGAACATGTGGTACATACGGTGCAGGCCGCGTCGAAGCACTTCGAACATCACCCGGAGTTCCCCAGCATGGCGCACGCACTGCTGATGGAAAGAGGCATGGACGGAGCGAGAGGGCTGGCAATTCTGCTCAGGAACGCGGAGACGGATCGAGGAGCGGGCGAATCCAGGCCAGCATCTCCTGCGAAATATGTTGCAGAGCGGCAAGATGGAAGATCGGTTTCGGCTGTAACCCCGGCAGAGACAGCCCGTCCGGAATAATATTGTCGGCATCGGAAAGTGCCACCAAGGCGTCCGCGTGGCCGAGAGCCGCCAGGAATGATGGTTTCCGCTCGGGCAAGGGCAGCTCCCGCCTGGGGCTGGCGTGAATCATCAGGCAGACATTGGGCCGCACGTGGTGCACCACGCTGTTGGATTCGAAGATGAGGTTGGAACCGCGACCGAAGTTGGGCCAAAGCTGGTCGAGCACAGATGTGAAATCGGGCTCCGACGATGGGTCGTGAGCCAGCGCTGTGGCCAGGAACGAGTGTGCCGCGCCGGCGGCAAGGTAGCGTGCGGTGTCGGTTTCTCCCTCCGGCTCGGTCTCTTCCCAGACGGGCGTGTGCTGCCCATGATCGTGAGTCGTGACCTTGACTGCATTCCAATGGAATTGAGGGAGTGCGGCGATAAGTCCGCAAATGAGCGTGGTCTTGCCTGCCCCCTGGCTGCTGCCGCCTACCACGACGATTGCCATGACCTGCCGGTTCTCCTCGGTCTTCAGACCTACTTTACTTGCATTTGTCCAATGAGGACCACAGTACGCTGTGCCGGCTGGTTGATGACTTTGGTGTTATTCGGCGGAGCCGGCTTCATCGGAGATTCAACACGCCGCCTGAGAAACTCTATGCCGCTTCAGGCCCTCGATAGTGCAAGAGAATTGATTCTGTTCAAAACGCAATGAATTCGCGAGCTGAACCCCATTGAATTTGCCGCGTCGGAGTGCGGGATACGGTCTGCGGTTTCGACTTTCGGCTTATTCAGAGTTCTTGCCGGCGTCGGATGAACCTCTGCCGCTGCGCTTTGCGAGACGTCCAAGAACAGCAATCTCGCGCAGGACCTGTGGAAGCGGCCGCGCAGGCGTGCCCCAAAGCACTGTTCCGGGGCGAAGGCCTTCGTTGGTTACGGTCTTGCCGCTGAGAACTCCGGCCTGGCCACCAAGAATGACGCCGGGCCCCACGTGCGCATGGTCTCCGATGCCCACCTGGCCGGCGATGACCGCGCCCTTTCCCACGGTGGAGGAGCCGGAGATGCCGGTTCCCATGACGAGGATCACGTCTTCGCCGATGTCGCAGTTATGTCCGATATGGACGAGGTTGTCGATCTTTGTGCCGCGGCGGATGCGGGTCTCGGCAAGCGCGCCGCGATCGATGGTGGAATTGGCGCCGATTTCGACATCATCCTCGATCACCAGGGTGCCCTGCTGGGGAAATTGGGTGTAGGCGCCGGTCGAGGAGTCGCGGACGTAGCCGAAGCCGTCGGCTCCAAGGACTGCGCCGGCATGTACGGTGACGCGATTGCCGAGGGTGGTGCCCGGATAGAGAACGGCGCGGGGGTAAATGCGGCAATTCTCGCCTATCGAAACTTGTGAGCCGATGACCGCGCCCGCTTCGATGCGAGTTCCTGCACCGATGGTTGCCGCCTCACCAACCGAGGCGTTCGGACCTACGGCGACATTCTCACCCAGGCGTACATGCGCTTCAATGACCGCCGTAGGATGCACACCCCCTGGCGCCAGTGGAACTGTGAGCAGTTTGGCGGCTTGCGCAAACCAGAGGCGCGGCTGGCCGGTTTCCACAATGCCCATACCAGGGGTCGGGGAGAGGGTCGGAGCACATCCAGTCTTGAGGACGACCGCCGATGCACCGCTGCTCAAAGCGTCCATTGCGGATGCAGCGTCTTCGGCGAAGACCAGGTCAAGGCCGTCAGCCATCCGAGGGTCATCCACGCCGGCGATGATGATTTCCGGGCTCCCTTGCAGGAGCTTGCCGCCCAAAACTTCGATCAGTTCGCCCAGCGTCATGTCTTTTCTCTCCTGGCAATCATATTCTCCACCGGCGATCAGAATCGCTGGCCCAACGGGCTGCGAAAAGGATGAAATTGGACGTCGCTCGCTGCTTTTCCGTATTTTTGCTTAGCGTAAGTTCTTTTTTACGTTGGGCCCTGGATCGAACTCGAAGCTTGGCACTTTATTTTCAACAAAACCGGGGTGGGGGCGGGGGTGCACGGCCGGGTTTGGGTTTCCCGTGGCGGATTTTGACGATGGAGTGTGCCGACATGAGGCCATTATGCTCGTTTGGAACCTAATTCCCTGCAAAGGCCGGTTAACAGAAACTCGTCTAGTAGAGCGGCTGCTCGCCGGGCGGTCGTGTCTTCCAGCGGCGGTGAATCCAGAGCCACTGGTCAGGATAGCGCCGAATCCATTGCTCTGTGACGGCGGCGCATTGCTGAGTGGCGGCCAGCACATCTGCGTCGTGGTCACCCGTGCGGGTGAAGACGAGTTCGGGACCGAAGTGGAGGACGTATTTCTTTTCAGCGGGCTCCCAAACCATGAACCCTGGCAGAACGGCTGCGCCGGTCTTCAGCGCCACGCGCGCCAATCCCGAAGCGGTGCACGCCTGACGACCGAAGAACTCAACGAACACTCCCTGTGGCGGGGTCATGTTGGTGTCCATGAGAATGCCGACTGTTTCACCGGCGCGCATGGCGCTGAGCAGGCCGCGGGCAAAGTCGTCCTTATGCAGCACACGGTTGCGGTGCATGCAGCGGATGGCGTTCACATAGTCGTCCAGCTTCCGGTTATCGAGCCTGCGGATGACCATGCCCATGGGATGGCCCATGAGCGAGTGGTAGAAGCTGGAGAGC
>CAYUJM010000083.1:0-19244 GCA_964445025.1 uncultured Occallatibacter sp. | reverse complement strand
GACCAGCGAGCCGATCAGCGAGATGCCGGAGATAGCGTTGGTCGCCGACATCAGTGGCGTGTGCAGCAGCGGCGGCACACGGCTGATGACCTGGTAGCCGAGGAAGGCAGCCAGCGCGAAGACGTAAACGGAAGCGATCAATACGGCGGGATTCATGGGCTCTCGACTGCGTTGTTAGCGGAGTTAGCGGCGCATCGCGCCCGTTCGTGGAGCTTCTTGGATGCCCCATCCTCTCCGCGTAGTGTGCGGAAAGGGTGGGAGAGAATTCGAGTTAGTTGGTAGTGGCCGGTTCCAATAGCTTGGCCACGCGAGGGTTGACGGGGTTGCCTTTGTGAGCGACACAAGCGCCGGCCAGAACTTCGTCGGCAAGGTCGATGGAGAGCTCGCCCTTTTTAACGATGAGGCCGAGGAAGTTGAGGATGTTGCGGGCGTAGAGTTGGCTGGCGTGGACGGGGACCTCCGCCGGCAGATTGAGCGGCGCGAGAAGAGTCACGCCGCCGATGTTCTGCTCGACGCCGGGCCGGGTAAGCTCGCAATTGCCTCCGGCCGGTGCGGCCAGATCGACAACAACGGAGCCAGGACGCATTGCCTCGATGGCGGCGCGGCGGATCAGGAGCGGAGCGGGACGGCCCGGGACTTGCGCGGTGGTGACGATGACGTCGGAGTGTGCGGCGGTGCGGGTAATGAGGTCCCGGCCACGGTCGAGGGCTTCCTCGGTGAGTTCGGCAGCGTAGCCTCCGCCGCCTTCGGTGCTGATTCCGCCCAGATCGACGTCGAGGAACTTTGCGCCCAGGGAACGAACCTGCTCTCCCGCGGCAGCACGAACGTCATAGGCTTCAACAACAGCTCCCAGACGGCGCGCGGTAGCGATGGCCTGCAGGCCGGCGACGCCCGCTCCGATGACGAAGACGCGTGCCGGGGGAATGGTTCCGGCAGCGGTCATCAGCATTGGAAAAAGTCGCGGGATGCGGTCCGCAGCGGCAATGACGGCCTTGTAGCCGGCTACGGTGGCCATGGACGAAAGCGCGTCCATGGACTGGGCACGGCTGATGCGGGGGATCAGTTCCATGCTGAACAGGGTTGTGGGACGCTCGATCGCCGTTACAAGGGACTGGGGTGAATCGAGGGGCTTGAGGAACCCTATAACCACGGCATCCGGTTTAAGTCTTGCCTGATCGGCTGCGTCGGGCGCGTTGACGAGTGGCAGCAGGTCGGCGCCTGCAAGCAGCGATGCGCGATCGGCGGTGATCGTAGCGCCCGCTTCGGCGTAAGCCTGATCGGACGCACCGGCGGATCGTCCAGCGCCTGCTTCGACAGCGATTGCGACTCCCTGTGCGAGGAGAAGTTTGAGGCTCTCCGGCAGCAGAGCGACGCGGGTTTCGCCGGGCGCGGTTTCCTTGAGAATGCCTAAGAGCAATGTGCCTCCGCGACGGATGGGGACATTTGGAGTCGAGGGATGAATATCACCTGCAGGGCAGGAGGGTCCACCCATCAGGGATGATTATTCAGGAATCTGGTAGGCGGCTTGTGTGATGCGGATCACCCGATCGTAGATGGGATGGGTAGACGCGATTCGCGGGTTGAGCATCGCTACAACTTGGAATAAAATCTGGCCGTTCTACGATTCCATTTGGAGATCTTCATGAAGCCCGACCGTCCGCTGATACTGTCCGTCGTGTTTCTCGCCTGGGGCCTGGGACTGATCTTCGGCTATTGCAGTGGAACAGCCGGCATGAGCGCAGCGTGGCCACTCTCCACGGCCTCGCTCAATATCTGCACCACCACCAACGGCCCTGGTGCCCTGGGCGGAGTGGCATTGACACTGCTGGGAGTGTTCCTGCTTCTCCTGGCTCTGCTTTGCGCCGTCGTTTCACAGGTCCGGATGCTCTTGACGAGAAAGAAGAAGCCAGAGACTCCGATGGACAAATCCGAGGACAATTAGCTGTCTGCTGTCGCAAAGCAGGCAGGCTCTTGAATGAGCCTGCCCGCTATCTTCCCCGGTGACTACTTGGGCAGAGTTTGTGTCCCTGTGACGGTGAAGGTGGTCTCCGATTTGGACTGAGCCTCCTGAGGTTGTGCGCCTGCAAGAGTGAGTGTGTACCTGCCGGGAAGGATCGCGCGGATGCCCTGGCCGTCGACGCTGGAAAGAGCGCGTGGATCGATGGTGATGGTCACATCTCTGCTTTGGCCAGCAGGGATGTTGATGCGCTGGAATCCGGCCAGTGAGTGAATGGGGCCGTCAGTCTGCGGGGTCTTGAGATAGGCTTGGACAACCTCGTCGCCGTTGACCGCGCCGGTGTTGGTGACGGTTACCGTGGCGGTGATCGAATCGCCGGCTTTCAGTTGAAATTCGCCGTCAGCCGTGGCAGTCTTTGTGTTGGCTTCGCCCTCGTCGTTCCCGGCGACCGGAAAATCATGGCGGATGGGGCCGGGATGCGAGAAAGGTCCTGGCGACATCTTGACAGTCCCGTAAGCGAACTTGGTGTAGCTGAGGCCGAACCCGAAGCCCCACAGTGGCTTGCCGGTGAAATAGCGATATGTGCGGCCGCCCGTTGGGGTCTTGAAGTTGTAGTCGGTGAAGTCAGGCAGGCCGTCCAGCGAGGCGTAGAAGGTGACGGGCAGGCGGCCAGCTGGGTTACTCATCCCGGCCAGCGTGTGGGCGATGGCGTTGCCGCCCTCGACGCCGGGGTACCAGGCTTCCAGAATGGCCTGGGCGTGCTCGCTGGCCCAGTTGAGAGCGACCGCGCTGCCGCTCTCAAGAACAACCACCAGCGGCTTCCCGGTGCCGGCGAGCGCTTCCAGCAGTTTCTGCTGAGGAGCCGGCAGGTCGATGCTGGTGCGGTCGCCGCCCTCGAAGCCGTCCAACTTGATTCTCATCTCCTCGCCTTCAAGCTCCGGCGAGAGGCCGACGAAGGCCACGACGACATCCGCTTGACTGGCCTGGGATACAGCTTCCGCAATCTGGGCATCCGCGGGCGCTTCCCACTTGAGGGTGAGGCCGCCGCCCGCCTGGTCGCCGGCGTGAGAGTACTCGAGGCGAAATTCGTGGGGGTTGCTGTCCGCGAAATCCACGGGAATCGACGGTATCCTGGGGAATTGCATGACGGGCGGTGCGCTTGACGAAGCTCCGGGGATGGAATGGAAATTGCCCATGGACGCCAAATCCTCGCCCTGGCGCAGGCTTCCTTCGGAGAGAACCTTTCCGTCGAGAATGAAGCGGTAAGATTCCCTGGGTGAGTAGGGGAAGCTGCCGCCGGGCTCAAGCGAGAAGACGTAATGACCGGGAGCGGGGACAGAGAGCGTGCCCGACCATCGCACGGAGTAGTTGCTGGTTTCCAGTTGCGGAACGGGTCGCGCATTCTCCCAGTCCGCTTGCACAGCCGGTGCTGTGCCGGTGGCAACGGGGCGGCCGGTCCAGTCAGGGGTGGCGAAAAACTCAGTGTTGAGCCCTTTGTTGAGCCCAAAGGCCGTGCGTGGGACAGGCACGCCGATGCCGGCAACCAGGGTGGAACCTTGCGCGTAGAGAATGGGCGAGCCGCGAAACTGGCGCAGGATCCCGTCCAGCGGCGTGACCGGAAAGAGCGGAGTGCCGACGTAGTTGCCCAGGATGGAAGGCAGCAGGTCGGCAGTGGGGCCAATGACCGCGATGCGTCCCGGCGCGGCTTTGATGGGCAGAATACCAGAGTTCTTGAGCAAAACGATGCTTTCTTCCGCGGCTTTGAGAGAGGTTTGACGATTGCCGAGAGAGCCGGCGTTGGTCAAGGGGATGCGGTCCAACGGGTTGGAGCCTTGCGGATCAAACAGACCAAGTTTGAAGCGGGCGGTGTAAAGGCGTTCGGCGGCTTGAGTAATCAGATCTTCGCTGACCAGGCCCTGGTGAACTGCGTCGGCAAGGGTATTGAAGCCGGGAGTCCAGATGCTGCATGAAAGATCTGTTCCGGCCTGGATGGCGAGAGCTGCGGAGTGGGTAATGTCGGGGGTCTTTTTGTGGCCCTGGTTCACGTCCACGATGGCGCCGCAGTCGGAGACGACAAAGCCCTTGAAACCCCAGGCGTCGCGCAAGTGGTCCTTCAGCAGCATCTTGTTGGTGCAGGCGGGCCACTCGTCAATGGAGTTGTAGGCGCACATGACGGATTGCACGTGGCCCTCGGTGACCGTGGCGCGGAACGCGGGCAGGTAGGTCTCTTCAAGGTCGCGTGGACTGGGGTCGACGTTGAAGCCATGACGCAGGGACTCAGGCCCGGAGTGGACGGCAAAATGCTTACTGGTTGCGACGGCGCGAAGATGTTCGAGGTCGCCGCCCTGGACGCCGGAGACAAAGGCCACGCCGAGCCTGGCGGTGAGAAACGGGTCTTCGCCGTAGGTTTCCTGGCCCCGGCCCCAGCGGGGATCGCGGAAGATGTTGATGTTGGGCGACCAGAAGGTGAGCCCATAAAAGATGCGGTGGTTGCCCTGGCGCTGAGCGTCGTTGTACTTGGCGCGTGCCTCAGACGAGATGACAGTCCCCATGGCGCGGACGATGGCTGGGTCCCATGTGGCGCCCATGCCAATGGCCTGCGGAAAGACCGTGGCGTAGCCAGCGCGGGCGACACCGTGCAGGGCTTCGTTCCAGGTCTGGTAGTCGGGGATGCCGAGGCGCGGGATGGCAGTGGCCCAGTCTTCGAGCTGAGCGACTTTCTCGTCCAAGGTCATACGGCCGACCAGGTCGTGGGCGCGATCTGCCGAGGAGAGTTTGGTGTCGAGATAGGGGGCCTGCTGGGCGGCAGCGACGGCAGAGAAGAGGGCGGCAAAAATGATCGGGAGCCAGTGGCGAGTAGACATGAACGAAATCCTCCGAGGGCGGCGCTCCAAGATGGTGGCGGAGCCGCATGAGCTGCGCTTATTCCCCAGCATCCCGAGCCAGGAGAAATGAGCACGGTAGGGGTTCTGAAATAGAAATGGCAGCCGATAGGAACTCTACATGCCAGCGGCCGGGTTTGGCTAGGTTTATCGGTTTACTAGAGTAATTTCAAGTTGAATTCCAAGTACGGGACCGGCCCCCCTCAATTCCGAAGACCGGGATTTCCCTGGGCATCGGCTTCAAGGCGAGCGGCATTCTCCATCCGGGGAAGAATGGCCCGGAGCTCTTCGAACCTGGGATGGCCGTGAAGTGCTTTCAGACGTGGATCCGCGAGCATCGCGAAGAACCACGGACAGCGCAGATCGTTGGCGGCCTGCAATTCGGACACTGCGGAATCGACGTCGCCAAGTGCGGCATGGATAGCGGCGGTGAAGGCCCTGAGGACAAAACGTTCTCGAGTGAGCCACTGCAGGCGTTCGAGGATGGCCTGAGCCTCGGCGGTGCGGCCGTCGCAAGCCAGCGTATAGGCGTGGAGTGCGGTGGCGCTATCGAAGTAGGGCTGGCGTTGAACCAGGGCCTCTGCAAGCTGAACAGCCCGCTTCGTTTCTCCGTGATAGCCAAGGATGGTAGCTCCATAGAGAAAGGTTCCTTCCTGGTCCGGAAAGCGGCGGATGCAATGCTCGATTTGTGCGACGCTCTCGCCGGCCTGCCCCCCGAGGTGCAGCGCCCAGGCCAGGCGGGCGTTCAACCATGGCGCAAAGGGATCCAGTTGAATGGCGGCGCGCAGCAGGTCGACGGCCTCCTCAAAACGCTGACGGCTGATAGCGAACATGGAACGCTCTCGCGTGACCCACGAATTGTGGGGCAGATGGGCTGAGAGCTTGAAGGCCCAAAGCGCAGCGGGGAGATTGCGTTCGAAGTGGAAGTTGATCCAGCCGAGAGCGGGCAGGATGGCCTCGGCCTGGTGAGGAAGATCGGGGATCGACTCCGCGGTGCGGCGTACCAGGTCGGCGGCGACCGTGGGCGCCATGAAGCCGTAAAAGCACTGAGTGACGCAGAGGTGGACAAGATCGACCTTGGCGGCGATCAGAGATGGATCGAGTTCGGTGGCGCGGGTCAGGTGCTGCAGACCGTCCTGCATGCGGTGCCGCTCCAGCGTTTGCCATTCGTGGTGGCCCCGGAGGAAGACCTCGTATGCCTCACGGCGCCGGGAATGAGGTTCACCTTCGGTAGCGGCTACTGCGGAGATGCTCGGGAAGCCGCCGTTCCGCTCTCTTGAGGAAACGGTTTCATTGCCGGCTACAGCAGTGCTGACTGCTTGCCGGGGAGACTGGATGTTCCCTGGGAAGGAATTCAAGGGCCAGTACTGCAGCCGGGAGTCGAGGCGGGCGGCCAACTCCGATTCGAGTCCGGCAATTCTGCCGCGGTCCACGAGCAGATCCTCAACCCAGATCTGGACACCGTCGGCAACGCGGATCATCTCCACGCGGAGGCGGTATTGGGAGGCAAGGGCACGCAGGGTTCCAGCCAGGACCAGGTCGGCGTTGAGAGATTCCCCAATCTGCTGTGCCGTAAGCCCGCGCGATGCCAGGGCGAATACCGAGTCGCGAGCGAGGATGAAGGCGAGAGGCGTGTGGGCATTGCTCAGGCCGGCACTGGTCTCCTCTGCGATGGTGACTCCCAGATGCTCCGGGACGCCGGGATCAGAGGCAAAGGGTGGAATGGCCAGTCGCGGAAGCGGCCCGGCGGAGGACTCGAAATGCCGCACTTCAACCAGGAGGCGATACCCGCGCTTGTATACAGTCTGGATGCAGTCCTCCGGCTGAAGGTGGGCGCGTAAAGAGGATAGGCATTTAGGCACGCTGTCCGCGGTCACATGCACATCGCCCCACAGAGCTTGCTTCAGTTGGGCCGCGGTGACGATCTGGCCTGCGTCGGCCAGAAGGAGCCTGAGTGCAGCCAACTCCCGGGGAGGAAGGTGAATCAGCGTCTTCCCACGAAAAAGCGAGCCGTCGGGCTCAAGCCGAAAGGCAGAGAAGAAAAGTGCAGGCGTTTTGCGCGCACTGCCTTGGCCGTTGGCTGGGAAGCCAGTCGAGGCCGATGAAGGTTGATCCGTCCGATCCAACGCCGTACCTCGGAGTTCTTGCCAACCTGCTGCCAAGGTCAAGCCATTCGCGCGGAGCGGGGGCGGATGAGAACTTGGCCGCCTCGAACTCCGTGCCGGGCAAACCGGGAGAAGTGAGTGAACTGCATTCTCACAAAGAACCTGACTTCTAAGAGTCATGTGTTTTTTTGTGGCATGGTCATTATGCTTTGTTAAGGGGTGCGCTTGAAAGAGAATTCAAGCTGTTTTTCTAGGGTTTTAGGTAATAGAGTAAGGTTACTTTTTTACTGATAAGTAAACAAGATGATTCAAAATTGTATTCGTTAGTTCTATGGATTTCTCCGGGAATCAACGGGATTTGTTTGACATTTGGACGCAGTCGGTACAGAAAGCTCGAGAAGACGAAAATTGCCGTGACGCTGTGTTGGTCCTAACAAAGTGCATCAGCTGGGGAGGGGAAAAGAAGCGAAAAAAACAACGATGGGATCCGGGTAATCTGCGGTTGAAAATCGGTAATCAAGGCTGAGTTTTTGGATTTCCACACGCTAACCGCGCAGAGCCTGGGATGAGGACCGGAGAGCCGTAGTTTCCGGTCCGACAGCTACGACCTTTCATGGCCGCGAGAGGGTGACACCGAGGCCGGTTGTCAGAATGACGTCAATATCCAGTGTTCCCGCAGGCGGGAAAGAAGTGTAGTTGTCGCTGAACGTGGTGACCCAGTTGAACATCTTTCCGAGCTTGGTGCTGAATGTGGAATTGACTGTGAACTGGTACCGGCTAAGGCTGCTCAAATCGGGGTAAAAGTAGGCCTGTTCGGTGATGAGGCTGGCGGCCCCAATCTTGCGCGTGTACTGCTCGCCGATATCGAGTGCGGCGAAGCTGTTGACGGTTGCGGGAGTTGTGGGCGTTGTGGAGGTGGCAGCTACGACCGAATAGTTCTCGTGGGTCCACACGAGTCCGCCGGAGACGTCAAACGTCTGCCGAGAGTTCTTGCTGGCGTGCCAGCCAAATCCGCCTCCGAAAATGGAGCGCAGATCGAGGTCCTGAAGGGCGTTATTGAGGAAATCTCCGGAACCGAAGACGAAGAACCTGGGATTGACGTTGTGGTCGTAGCGCAGGCCTCCGCCGGTGGAGTTGGCGCTGGTGGAGGGAGTGGCGTTGGCGTTCTCGCTGTAGATGGTGTTCGCGTAGAGCGAGGTCTTGTCGGTGCGGGTGGTGCGGGCAGCAGTGAAACCGGCGCCGAAGGTTTCGGTATCAGAGTTTCCGCGAGCCAGCGCCAGGCTCACGTTGGCGGCTCCGGCCCACGCGTGGCCCCAGTTTGGGTGCAGTGAGGCTTCATAGGCTTTTTGGTCGGCTTCGCTGCGCAGCACGGTAACGGTAGCCGGATCGAGCGTGACCGGTCCCGTGGCGGCGGTGACGATGAGGCCTGCATTGGAGCGCTCGATTGCGGTAACGCTCAGCTTTCCGTGCGGTGCGGGCAGCACCAGGGGCTGGCTGGTGGTGAGACTCATCACCTGGTCCCAGGCAATGGCGATTGCATCGGCGTACGCGGTCTTGAAGGTGAGCTTGCCGCCGTCGAGTTTGACGGCGGTGCCCGTGAGCCGGTCGCCGTTTTTCAGCACCACTGTATCGGCACGGAGTAACGGGGTGGCAACGAGGATGAGTAGCGTGGACGCAAGGACGAAGAGTACTGAGCGAGGGGGGAAACGCTGAGCCATGGGATTCAACCTGCTCCTGGAGAAAGATGAAGTCGGGCCCGCACAGACGAACTCCAGTGACGTCTTCTGGATGCTTGTCCCTATGGTAACGCGGTGCGCTCCAGGGAACGCGCGAAAAGGGGAGGAGAAAAAGGTTCAGAAATCCTTCAGAAATGGAACGCTTGCCGCCTGCCAGACTGAATCAGCGGCCATTTCGCGGCCGGGAGGGGAATTTACGATGGGCAAGAGCGTTTCGTATTCTCAATGGTCGCTGGAGCCTTACTGCATTGGCACCAAACTGCGCGCTCTGCGGACGCAGAAGCGCCTGACTTTGGCGCGGCTGGCGGCGGAGACAGGGCTTTCGACGGCACTGCTCTCTAAGCTGGAGACGGACCGGATGGTGCCAACGCTACCCACGCTGGCAACCATCAGCAGGGTGTACGGCGTGGGATTGAGCTACTTTTTCAAGGAGCCCGCGCGGCACTCGCTTTCCATCACGCGAAAGGCCCACTTGCTGGGCCAGGAGCGTGGGATTGAGCAGGCCAGGATCACGCCGCTGAATGCGGTGGGAAACAGCATGCCTCTCGCTACTCAGGCTGCCGGCGGCGATCACAGCGCACAGGGGATTCCCGCCAGTCTTGTGGCGCAGATGATCGAATTCCCGGAAGGCGGGGCGGCCAGTACCTCGGATTGCTTTCACCAGACGAGTGGGCTTGTGTATGTACTCGAGGGGGAGTTGCGGTTGGACTCCGGAGGGTTGCACGAGACGCTTGAAACGGGTGATTGCGCGTATGTAGAGAGCGACATGGTTCTATCGTGGAGTGCTGCCGGCAAGCACCGGTGCCGCGTGCTGGCGGTTTCTCCGGGCGCGGCGACGACGGCAGGATGAGCAGCGCATTTCCACGTCAACGATTCCGCAAAAAACGGCCGCGTTGAAGGCGCTACTTACCGGCGTTATCGACCAGTTGGAAAGAGTCGAGAAAGCGCGCCGTGTCGGCAAGCTTCTCTATGAGGGGTGAAGCAACCATCGTCTGTTAGAGCACGCCCCCCGGCCATGTACATGCGGACAGTGAAGTGCAGCTTGTCGCTCTGCGCTTCGAACTCGACGCGATGGTTGGCTTCCAGGGCAATCTTTTTCTCGCTGAGAATTTGGGCGCTCATGTCGTCGACAGCGCCTTTTTCGGCGCTCGAGAGCATCTCTTTCGGGTCAGCAGACGCGCCTTTGGCGCCGTAATCGCAGACGCTGGCGTAAAGGGCCGTGACGCCCGATTCCGAGGCATGCGAGCGCAATTCGAAGATGTCGCCGCCTACGGGAACGTTTTTCCTGCTGACCTCCGGTCCGGTCAGGAACAGGGCGCGAAATCCGTCCGTGGTAGAGGCAAATGGTTCCCATGCGGGCGTTCGTGCGGCGAACGCCGATGCGAACGAAAACAAGGCCGGAATCATGGCGCGCGCGATGGTGGAACGAAGAGAGGAAGTTCCGCGCATCGAACGCATGAGGACCGATCTCCTTGCCGGCGCGAAGGCCGGGGCGAGCAGGCGTGCGGCACTCTGGTGTTTGGCTCAGCTATCGCTCCGCGCGCTGGTGGCTTGCAGGGACACCCAGATTGCCATGGCGCAAGGCACCGGAGCAAGAGGTTCCAGCAACACCCGGCATCCGTCCATTCAGGAAGGTCGAGTCATTCCTCGCGCAGGAGCGCCAGCGGATTAATCGAAAGGGCGCGCTGCGCAGGAATCCAGGTTGCCACCAGGCCCAGCAGCGACATCGCAAGCACCACTCCGGCCAACACGAGGGGATCGCGCGGCGTCGCTTGGTACACAATGAACGCTAGGACCCGCGTGGCCAGCAGCCCGAGAACCAGCCCGCCCACCGAACCAAGGACAAGGAGTTTCAATGGCCGCCCCAATGCCGCCAGCAACACTTCTCTGCGCTGTGCGCCCAGGGCCATGCGAATTCCCAGTTCGCGGAGCCGCTTGCTCACCGTGTAGGCCGCCATGCCGAATATGCCGGTGATCGAGAGCATCGCCCCCATCACGCCCATCACACCCAGAGCGAGCGTTGCCATCCGCGAAGCAAACAGAGCTCCGTTCATCTCCTGATTCCAGGTCTGGATGAAGGCAGGCAGTCCCGGATCCAAACTCCGCAGCTTGCTCCGGATGGCTGCGGCGAGTTGCTGCGGATCACGGTCCGAACGAACCACCAGGTTGGTCTCATTCAGTGGCCATTGCAGGTAGGGAAGAAACATCGCCGGCTGCGGATCTTCGGCCAGGTTTGCCGTATATTTCCCATCTTCAACCAGGCCGACCACTTCGACGCGCGTCCCATCCGGCATCTTGAAATGCCTGCCGATCGCGCCGGTTAGGGAGCCGAGAATTTTACTGGCAAACTCCCCATTCACAACGGCTACGCGTGGTGCGTCCTTATCGTCACGCCAGCTGAAACTTCTTCCCGCCAGCAAGACGGTGCGCGCCGCCTGGAAGTACTCGGGAGATATTGCGTACTTTATTGCAACGGCAGCGGCGCTCGACGGCCTCAGATCGGTCGCCTGGTCGGAAAAAACGGGCGAGATGTCCCAGCCCATGTGTAGAGGTGGAGTACCTACCAATCCCACCGAAGCTACGCCGGGAATCTCCTGCATGGCATCGATCATGCGCCTTTGCATGGCAGGGATTTTTTCGTCTCTATATCCGGCCATGCTCAGGTCGGTGTCGACCAGCATCACGTTCTCCGGATCAAAGCCCAGGTTGCTGTGCAGAGAGCGCGCCATACCTCGCACGGCCACCAGGGAAGAAGTCACCAGTACCGCACAGATGGCAATTTGCACAACCAGCAGACAGTCCCGGACAGTGATTCTCCGCCCGAGTCTCGCGCTCGAGCCGGCTTTGACAATCTCATAAGGATTTGCCCTAAGAACCTGGCGCACAGGGACAATACCGAAAAGGAACCCACTCACAAGCGCCAATGCCAGAGCCACCAGATAGACATTCGCGTCCGGAGTCACCGGTATATTCATTGGAAATTCGGGAAATGGCCGCCACGTGCTCATCTGGTGCAGAAGAACTACGCTTCCCACAAGTCCTAGAGCGCCCCCGGCGAGCGAAATCAGTATGGCTTCGGTAAAGAGTTGACGAAGAATCCGTATCCGGCTTGAGCCAAGCGCGAGGCGCAGCGCGACTTCGCGTCCACGGTCGGCAGCGCGTGCGGCAAACAGGCTGCCCAGGTTGGCACAGGCGCCCAAAAGAATCAACCCGGCCAGCAGCATCAACCCCACCAGAAACGACCGAATCGCGGGAGCAAAGAAGTCGCCATGCAGCCCTGGGCGCACCAGCGTGAAGGTGCTCAGGTCGTCGTCTTTGGGATAGGTTTTTGTCAGATAGGAACCGATGGAGCTTAGATCGGCAGCCGCCTGTACCGGCGTGACTCCCGCCTTCAGATGTCCCAGCACCTCGAAGACCCACCGCGACCCTCTATCGTTCAGGTGGGCCCAACCATCCAGCTGCTCCTGGTTCACCAAGGGCACAAAGAAATCGGGAGAGAAAAACAGCAGCGTTCCGTGGAACGAAGGCTGCGTTACACCGAGGATAGTAAACGGATGCTTGTTGAGCTGTACGACACGGCCCACCACGCCGTGATCGTCCTGAAAATGGCTGTGCCAATACGCCCAACTCAGCACGATATATGGAGCGCTGTTGGGGCCGTGCTCATCGGACGGTTGAAGAAGCCGGCCAAGATACGGATGAGTGCCCAATACATCGAAGTAGTTTCCGCTCACTCCGTAGAGCCACACATGGGATGGGTCTTTGCCGGTGTCCAGTCCCGCCTGGATGATGGTGTAAGCCGCCAAGCCGTCGAAGCTGCGGTTGCGATCGCGCAGATCGAGATAGTCAGGATACGACTGAATGATGTACTTCTCGTTACCGCGCTGGATGGAATAGAGGCTCTGTCCCTGCGGCACGTTGAGCGGGCGCAGAAACAGGCCGTTCATCACGGCGAATACCACGGCGTTGGCGCCGATGGCCAAAGCCAGGGTCAGAACCGCGGCCAGCGTGAACCCCGGGGACTTGCGCAACGAGCGCAGGCTGAAGCGCACATCCTGGACACAGCTCTCGATAAGATTGCCGCCCAGAGCCTGGTGGATTTCCTCTTTGTACTTCTCGCGCCCGCCGAACTCGATGCGCGCGCGGCGATCTGCCTGGGCACGCGTCAGTCCGGAGCGTTCGAGATCGTCGGCGCGGTGCTCAATATGAGAGCAAAGTTCCTCATCCATTTCTGCGTGCATTTGTTCGCGCTGGAAAAGTGCGGCTAAGCGAAAGCGAATTGAATCGAGGACCTTCATTCTTCCTCCGGTTGCTGCGAATGCGTTGAAGCTCATTCATGAAAAACCGAATCACTCCTCGCGGAGCAGGATCAAAGGATTGACCGAGAGTGCGCGTTGCGCTGGAATCCACGTGGCCACCAGTCCCAGCAGCGACATTGCCAGCACCACGCCGGCCAAAACCAGCGGATCGCGGGGCGTGGCCTGATACACAATGAACGCCAACACCCGCGTTGCCAGGAGCCCAAGAACCAATCCGCCGGCCGAGCCAAAGACGAGCAACTTCAATGGCCGTCCCAGCGCGGCCTGTAATACTTCCTTCCGTTTCGCGCCCAGCGCGATGCGAATTCCCAACTCGCGCAGCCGCTTGCTGACCGTATACGCCGCCATGCCGAAGATGCCGGTAATCGACAGCATCGCGCCCATCACGCCCATCACGCCCAGCGCCAGAGTAGCCATACGCGCGGGAAACAGGACAACCTCCAGCAATCTGCTCCACGTTTGAGTATTGACGGGGAGGCCGGCATCCAGTTCGCTCAGTTTGTATCGCATCGCCGCGGAGAGTTGTTCCGGATCGCGATTCGAGCGAACGATCAGGTAGCCCGCCGCGGTCGGCGTCATGAGAAATGGCATGAAGATCGCAGGCTCCGGATCTTCCGTCAGGCTTAAGTACTTACCGTCTTCGGCTACGCCCACCACCTGAACACGCGTGCCGTCCTGCAGCTTGTAGCTCCTGCCTATGGCGTTGGTGACCGAGCCGAGGAACCTGACCGCAAACTCCCGATTGACCACGGCAACGGCGGGTGCCTTCTTGTCGTCGCTCCAGGAGAAACTTCTGCCCGCCAGCAAACTTGTGCCTGCAGCTTCGAAGTATCCAGGAGATACGTCGTAGCGGTAAGGCATGATTGCGGCATGTGATGGATTCAGATCGCCGGCGTCTTCTTTGAAGACATTCACCCGGTTAACAGCGGCATCGACAAGCGGCGGGTAACCATTCACCATTCCCACATGCCGTACTCCGGGAATACTCGCCATGGCGTCGATCATGCGCCGTTGCATGGCGGGTACCTTGTCAGTGCTGTAGCCGGCCATGGCCAGGTCTACGCCCGCTGTCATGGTGTTGCGCGGCTCAAATCCGAAGTTACTGTGAAGCGAGCGCACCAGGCCGCGTACGGCCACCATCGAGGACGTTACAAGCACCGCACAGACTGCGATTTGGAGAACAAGGAGCATGTCACGAATGGTGATCCGGCGCCCCAGTCTGGCGTTCGAGCCCGCCTTGACGACCTCGTACGGGTTGGCCCTGAGCACCTGGCGTACGGGTACGATTCCGAAGAGGAATCCGCTCACCAGCGCCAAAACCAATGCAACCACATAGAGCTTCGTGTCCGGGCTTACGGGCAGGTGGATGGGGACCGCGGGAATGATCTGCCACGTGCTCAGGCGGCGCAACAGAACTACGCTTACCATCAGTCCAACCCCGCCTCCCGCGAGGGCGATCAGCGCGGCTTCGGTCAACAACTGTCGCAGGATGCGTCTGCGGCTGGAGCCGAGCGCCAGACGCAGTGCCACTTCCCGTGAACGGTCGGCAGCGCGTGCGGCAAACAAACTGCCGAGATTGGCGCAGGCGGCCAGCAGAATCAGGCCTGCCAGCAGCATCAACGCTGCGACGAATGCCCGCACTCCGGGACCAAAAGAAGTGAGACCTTCGCGCGAAAGAGCACTCCTTTTGTGCGCAACATCCCTGGGATAGGTCTTCTCCAGGTACTCACTTGCGGCATCCACGTCGGCCGCAGCCTGAGCGGGAGTAACTCCCGGCTTCAGGTGTCCGAACTCCTCAAAAAGCCCACCCGTGTTGCCGCGGTCCTTCGGATCTCCCCCTCCGAATTGCCATTGATTGACAACCGGCACAAAGAAATCGGCGGAGACGAATAACAGGGTTCCCTGGAACCCCGGCGGCGCTACGCCGATTACGGTGAACGGATGCTGGTCGAGTCTGACCGTGCGCCCCACGACGCTGCGATCGTCCTGAAAGCGGCTGTGCCAGAAGGCATAGCTGAGAACGACATAGGGAGCGCTATTGGGGCCGTGCTCATCGGAGGCGTGAAAAAAACGGCCAACATATGGCTGAATCTTCAGCAAGTCGAAGTAGTTTCCGCTCGTTGCAAAACCGGCGGCGCTGATTGGATCCCTGCCGGTATCGAACCCCACGAATGCGAAATTGAAAGCGGCCAGATCTTCGAAGGTCCGGTTGCGATCGCGCAGGTCGAGATAGTTGGGATACACCTGCCATGCAGGATTGTCCCCGTACATTGTCCCGTAGAGGCTCTCCGACTGAGGCACATTCAGTGGACGCAGGACGAGGCCATCCATCAGACCGAAGACCACGGCATTGGCGCCGATGGCCAATGCCAGCGTCAAAACGGCGGCGATGGTGAATCCGGGAGACTTGCGCAACTGGCGCAGGCTGAAGCGCACATCCTGAACGCAAGTCTCGATAAGATTGCCGCCGAGTGCCCGGTGGATTTCTTCTTTGTACTTCTCGCGCCCGCCCAACTCGATGCGCGCGCGTCGTTCTGCTTCGGCGCGAGCCAGGCCGGAACGCTCCAGATCGTCGGCGCGATGTTGGATGTGCGAGCGCAGCTCCTCGTCCATTTCGGCGCGCATCTCTGAGCGCTGGAAGAGGCTGGCAAGGCGGAAGCGAAGCGAATCGAGAAATCTCATACTCCCTCCGGACTACAGTCGAACGCAGGAGCCCACTCAATCAATGCGAATCATTCTTCCCGAAGCAACACCAACGGATCGGCCTTCAGCGCGCGCATGGCGGGAATCCATGCGGCCACCAAGCCAAGCAGCAACATGGTCACTACCACTCCGGCCAACACCACCGGATCGCGGGGCGTGGCCTGGTACACGATGAACGACAGCAGCCTGGTGGCCGCCAATCCCAGCACAAGTCCCGCCGCCGAACCGATCACGAGCAGCCGGAAAACGCGGCCCAACGCCGCTCGCAGCACCTGTTTTCGCTGCGCGCCCAGGGCGATGCGAATGCCCAGTTCGCGCAGCCGCTTGCTCACGGTATAGGCGCCCAGGCCGAAGATGCCCGTTACTGCCAGCATCGCTCCCAGCCCGCCCAGCACTCCCAGCGCCAGCGACGCCGCGCGCGCCGCAAATAGCGCCGTGCCCAGCTCCCGGTCCCAGGTGCTGATCAGGAAGGGAAGGCCGGTGTTCAGACCGTTCAGTGTGCGCTCCAGCGCCGGCCCCAGGTCTTCAGGCCCGCGGTTCGACCGCACCATCAGCCACGTTTCCTTCGACGGCGATTGCAGAATCGACATGAACATGGCGCATTGCGGATCTTCGCTCAACGTTTTGTACTTTCCTTCCTCCACAATGCCCACGACTTCCACGCGCGTGCCGCCCCATACCTTGAAGAAGTGTCCGAGCGCATTTTGCTCGGAGCCGAAGACCCTGCGCGCGAACTCGCGGTTGACCACGGCCACGCGCAATGCGTCCTTGCTATCGTTCCAGGTGATTGTCCGCCCGGCGAGCAACGCGGTCTTCGCGGTCTCGAAATAGCCCGGCGAGACGCTGTATTGCAAGGCATCGGCGGCCCTGTTGTTGGGACTGTAATCGGTAGTGCTGTCGCGGTAGACGAACGAGTCGCTCCAGCCGATGTTCAATGGCACGCGATTCGTGAACCCCGCCGCGGTCACGCCGGGAATGCCTGAAACCGCGTCCAGCAAACGCCGCTGCACCACCGGAATCTGGTCGTCGCGATAGCCGCTCATGCTCAGGTCGGCAAACGCCTGCATCGTGTTGCGCGGATCGAAGCCGAAGTCGCTGTGCAATGACCGCACCATGCCTCGCACCGCCACAAGCGAAGAGGTCACCAGCACGGCGCAAACGGCAATCTGCAATGCCAGCAAGAGGTCGCGCAGGCTGATGCGGCGCACGCCAGCCATTGCTTCCGATCCGGCCTTGATGCCCTGGTAGGGGTTGGCACGCATGACTTGCCGTACGGGAACCAGCCCAAACAGCATCCCGCTAACCAGCGCCAGCAGAACTGCAACCGCGTAGGTCTCGGCGTCCGGGCTCACCGGCACGTTGATAGGAATGTCAGGAATGGGTTGCCACGCACTCAGCGCGTGCAGCAGTGCGACGGAGCCGGCGATTCCCAGGGCCGCGCCACCTAGCGAAACCAGCACCGCTTCGGTGAGCAGCTGGCGCAGGATCCTCCCACGGCTCGAGCCCAGCGCCAGCCGCAGCGCCACCTCGCGCCAGCGGTCCGCCGCCCGTGCCGAGAACAAGCTGCCCAGGTTGGCACACGCGGCCAGCAGAATCAGCCCCGCCAGCAGCGTCAGCCCGGCGACGAATGCGTGCACCGGCCCGCCCAGCATATCCCCTACCAATCCGGGACGCCCCAGGGAAAACTCCAGCCCTCCATCTTCTTTGGGATAGGCCTTGATGAGCGCCGCGGCAATGGAATCGAGGTCGGCCTTCGCCTGGACCACGGTGACGCCCGGTTTCAGGCGCCCCACAAGCCAACTGCTGTTGTTGTCCCGCCCGGTGAGGCTGTTGAATCCCTCGATCTGCTCCTGGTCCACCATCGGCGCAAACACGTCGGGCGAATAGAACAGCTCGGTGCCGCGAAAATCGGGCGGGACCACTCCGGCAATCGTGTACGCATGCTTGTTCAACCGGACTACACGCCCAACGACGCTTCGATCGCCCTGAAAGTGGCTCTGCCAGTACCCGTAGCCCAGAACAATATAGGGAGAGCTGTTGAACCCGTGCTCATCCGCGAGATGAAAGAACCGGCCCAGATAAGGCTGCACGCGCAACACGTCGAAATAATTCCCGCTCGTCTCGTAAATCCAAATGGGGTCAGGAGTCCCGTTCGTGTCCAGACCCGCCCGTTCGATCTCGTAGGCCGCCACTCCGTCAAATGCCTTGGTGCGGCCGCGGATATCCAGATAATTTGGATACGATTGCGAGGGATAGCGCTCCTTGCCCTGTTCAATTTGGTAAATGTTTCGCCCACCAGGCACATTCAACGGCCGAAGCACCAGCGAATTCAGCAGGCTGAACACCACTGCGTTTGCGCAAATGCCCAACGCCAGCGTCACCACGGCCACCAGCGTAAAGCCGGGCGATTTGCGCAGCATGCGGAGCCCGTAACGTACATCCTGGGCGAAGGTTTCGACAATCGTTACTCCGCGCGCTTCCCTGCAGTGTTCCTTGACCTGGTCGAGGCCACCGAATTCGATGCGAGCCCGTCGCACCGCTTCCTCGCGCGTCAGACCTGACCGAATGTACTTCTCTACCTGATTTTCGAGATGGAACCGCAGTTCTTCGTCGAGTTCGCCCTCAACCGCCCCACGGCGGAACAGGGAGCGAATGCGAATGAATAGATCGCTAAGCATCATGCACCTCCTAGACCGTCTCCAACACCTGGGCCACGGCCGCAGTCAGCTTCTCCCAGGCATCTTTCTCGACTTCGAGCTGTCGATGCCCGCTTTTTGTCAGCTCATAATATTTCGCTCGCCGATTATTCTCCGACGTCCCCCAGCGCGCTTTGATCCAGCCCCGACGCTCCAGACGATGCAGGGCCGGATAAAGTGATCCCTGCTGTATCCGAAGAACGTCCCTAGACATTTGTTGGACCCGCTCGGATACGGCCCATCCATGTTGAGGCCCGAGAGCGAGCGTTCGCAGGATCAGGAGGTCAAGTGTGCCTTGCGGAAGATCAATCCGTTGCGCCGGCATGTTCTCCCCTTTCACTTCTACAAGGAACGTACACCTCTTCTTGTCGAAGCGCAAGGGGAAACCCGGCCGGATCAATATCCGGAGGGAATGTTCCTTGAAATGAGGTTGTCGAACTAACGATTTGCAGACCACGGTCTGGGGACTAACGAACAAAGTTCCAGGGAGGAGCGGCAGCCGAGCAAGAGTCAAGAGTGACTTTCCCCATTCGCTCCCAGTTCTCGCCTTACCACAGGCTCGAATCGAGCATTGGGCAGCCAAATTTCGGGGTCCCGGGCGATTGACCCGCAATCCGGACAGAACTCAAAAATACCCTAACTTCCCAACCAGAATGCCCAGTTGGGGCTACAGTCAGTGCGCCTTTTGTTCCTCCCCACTGCTAAGGTATCGTTGCTTGGGAAGATTATTCGATGCGAGCTGCGGAACTCATCGCTCCTCTGACATTCCGGCATACTGATATGCCGATTGAAGATCCCGGACCGGGCGAGGTGCAGGTCCGTATCGAGGCAGTGGGTGTCTGTGGG
>CAYUJM010000082.1:0-19429 GCA_964445025.1 uncultured Occallatibacter sp. | reverse complement strand
CGCTGCAAGGGCTGGCAGCAGGAGGCGGCCCTGCGCTGCCTGATGAACAACCTCGATCCGGAAGTGGCCGAGCGCCCCGCCGATCTGGTGGTGTACGGCGGCATTGGCAAGGCCGCGCGCAACTGGGAGTGCTTCCATGCCATTGTCCGCGAACTGGAGCAGCTGGGCACCGAGGAGACCCTGCTCATCCAGTCCGGCAAGCCGGTCGCCGTCTTTCCTACGCACGAGCTGGCGCCGCGCGTTATCATCGCCAACTCCAACCTGGTGGGCAAATGGGCCAACTGGGAGCACTTCCACGAACTCGATCGCAAGGGCCTGATGATGTACGGCCAGATGACCGCCGGCAGTTGGATTTACATCGGCACACAGGGCATATTGCAGGGAACCTTCCAGACCTTCGCAGCATTGGCCGAGCGCCACTTCGGCGGTTCGCTGAAAGGGAGACTCGTGGTCACCGGCGGCGTGGGCGGAATGGGCGGCGCGCAGCCTTTGTCCGTGACGCTGAACGACGGAGTGGTGCTGGCGATCGACGTCGACCGCACCCGCATCGAAAAACGTCTGGCCACGCGCTACTGCGATACGCTTGCCGAGGATCTCGACGAAGCCCTCGCGCTCTGCGAAGCTGCCCGCCGCGAAGGCCGCGCTCTTTCCGTGGGCTTAGTTGGCAACTGCGCCGACATGCTCCCTGAAATTGTCCGCCGCGGCGTTGTGGTCGACGTAGTGACTGACCAGACCAGCGCCCACGATCCGCTGAATGGCTACATCCCGCAAGGCCTCACGCTTGCCGAAGCGGCGGAGCTGCGAGGGCGCGATCCGCAAGAGTATGTGCGCCGTTCCACCGCGTCCATGGTCGTCCACGTCAACGCCATGCTCGCCCTGCAGCGCTCGGGAGCTGTGGCATTCGACTACGGCAACAACATTCGCCGCTTCGCCTTCGACGCCGGCTGCGCCGACGCATTCTTCATTCCCGGCTTTGTGCCCGAGTACATCCGTCCGCTCTTCTGCACCGGCCAGGGTCCGTTCCGCTGGGTCGCGCTCTCCGGCGATCCTCGCGATATCGACGTCACCGACGAACTTGCTCTCGAGCTTTTCCCCGGCAACGAGATTCTCACCCGCTGGCTGCGCCTGGCCCGCGGACGCTTCGCTTTCCAGGGACTGCCCTCGCGCATCTGCTGGCTTGGCTATGGCGAGCGCGCCCGCATGGGCGAAGCGATCAATGACCTGGTGAAGCAGGGAAAGATCTCCGCGCCCGTCGCCATGGGCCGCGACCACCTCGACACCGGCTCGGTAGCCAGTCCCTATCGCGAGACGGAAAAGATGCTCGACGGCTCCGATGCCGTCGCCGACTGGCCCATTCTCAACGCGCTGCTCAACACCGCCTCCGGCGCCACATGGGTCAGCTTCCACCATGGCGGCGGAGTGGGCATGGGCTACTCGCTCCACGCGGGGCAGGTGACGGTCGCCGACGGCACGGAGATGGCCGCAGGCAAGATCCGCCGCGTCCTCAACAACGACCCCGGCCTCGGCGTTATCCGCCACGCCGATGCGGGATACGAACTTGCGCAGCAGACCGCGAAAGAAAGTGGCATTCACATGCCGATGGCAGGAAAGTAGCCGTGCCCGCGTCGCTCGCCATCGTCAACATCGGCCAGCTCGTCACCCTCGCCGGTCCCGCGCGTCCGCGCGTCGGGAATGAACTCCGCGAACTGGGGCTTATCGAAGACGCCGCGCTCACCATCGAAGACGGCCGCATCATTGCCGCGGGTCCGTATTCTGAGCTTAAGGCGAAAATCCCGCCCCACGCAGAGATCATGGACGCGCAGGGCCGCTGCGTCACTCCCGGTTTCGTCGACGCACACACCCACCTTGTCTTTGCCGGCAACCGCGCCGCCGAGTTTGAGCAGCGCATCGCCGGAGCCACCTATCAGCAGATCGCCGCAGCCGGCGGCGGCATTCTGAGCACCGTCGCGCTCACCCGCGCCGCCACTGAGGATGAACTGCTCGCGGCAACCCGCCATCATCGCGACTGGATGCTGCGCTGCGGCACAACGACGATCGAAGCGAAATCCGGTTACGGCCTGAATCGCGCCACAGAGATGAAAATGCTGCGCGTGTTGCGTCGCCTCGGCGAAGAAGGACCTGCACGTATCATTCCCACGCTGCTGTCCGCGCACACCATCCCGCCGGAATTTGCCGACCGGCGCGAGCAGTATGTCAGCTTCGTCGCCGAAGAATTGATCCTGGAAGCTGCAGCATCGGGACTTGCTCGATTCTGTGACGCATTCTGCGACGACCATGCCTTCACCGTGGACGAGTGCCGCATCGTGCTCGCCGCCGCCCGCAGTCATGGACTCGCGCTGCGCATCCACGCCGAGCAGTTCCGTCCCGGCACGGGCGCCGCGCTGGCGGCAGAGCTGGGTGCAGCAACAGCCGATCATCTCGAGACCGCCACCGAGGAGACACTAGCTCGGCTCCGCGCAGCCGGCGTGCAGCCTGTTCTTCTGCCAGGATCTGTCTTTTGTCTCCGCCGCACGGAGTACCCCGCCGCAAGGGCAATGGTCGAGGCAGGACTTGCCATTGTCCTGGCTACCGACTTCAATCCCGGTTCGTCGCCGGTTCCATCGATGCCGTTCATGCTCTCGCTTGCATGCCTGCAGATGGCGCTTACGCCTGCCGAAGCGCTCACGGCGGCCACCATCAACGCTGCGTGGAGCCTCGGCATGGGAAGCGAAATCGGCTCGCTGGAACCGGGCAAGCAGGCAGATCTTCTCATCCACGAATGCGCGGATTATCGCGAGCTGGCCTACTTCGTCGCCGCGCCCATGCGCCCGCGTGTCTTCATCGCGGGCAGCGAAGCGACATCGCGTGCCTTGTCATCCTGAGCGAAGCGCAGCGGAGTCGAAGGACCTGCTGTTGTCGTTCTTCACCCCAGCTTTGCTTCGCGAGTACCTCAGTTTTTCGGCCGGTTCGGCGCGATGCGAATCAGATCCAGGAGTCCCATGTCCTGCACGATAAATGCAGGCGAACTGGCGGGAACCGCCACGATGCCACGCGCGGGCAGATCCACCGGCTCGAACTCCGGTCCAATCAGACGGCCCTCACCGGATGCTGCAAACAGGTAAGACAATCCGTGGGCCGGTTCGCCCTGGCTGGGCAGAGTCTTGCTCAGCCGGCTGGCCAAAACCGGCAACCGCTCCACGCGAAAATCATCCACATTGATGAGCACTGTCCGGTCGGCGAGCTCTATGGGCGGAACCTTGCCGGCATGCGTCACCAGCCGTGTGGCTTCCAGAGACTTTTCAATGTGCAGTTCTCGCGCGCGTCCGTAGTCGTACATGCGATAGGTCACGTCGGAGTTCTGCTGCGTCTCCAGCAGAATCGATCCCGGCCAGATGGCGTGCACCGTCCCCGCATCCACGAAGACCATATCGCCGGCCGCCACAGGGAGCACGTTCAGGCTTTTTTCCAGCGTGCCATCGTGAATTTCGGTCTTGATCTGCTCCAGCGTGACACCTGGCTTCACTCCGGCCGCAACCTGCGCTCCGGGCTCAGCCGCCAGGGCGTACCAACACTCGGTCTTGCCGCGGGGTTGGCCGAGGCTTTGCGCCATTTTGTCGTCGGGATGCACCTGCACGCTCAGCTTTTCGCGGGCAAAGATCATTTTGACGAGCAGGGGCGAGCCAGTCGATTGCGCCGTGCCGAGCATATCCAGTGGAGCCGTCGCGAAGAGCGAGCCAAGCGTCTGGCCCTTGTGGGCGCCCGTTGCAATAACGCAATCGTCGCCGGTGAGCCAGACCTCCCCGAGCGGCTCAAGGTCCGCAACGCGGTCATACCATGGGCGCAAATCCTTGAAGCCCCACACGCGGACCACAAACCTGGGCTCAATGCGAAAAGGGGCAAGCTGCAAGTGTGGCAAGTCGGCAGCCTCAGTCATTTGTGTTGTATTTCCTCCATATGGGGCAGATTCAATTCGCGCTGACCTGCGCGGCGTCGGCCACGGGCAGCGACAAAGAGCCGCTGCTCTCATTGAACCATGCCACCCCCGCGCCTGCCAGGGCGGCGTTATCCAGCAGCGCTGAAACCCGCAGCTCGGCATTGAGACCGTCCAGTTCGCGTCGGGCGGTGGGAAGAAAGAGCTCCGGCGACCGCGAGATGCCTCCGCCCAGCACAATCACCTGGGGAGCAAACTCAGCCAGCGCTCCCCGCAGGGCCAGGCCCAGATGGTGGCCAAACTCCGCGAAGGCTTCTGCCGCCGCGGGATCGACGGCAGCGGTCCTGGCCAGCTCGGCAACTTCGCGCTTCACGCCGGTGCGCTGTTTGTAGTTGCCCTGAATCCCACGCGTGGAAACGGCGTCCTCGATAATCCCGCCCTGATAGGGCAGATCCCAAAGCTCTCCGCCGGGAGGCACGCCGCGCCCCTCTGTCACCACACGGCCATCCACGGCAAAGGCCGACCCGATGCCCGTCCCCAGCGTAATTCCCACCGCGCGCGCCACGCCGCGTGCCACCCCCGCGCCTATTTCACCCAGCAAAAAGGCCGCGGAGTCGTGCAGGAAGCGTACCTGGCCGGGCTGCCAGCCGAAGCGCGACGCGAGCTCATGGCGCAGGTCAACTCCATAGAGATAAGGCAGCTTGTGCTTCATCCAACTCACGCCGGCCGCGAAGTCGAAGGGGCCCGGAAAGGCCAGTGCGGCGCCCAGCACGGGGCCAAACCCAGCCAGCGCTTCAACCCCCAGGGCATGCAGAGCGCCGACAAACGCCTCGCTGGTCTCTTCGTTGGGGTGTGGCGTGCTGTGCACAGTGCCCAGGCGGTATGTGTCCGCAAAGCATACGGCTGCAGACACATGGCTGCCTCCAACGTCGTACACGAGGACGGACTTTTCAGGATTGGCGATCACAGAACTCTCTCCTTTGGTAGCGCTCACATTTGTAGCACACGCCCGCGACGAGTTGTTGTCCGGGAAAGGCAACAATCATTGCCAGGTCACCCATTTCCGCCATAGGACTGCGCGGTGATTTGAGGTTCCTTTGTGAGCGGAAACTTCCCGTTTAAAGAGTGAAGGCAACGCGTCCGCCGGTGTCCCGATTCCACGCCGACTCCACCTCGCTGAGCGGGATCGGCTCGGCCGCTATGCGGAACTTGCCCGGCACAATGGCTTTCATTAGCCCAGCAATCGAGCGCATCAGCCCCGCGTAGGAGACGCTGCCCAGCCCGCTGCCCATCAATTCCAGTCCGGAGCTGCGCAACGCTGCAGCCGGAATGGGGATGGTCTCGCCAGCGATGGAACCGATCTGCACAAAGCGGATGCGTGGCTCGCCCGCCACCGATCCATGCCCGGCGACGGCGCCGATGATGCTCTGAGCCGACGCGCCCCACAGGTAATCGAGCACCACGCTGATGCCGTGCTCCTTGATCGCACTGCGAAAGCTGGCGGTCAGCTTCTCCGCATCCTGGTCCAGCGGAATCGCAGCGTCCGCGCCCAGCTCGGCAAGCGGTTCCACGGCGTCCTGGTTGCGGCCCGTGACGATCACCGTCTTTGCTCCCAGGAATTTGGAGATTTGAATCGCGAGACGGCCCGCATTCCCGGTCGCTCCGTTGATGAGAACGGCTTCACCTGCCGCCAGGTGTGCCCGCTCCGTCAGGGCCGCCCACGACGACATGCCGGGATTGGCTGCCACCGCTGCCGTCACGTCGTCCAGTTCATCGGGCAGAGGTATGCACTGTGAGCCTTCCACCACCGTGTGCTCGGCCATTGAACCAAAAGGCGCCTCCGGAAACGCAAAGTAAACACGCCGCCCGTCTTCCAGCCGCCCCACGCCATCTACCCCCGGCACAAAGGGGAACGTGTCCCCGCTGCTGTAATGCCTGCCGGCGGCAATGCCCTTGACGAGCGGGCTGAGCGCCGCGGCGCTTACGCTGACCAGGCGCTGCCCCGCCTTGGCCTCTGGGTCCTGGAATTGACCATAGCGTGGAGGACGGCTGAAGCTCTCAACGATTGCACTGTTCATGGGGAATGACCTCTCCTGGTCATTTTAGAATTGCATCCCGCCGCGGACACGGTAATCGAGCGCGTCACAGGGCGAAACTCATGCAATCGCGCCGTAACCGCTGTTCAGATGTTGAAGGCGAATGGCGCAGCGAATCTGCCGCAGATGCATGACTGGCCGGATAATGTCGAACCGGGGCAAGCAAAACGAATCCTCCCTTCGTATACAGCAATCCCCGTGACTTCATTGAGCAGCGCGGCGGAAATCATTTCTTCCTGCCCGGCGTCTCCGCCCCGGGATTGATCGCGACGGGCGTGGTCGACCCGCGCCAAGCTCCATGCTGGGAGAAAGAAGGACCTTGCGAAAGTTTAATCAAGAGTTGTAGATTGCAAACCTGAGCACTTGACCATTTTCCATGAATGAAGATCTTCAAAAAGCAGAGCAAGGCGCCAGGAAGGCATGGCCGGTTGTCATGAGCTGGGTGGGCGGCATCACTGCGCTCCTCGGTTTGTTCGCCAGCCTCGCCGGCGGCGTCACGTGGTTTCTAAACCACCACAAGCAGAAGGCTGAGCTGCATGCAAAGATGGCGCTGGCGCAGGCGCAGGTAAAGCAGCGAGAGTATCAGGCCTCAGTACAGAGCTATGGCGACATTCTCAAAGCGGACCCCTCATACCGGCCGGCACTCGACCAGCAGTTGAGCGCGACGATGCTTTGGGTTGAGGACTTTCACGTTGCTGCCCGCGAGGATCAGAATGCATCGGAGTTGGCCGCGCCTGCGCTTGATCAGATCATGCCCATCCTCGACGCCGGGCTGACCCGCAGCATAGGAGCCCAGGCTGCGGATATTCAAGCTCACATCGGCTGGGCTCACTGGTTGAACCAGCACATTGCGGAGCGGGAGTTCGGAGCCGCCGCCGAACAGAACTTTCACGCGGCGCTGGCCTTGGACCCATCCAACGTTTACGCGAACGCCATGCTGGGCAACTGGATGCTCCAGAATGGAGGAGGTCTGAGCGAAGCTGCTCAGCATCTTAACAACGCCGTCTCGACCGGCAAAGCTCGTCCCTTCATAAGAGAGCTACAAATCGGTGGCCTCCTTTATCTGGACAAGAAGGGAGCGAGAGCCGAACTGGTCAAAGCGACGAACGATATGCGCAGCTCCGGTGAATCGCTTGACGAGGCTGAGAAGAAGCGCATCCTTGGCTTTTGCTTTGACTCCGTCGTCACAGATCATGAGGAACTCGCGGAATCCCTCTCCGCTGTCCCTCCGGATGATGCATGGAAGACCTATCTTTGGCTCGATGACAAGCCAGAGGATGGTCAGGGACAGATCATGGTCCGCGAATTCATCCAAGCGAATCTGCTGGAACTCTCTGGCAATCGACAGGAATCCTTGGAAAAATATCGCCTGTTGCAAAAGGAACTCAAGAACGGTTCGGGCAGAATGAAGAACTCGGTCGACGCTGCTATCGCGAGACTATCCCAAAGCTAGCAGGCCTGATCATCGCGCTAAGCAGACAAGTGAAATCTCTTCGACACTCCTGGGGCCTGTTCGGGGAAGCTGAGAGGAGAGATGACGCCTGCGCGAAGTTCGCGATGGTCCGCCGCTGCGGACATTGAGCTGAAAGACGGGGCTCTGTCCGGATTGCCGCCAACCGCCCGGAGCTGCAAAACCAGGCCAGGTCGAATATCGAAACCCGGTTTGGGCTGTTCTCGACAGCAGAAGATCAAATATTTCTCCCAAAAGACGCCTGGCGGAATGATTTGGAACAACGTCAATCTGGTAATGTTCCGACATGCAGAAACCCGTTTTGCTTGTCATTGACGTGGTGAATGACTATCTCGAAAAATGGGAGGCTTCGCGCAGGAACCAACTGATCTGCGCGATCAATGAATTGGTTCACATCATGCGCCGCGCGTATTGTCCGGTCATTTGGGTGCGGCAGGAGTTTGAACCTGATTTGCGCGATGCGTTCCCTGAGATGAAGGCCAAAGCCATTTATGCGACGGTAAAGGGAACCCCAGGGGCGCAATTTGATTCGCAGCTTGCGGTCGCCCCGTCCGACGTCCTGATTGTCAAAAAAAGATACAGCGCTTTCTTCGGCACCGATCTCGATGAGATTCTGCGCCGGATGCAGCCCGATACCATCGTGCTCGCCGGGATCAATACGCACGCCTGCATTCGCACAACTGCCATCGATGCATACCAGCGAGATTGGGCTGTCGTTCTGGCAACGGACTGCATAGGCTCCTATGATCGCGAACATCATGAAGTGACCCTGAAATACATGAAAGACAAAATAGCTACGCTTCTGACGAACCGCGAGATTGATGTCGCGCTCGGGCTGAATCCCGCTTGTCCCCGCAATCCCGAGTCTCCCTAAGCGCGAAACCGCAGTGGCGCGAATTTACAGCTTGGAATGCAATTCCAAGAGCGCGTTCCATGATTCGAGGAGCCCATTTGGGACGCGACTGCTGTGAACCGGCCAACTTCTGGCCTGTTGGAGGTTCGTCAATAACAATCATTACTAAACAGAGTTTAAGTGGCAGCACTCGAGAGCGGGTCTTGGCAATGCAGCCATGCGCCGGCGATCACTCGATCAGGAAAGAGCGCTCAGTAGTAGATGACTGCGTTCCACTGAACCAACGATCTCTGTTTGAGTCAAAGATTGAGGGTTGTTCGTGCCTGCTCATTGAGGTGGAAATCCTGCTTTCCCGGAAAACCACTGGTGTGGCGCCATCAAATTGGCCCATTGGACTACTGTTGCAATCGGCGTGCTGTTGCCTCTAGACTTGAAATGCCTGCGAAGGCTGACGCATTTTGATTCGCGTGGAATGCGGTACTGCATTAGCATCTCCGCCAACGTGGCAGAGATGCACATGGTAAGCGCGCGGGCGATTGCGGGCAGCTGTTTGACAAGTGCGGAAGTGGTGAAATGGCAAACACACTAGCCTTAGGAGCTAGCGCCCAAAAGGCTTGCGGGTTCAAGTCCCGCCTTCCGCACCAACACTTCCTCCCGGAGAGAATTTCCGTCGGTCTCACCGCCGGAATTCCCACCTCTGGTTTTCATGCCGGCGTGCTTTACACGTTAATGAGCGCCTTCATCGCCGCGGTGTAGCGATCTCCAGCCGCGACATCCGGCGGAAAAACTCTCTGCAGCTCGTGGACAAGATCTTCAGCGATCACAACGTTAACCGCCGCGGCGTTCTCCTCAATGTATTTGCGCCGTTTGGTTCCTGGAATGGGGACGATGTCGTCGCCCTGGGCAAGCACCCACGCCAGTGCCAGCTGGCTGGCGGTCACGCCCGCTTGCGCGGCCAGTTGCTTTACCTTCTCCACCAGTTCCAGGTTGCGCGTAAAGTTCTCGCCCTGGAACCGTGGGCTCGCGCGCCGGTAGTCGCCGGCGTCAAAGTCGTCCGGGCTCTTGAAGGCGCCGGTGAGGAAACCGCGACCCAATGGGCTGTAGGCCACAAATCCCACGCCCAGCTTGCGGCACATCGGCAGCACCTCCGGTTCAGGATCGCGGGTCCACAGCGAGTACTCAGTCTGCAGCGCCGTGATGGGGTGAACCCGATGCGCGCGCTCCAGCGTGTGCGGCGAAGCCTCGGATAGTCCGAGAAACCGCACCTTCCCCTCCTCCACCAGGCGCGCCATGGCGCCGACTGTCTCTTCGATGGGCGTCTTCGGGTCCACGCGGTGCTGATAGTAGAGATCGACGGTCTCAACGTCCAACCGCCGCAGGCTGGCTTCGACGGCGCTGCGAACGTAAGCCGGACTCCCATCCACGCCGCGCAGGGCCGGATTGGCCGGGTTGCGAAGAATGCCGAACTTTGTGGCCAGGAAAATCTTGTTCCGCCGCCCTTTGAGCGCCTTGCCTACCAGCACCTCATTGGTGTGTGGGCCATAAATGTCTGAAGTGTCCAGAAAATTTATGCCCAGCTCCAGCGCACGGTCGATCGTGGCCAGCGACTCCTGGTCATTGCCCGTGCCGTAAAACTCGCTCATGCCCATGCAGCCCAGGCCGATGGCGGAAACTTCGGGGCCGTTGGCGCCCAATCTACGCGTCTTCATTGTGAATCCCTCGCCCTTCTGTCCTTCAACTTATCGCTTTTGGAGGTCCTCGCCTCAAGGTCTTGGGCCGGCTCATTCCGGCGCGGTTACCGCGTGGCTTATCCTTTAGATAAGAGGATTCTTTGAAGGATTCAGCGTTGTACGAGCGCATGCTTGCGGTGGCCGTCGAAGAGGCTCGCCAGGGATTGGCGGAAGGCGGCATTCCCATCGGAGCGGCGATGTTCAAGCGCTCCGGAGAACTGGTCAGCCGCGGACACAACCGGCGCGTGCAGCAGGGTGATCCCAGCGTCCACGGCGAGACCGATGCGTTTCGGCGCGCCGGGCGGCAGCGCAGCTATCGCGACCTGGTGATGGTGACCACGCTGGCGCCGTGCTGGTATTGCAGCGGCCTGGTGCGGCAGTTTCGCATCGGCACACTGGTGGTGGGCGAGAGCCGCACCTTTCCCGGCGGGCTCGACTGGCTCCGCGAGAACGGCGTCGAAGTCATCGACCTGGACAGCGCCGAGTGCCGCGAGTTGTTGGAGGGATACATCGCCGCACATCCGGAAGTCTGGAACGAAGACATCGGGGAAGAGTAGGGAAAGCTGGGAACAGGGATTAGGGATTAGGGATTAGGGATTAGGAATCCGCCATCGAGGGTGCATGAAAAAAGAGGGCGTCCGCAGGTTGCGGACGCCCTCTCTGCGTTGTTGCTGTTGAAATGTGTTAGAAGTCCAGCCGCAGCGACATCTGGATCTGGCGCGGGGCGCCAATGGTGTGCTGCACCACGCCCAGTCCCGATGGGCAGCTATAGAAGTTGTTTACCGGGTTCGTCGTTCCGCAACCGGTGGGCAACACAGGCGTGCCGGATATCGGAAAAGCATCGTACCCGGCGTTTTGAGAGACTTCGTTTCCGGGAACGTCGAAGCTCGTAGTGTTTGTCAGGTTGTAAACGTCGAAGGTGTACTTCAGGTTATAGCGCTCGGTAATGGGGATGATCTTTACCAGCGAGGCGTCGGCGCGCTTCTGGAAGGACTGCCGGAAGATGTTGCGCTGTCCGGTGGTGAAGCCGGTTTCATAGGGATCGGAGGTGGGGATGGCGCCGCCCAATCCGCCTGCCGGAAGCAGCGGAAGAGTGAAGCAGCCGGGCTTCAAGGCCAGTTCCGCGGGATTCTCGCCGGAGGGGCCATACCATGCCCCGGATGCATGGGTCAGTGCATTCCTGGGCGTGCAGCCGCTGGCCAGCGGCACAACCGGGTTGGTGATGCCGTCGGCGGTGGAATAGTAGATGCTGCCGATGGCGCCGGAGAAGTCGATGATGCTGTAAGGCTGCCCGCTCTGCAGAACCGTGACGCCGACCAGCGACCAACCGTCGATCACCTTCCCCTCCAGGGTGTGCTTGTTGGCGAAATCCGGCACCTGGAAGACGTAGTTGAAGCTGATGACGTGGGTGCGGTCGAAGTCCGACGAGCCGTAGCCGCTGCGCAGATTGAGAGGATTGTTGCCGTTGTAGAAGAGACCCAGTCCGCTCTGCTCGTCGAGAGCGTGCGACCAGGTGTACGAGGTCCCCACCTGGAAGCCTTTGCTCATGCGCTTCTCGATGTGCGTCTGCAGCGCGTTGTAGGCATCCACGCCGGCCGCTCTGTAGGAGATGGACTCAGCCGCATAACCGATGTAGGGAACGCGCAGGTCCACATTGCCGCCCTCATAGTTGGCCATGTAGCTGGTTCCATCCGGCAGGGTTGCACCCCCCACGTTGTAGCCGTAGCTGTAGTTCTGCTGGTAGGGGCTGCCACCGAGAGCGGGGTTGGTAGGTGACACGATATTCGGCTGATTGAACGGCACCGGAATCACCTGGTGGCGGCCCACATTGCCGACGTAGCCGATCTCGATGGCCAGATCGGGCCGAGGCTGCCACTGGAAATCCAGGGTGTAGTTGATGGTGTAGGGCAGCTTGTTGGCGCGGTCGTAGACGCCGAGCGAAATAGGCTGGCCGTTGTTGATAACGCCTGTGGGGCAGATTCCCGGGACGCCGCCCAATCCATTGTTCGAGATGCTGCACGCGTTGGGAAGGTAGTTGCTCAGATCCGATGCCTTGGGGCTGGCGGGAGCTGCATATTCAAGGGAGGTGCCGTATGGGTTTTCAAGATCGCCGGTCTCCGCCGTAGGTGGCCCGGTGGGCGGGCCGAAGCCGCCGTTCCCGCCGCAGGTCGGGAGATAGTACTGGTACAGGGATTGCGAGCTTGACGGGCAGCTTGAAACGTTTACGAAGGGAAGTTGCTGGTTGACGCCGAAAGGCCCGCCGGTGACAGTGCCGATTGCGTAGCCGGGCGAGAAGTAGCTGAAAAGTTCGCCGCGATCGTAGTAGATGCCAGCGCCCGCGCGTATCACCACCCGGTTGTGGTTGATCCCGGGCTGCCATGCGGCGCCCACGCGCGGGCCGATTCCCCATTGGCGTCCGGTGAGGGTAGTGTTGCTCACGCCCCTGGTGCCGTTGGCGTTGTTGCCGGCAATGATCAGGCCAGGGTTGTTAATGGTGTCGGAGCCCGCGCTGTAGCTGTATACGCTGGGATCGAAGTTGAAGATGCGCCCGTACTTCTCGGTCATGCCGCCGTCCCAGTCGTAGCGCACCCCTCCTGTCAGCGACAGTGCCGGCGTGATCTGCCACTTGTCCTGCACGTAAGTGCCCAGCTGGTTGGCGCGGTAGTAGCGGTTCGCGTTGCCTTGCAGGAATGAGGTGACATAGAAGCCTGTCGCCGAACTGCCGGGCGACACAAACCCCTGCACAAACTGGCTGAAGTCGTCCGTCGCTATGGTCCCGGTGCCGGTGCGCTTGTCGATGGTGTTCAGTTGCGTGTAGGTGTAGCTGGCGCCAAAGCTGAGGGTATGCTTGCCGAGCGTCCAGATGGCGTCGCCCGAAGGAGCCAGCCGGTTCTCGAAGACGCCGGTGTTGGCCGACTGCGATTCCGCGTTGGGGCCAATATTCAGGTACACATTGCTCACGCCGGAGGGCTGATTTTCGCCCAGCACGTTGTAGATGGAGATGCCGGGGAAGTAATTCGAGCCGAACATATTGATCGATCCCGTGCCTGCCGTGCCACCGGGGATGCTGCCAGGGCCGAAGGCCTGCACGTTGTCGCCCCAGTTCTTCTCGCGCAGCACGCCCAGGGTCTGCGTGGTGCTGAGGTTGGACTTCACGATCAACGTGTTGATGATGGAGGCGACCTGCGCGCCGGAATCCAGGTGCTCGCTGAAGCCGGGCACGCTGGAGTAGGAATAGGGCGCAATGGTGGGATCGTGCTGGTAGAAGTACTTCATGGCCAGCGTATCCTTGGCGCTGGCGTTGAAGTCGAGGTCGGCTACGGCCTGGTCGCCGGTAAACCTGCCCGTGCCGGGGATGAAGGCATTGTCAAGATGCGCAATCGTGGGGGCAGTCCCGTTGAGCGCATCGTTGGGGATCAGCCACTTGCCGGGCTCGCCGGGAAGTGAAGGTGAGTTGAACAGGATGAGGGCAAGAGGGTCGATCTGCGCTGACGTAACGGGGTTGTCGATGTAAGTGTTTGCGCCGAAGGAATTGTTGCTCACATTTGCGATCCCGTTGGCGGAGCGGTCGTCGGTCAAGCCCACGGGAACGTCGAGAAACGAGTCGCCGAGTTCCGCATCCGACACGTGCGTGTGCTGATATCCGAGGAAAAGGAAAAGCTTGTCCTTAATGATCGGCCCGCCGAAGGTGCCGCCCGCAACGTAACGGTGCAACTGCGGGACTTTGGCGTTTGCCGGAACGTCTGGATCCTGATTGAAGAAGAACGGAGCGGCGTTGATCCAGTTGGTGCCGTGGTGGACATAAGCCGTGCCGTGCAGGGCGTTGGTGCCCGAGGCGGTGCTCAGATCGATATGCGCGCCGGATGTGGACCCCTGCTGCGCATCGTACATCGAGGCGTTGACCCGGACTTCCGTAATCGTCTCGGGCGCCGGCGTGGGGATGGCATTGCCGATGGAGAGGTAGATGGAAGCCGCGGATGGGATGACGCCACCGCCGCCGCCGGGGCTGGTCTGGACACCGGTCGAGTTGATGACGCGCGCCGAGGCCACCTGGCTGGTGCTCTTGCCGTTGAACAGGTTGCTGGCGTCAACGCCGTTCAGCAGAAACGAATTCGAAGTATCGCGCTGCCCGTTGGCCCAGATGGGCGCGTTGCCGAGTCCGGAGTTGGCTCCGGTTCCGCCACCCAGTTCGGCGCTGACGCCGGCAGATTGGGTTGCGAGCCCGGTAAAGCTCCCGGTGGCCAGCGGCACGGCCTCAATCTGCGCCGTGTCCATCACGTAGCCGTTGGTGGTATCCACGGCATTCATAAGGGGAGATGCTTCCACTTCGACCGTTTCGCTCGTCTTGCCGACCTTCAGCGCGGCGTTCACAGTTGCCGTGCGATTCGCCTGGACCGTGATGTGCTGCGTCTTCTGCACATCGAAACCATCCGCTGTGTAGGTCAGCGTGTACTCTCCGATGGGGAGGTTCACGAATGCGTACTCGCCCGAGCCGTTGGTCTTGACTGAACGCGTGAGCGCCGTCTGCTCGTCCAACGCGGTCACCGTGACGTTGGGGATTACGCCCCCCGAGGAATCGGTCACCTCGCCGGTAATGCCGCCAAGAGTCTGCTGTGCCAGAACCGCATTACAACACAGCGCTGCGACTGCAACTACCGCCAGCAGCCGGAGAATTCGGGAGGAAACGATACGAATGGAATGTCTCACTTTGCACAGCCTCGAAAATAGAAATTTCCCCAGTGGTCTCGGTGGGAGAGTTCGAGAGACCCCAGGGTTGAATGATGATCATGTTGCTCTTGGGTCATTCCCCAAAAAGAGAGGAGGTAAGTAACCTTGCGCGTGGTTCTTGCTGGTTGGGTTGGATTTACCCACACCGCAGATTGGCAATAGCATACCTGCTGCGAGTCCAATCTCAATCGGAAATTAAGCTGATTTTTATAGCGTCTTTATGGGTTTTGCACGTAAAGTGCTTGCGCCATGTGCAAAACACGGCTCCAAATTTCAAGCCAGCGTGGTGCGAGTGTGGGTTCGAGCGTATGTTTTTGAAGGCTAAGGGTCTTTGAATGCGCAAAGAACCTGTCAACCGGGAATTTTCACGGTCTTTTTTCGCCGCAACGCATACCACGCCAGACCCGCCGCAATATAGCCCAAATAAATCCACGGAATCCGCGCGTGTATGGCGTCGCTCGCCGAGCGCAGATCGAAGATGACGATCAGGATCATGACCACCACCGTAAGCACGCTGATGCCCGCCACCCAGTGCGAGTGCTGGCCCAGCGCGCGGCGTGCGAAGGGCAGCGCCACGGCCACCAGCGCATAGGCAGTGAGAAAGCCGAAAACCGACAGCGAGCCGAGCCAGTCGTACATGTCCGAGCCTTGCGCTCCGCGAGCGGCAAGCGCCGCCGTGCTCGCAAACATCAGGCCGGCAGAGAGCGCAATGGCCGCTCCGGGAGTGCCGTGGCGGCGATTCGCGCGTTCCAGAGCCGCGGGCAGAAGCTTGCCGTGCGCCATCTTGATGAGCACGCGCGCCGCCGCCGTGGTGCAGGCCAGCACGCAGGCAAACATGCTGATGGCCGCGCCAAAATCGATGGCAATCCCCAGAGGCGAGATGCCCGCCTTGGTGGCCAGCAGGTGCAACGGGCTGGTGGAATCGCTGAGTTGCGACGATTCGCCGCGGAAGCCCAGCACCTCGCTGTAGGAGCAGAGCATGAAGAATACGCCGGCGAGAATTGCGCACTGGATAACTGCGCGGGGGATCGTCTTGAGAGGTTCGCGCGCCTCGCCGCCGAGCGTGGTGGCTGCCTCGAAGCCCACAAAGCTGAACATGGAAAGCACCAGCGCCGGGCCCAGCGCGGAGACGGACACACCTTTCAGCTTGAACTGGTCGACATCGAACTGAAAACCGAAGCGAGATACCAGCACTGCCAGGACAATCAGGATGAAACTGACCGAGACCACCTCGATCCATAGCATCAACTCCGCCGAGAGCTTGACATCGCGGTACGCAATCCAGCCGGCCACCGCGCAGACAACCGCCAGCGTGAGCAGCGCAGGCGGCGTGTGGTGGAAAAACTGCTGAGACAACAGGCCCGCATAGTAGAGCGCTCCACCGGCCACCGATGCGCCCGTGGCAATATAGGCCAGAAGCAGGCCCCATGCGGCAACGACGCCGAAGGCCGGCGGCAGCGTGTCTGCCGCGTAGGTGTAGAGCGAGCCCGGCGAAGCCGACAGCCGCGCAAAACGGCTGACACAGAAGCCCACCAGAAGCGTCGCTCCAGTAGCCAGCAAATAAACAAACCATGTCGCGTTGCCGGCCAGGGCAAACACCAGCGGAATGGTGAGTGAAGGGGAAGTCGAAGGCGCCATGGCCGAGACGGATTGAGCCAGCGTCTCCAGCGGACCGAGCACGCCGGCGTGCAGGCCGTAGTTCTCCTTGGCCGCGTCCTGCGGGTACACTTCGACTCTGCTCTGGCCCGTCACCGTTCCACCTTTCGCCCGGATCGCCGTTGTGCACGGCCGTCGTGATCGATTGTTTTCTGGTTGCTCTAGTCTTATGCGAAGGCGGGGATTCGGTCAAGGTGAGGCTGAAATCGAACGCTCAATGCGCGATGGCTCCTCACTGGAGGAGCCATCGTGGGAGTTGCGCATGCGGGAACAAGCAAATCAGAGAGATTTGCTATTTGCCCGCCGCGTGTGCCTTGATCAAGTCGTCGAGATAATCGGGCTTGGCTTCGTCGCGCACCAGATGCGGATAGCGCGCGCCGCCGTGGTAGTTGATCGTAGCGGTGTTGATGTAATCGTCGTTGACTACGAGAAGCGTGATGGGCAGCGCGGAATCTTTGGCCGCCTTGATGGCGTCTTCCAGCAGATCGTGCGTGTACACCCGGCCATTCACACCGATAACCTTCATGCCAGAAGAGATCCCGGCTTCGAAGGCGGGACTGCCGACGATCGAATCGCCCACGCTGCCATCGGGACCAAGTTGAAGGCCGACCGAGTAGATATCGCTCGGCGTGCCGCGGCGTCCGCTCAGTTTCGAGGGTTCGCCGTTAAAGCTGACCTTCCAGCCGCCGTTCTCGATGCCGCCGGTAGGCGCCTCGGGCGCGGTGGAATCGAGGCGTGTGTGGAAGAATGTAGCCCAATCGAAGGGCGCGATGGAGTTGAGCGTGGCGACCAGTTGATCGAAGGTGTAGGTCTTCACTTCGGGTCCGTTATTCGCGCCGCCATGAAAGGTCTGGCAGAAGTCGTCGATCGTCTTCTGGCCCTTCGATTCGCGATGAATGATGGTTGCCACTTCAAGCCACAGCAGATCACCCTCGTCGTAGTAGTCGGTGCCGCGCTTCCAGGTGAACCAGCCTCTGCCGCCAAAACCCAGGCCCGGTTCGCCGATGGCGGTATCGAGCAGCGGTCGCCAGGTGCGTCCAGGGCGTCCTGGACCGAGCGCGGCAGCGATGCTGGCCAGATATTCGTGGTATTCATCCGCAGTCCACAGGCCGCTGCGCGCCGCAAGCATGGGGCCGAGATAATCGGTGAGCCCTTCGTAGCCCCACAGCAGGTCGGTCTCCATGGGCTGCTCGTAATACGGCACGGCAAGATCGGCAGGGCGGCGGAATTTTCCATTCCAAGAGTGCACAAATTCATGCGCCAGCAGTCCGCCTAGCGACATGCCGGCGCCAGGCCCGATGAGCGCGCGCTCCGGCAGGCGGCTGTCGTTGGACTCGTGGTGCTCCAGGCCGAAATGGGCCACATGATCGCTGAGCGTAAGCAGGAAATGGTAATCGCGATAGTGGCGCGTGCCAAACAGCTTGCCCGACTCAGCCACCAGGTTCGTCATCTCCTGCTGGTTCTTGGAACTGATGTTCAGCGCCTCCGCGCTGTCGGCGACAAGATCGAGTTCGTGATGGATTGGCTCGCCGGGAGGCGTGATATCGACAGCCCGATAGAACTCGCCCGCGATGACTGGTGAATCGACCAGAAGATCGAGAGAGATTGGCTTGAAATTGATCTCTTTGCCGGACGCATTGTTGACCGGAAGTGGCGTGCCGTACTTCCAGCCATCGGGCAAGACGAGCTTCGCCTCGTAACTCAACTCCTCGGCCTTGATGCCTGCCGGATAGAGCACAACATCGTTCCATTCCAGAACCGTCAGCTTGTCCGTGGCTGAATTACCGTCAGGCTCGATGAAGTCGAAGCTTGCATCCAGCTGCGTCACGCCGGCGGGGATGTCGAGATGGAAAGTGAAGACATCGAGGGTGTCGCGCACCCAGGGAATGACCTTCCCGTTGCCTTCGAATTTGAGGCCGGTGACGCTCGAAATGGGGCCGTTGGGACCGTGTTCGCCGGGAATCCACTTGGGATAGTAGATCGTAAGCGGGCCGGGCTTGACCGGGATCACCTCGTGCGATTTCAGAAGCTTTTGCGGAGTCTTGGTGGCATCGACGGTCAGCGAGATGGTTTCGGCAGCGAGCGCGACGGAAGTGGTAAGTACCAGCACCGAGGCAAGAGACAGCAATGAGCGACAGCGTTGCATCGAATTGCTCCTTGTGGGAAAAAGGGGGAAAGCCCCATCCGTGCATCATACCGCCGCAGGGCGGGGCATTCTGGCCGGCGAAAACCGAAATGTCAGGATGCGAGCGTGCCGGGGTGCACCGGCGTGGTGCATCCCTCGCCTACAACCGTGTTCCATTGCCGCACGCGCCAGCGCTTGACGAGGCCGCTGGTGACATACGGATCGACCTTGGCGAATCTCTCCGCGACCTCCGGCGAATCGCCCTTGAACAACAGCAAGGCGCCGTCCACGGGATCGGCCAGCGCGCCGGCCAGAACCAGTTCACCGCGTTCCTTGGCCGCCCAGGCCAGCTCCAGGTGTGCCTTGCGAAATTCCTTGCGCCGGACAACGTAATCGTCGCCGGCCTCGTAGAAGAGAAGGTAATGCATGGTGCACGCTCCTCTCATTGGATTTTCGAGCTCCAGATTAGCTCATCGCGGCGAGCACGGCGTCCGCAAACTGGCTTGTGCCTGCAGTTCCGCCCACATCGCGCGTGAGGGCCTTGCGCTCCGCGTAAACAGTTTCAAGAGCCGCGTGCACCTTGTCGGCCGCGGCCATTTCATCCAGATGACGAAGCATGAGCACGGCCGATTGCAGAAGAGCCGTCGGATTCGCGATGTCCTTGCCGGCGATGTCCGGAGCCGATCCGTGCACAGCTTCGAAGATGGCGCACTCGTGGCCGAGATTGGCGCCGGGAACCAGGCCGAGCCCCCCGACCAGGCCGGCGCAAAGGTCGCTGACGATATCGCCGTAGAGGTTTTCAAGCAGCAGCGTGTCGTACTGGTAGGGGTTCATCACCA
>CAYUJM010000081.1:0-19434 GCA_964445025.1 uncultured Occallatibacter sp. | reverse complement strand
GGTTCCACCGCCGCGTCAACTGCCCAAACACATGCGCCGGCTTGGGCGCGGTAAATGTAATCACCGCATCGGCTGGAAACACCTGCCCCGCCGCGGTGGCCTCGGTCGTATCCGCCGCCCACCCCGAGGGAAGATCTACAGCCAGGATCGGCGCGCGGCTCGCCTTCACCCACTCCAGCGCTGCCGCAGCGAGTCCCTTCAGCGGCGGCTTGAATCCCGTGCCGACCACCGCATCCACCAGCAGGTCGCACTTCAGCGCCTCGTTGTGATCCGCAAGCGCCTCCGCCGACTCCACCACATGGACAGTTGCGGGCGCCGCACTGGCCAGCAATTCGCCCCAGGCCGTCACCACATCGGGCCCAAAGCGCTCCGGCGCGCCCAGCAGCAGTGTCGTTACTTCCAGCCCCGCCGCAGCCAGCAGTCGCGCCGTCATCATTCCGTCGCCGCCATTGTTGCCGCGCCCGCACAGCACCGTCACCCGCCGCGCCCGCGGAAACTGCTCCTGCGCAAATGCGGCCGCAGCTCCCGCCGCAGCCCGCATCAAACTGATCGACGCCACGCCGAATTGCTCCGTCGTTGCCCGGTCGCAAGCCTGCATCTCGGCAGAAGAGAGTACGTGCATGCCCTTCATGTTAGCCGATGTCAGAACTCGATCCGTGCCTGAAATGCAATCATGCGCGGCGAACTGTCTCCGCCCAGGCCCACCCCCAGCAATCCCGTCGGCGGTGAGATGGTGCCTTCCAGCGTGCCAAACTTTGCCGGGATATAGATGCCCGGCACACCCGCCTCGACATTGCTGGGCAAGGCAAAATTCGGATGGTTGAATGCACTGAAAAACTGCGCATCGAAGCGCAGCGACGCCCTCTCGGTCAGAGGAAACTTCCTGGTCAGGTAGATGTCCGAATCCGTGAAATGGGGCCCGCGCACCGTGTTGCGCCCCGCATCGCCAACTTGGCAGTTATCCTCCGAATCGCCTCCCGTACATGCGCCTGTCGTTGGATCGACTACGGACACAAACGCCTCGGGATTCAGCCACTGTTTTGTTCCCGCCACCGTCACTCCCGAGTAGGCGCTTTTTCGGTAGACCGGCACGCCCGGAACTCGGCGCGCAAATTGCGGTCCGCTGGCCTGGAATACGCCGTTGCCGTTGGCCGTATACGGCTGGCTGAGCACCGTGAACGGAAGCCCGGAGTGGAGGAACGCCGTCTCGGAGAAAGACCAGCCGCTGAACGCAGCGCGAAGAAGCATGCGGGAAGACCGGAAAGGAATCTGGTAAATCCCGAACGCGGAAAGATTGTGCCGCACATCGTAGTCGCAGTCTCCATACTGGCGGCGAAGTTCGCCCGGCAGCGGCGACAGAATTCCCTGCGTGGAAAACGAAAGCAGTCCGCCGTTCGATACCTCATCGAGGCAATGACTGAAGGTGTAATTGCCTTTCAGTGTCAGGCCTCCTAACTGCTCAGTCACACTGGTTTGCAATCCTGAATAACTGCTGGTCGCGTTGGTCTCAAACTCGTTCACGCTGCCGAATCGCTGATCGGGCGGCGCCTGATAGGGATAGGGCGCAAAGCATCCGTCGCAAACCGTCTGGTAGCCGTTCAACTCAACCTGGTAGGGCTCATGCAGTCCGTGCGTGCCCACATAATCAACTCGCAACGAACCGCCTCTGCCCGCTTTCTCTTCAATTCCAAAGTTGTATTGGTAGTAGTATGGCGTCTTCAGCGTGCCGCTCGAAAATGTGTTCAGGCTCACCGCCAATGGGCAGGTCGGTGCGCCCGCCGCAATGCCCGCGCAGGGCGCCCCGCCCGCGGCAAAGACGCTCTCGAAGTTCTGCTTTGCATTCAATGTTGCATCTGCTGCACTGCCCGGCACATGCGGCGCAATTGCTACGCCGCCCACCTGCCCGCCAATCCCGCCCACAAACGTGGGAGCATAGGGAGCATTGGTTGCGGCCAGGTCTGCAACCTGCGCGGGAATGATGTCGTTGAAGACACCAAAGCCACTATGCAAAACGGTCCAGTGCGTCACCTCGTATGCAGCAGAAACACGCGGCTGCCACACCAGCAAGGGCGTAGCCGGAAACAAGCCGCGAACCTGCGTCTGGATAGCTTGGTCGAGCGGCTGACTTATCTGGTGCGATGACTCCAGGAACGAACCCGCTGGCCGCGCAAACAGCCGTTGCTGATTCACCGGGTTGGTATTCCACGTTGCCCGCAACCCGGCGGTCAATGTTACGCGCGCCGTGGGCTTGTAACTGTCCATCGCGTAAAGATCCATATTTCCGGCCGCTACACGCTCCTTCAGCGCAACCGGATAGGTCTGGCTCTCCGTGTAAGCCGCGCCATATGTGAACTGCGCCAGATCGTTATAGACGGCGGTGGCCACGCTTCCCTCCCCCAGGTCGTAGTCGCTCACGTCAATGCGGCGCGTGTTGATCCCGAACCTGTAGCTGTTCTTTCCCTTCGTCCAAATCAGGTTGTCGTTGATCTGCCACTGCGTCACATTGCGCCCCTGCGGATAGGTATTGTCGTTGCCACCGATGGCCGTAAACGGCGCGTTGTTGCTTCCCGCCGTCAGCACAATGGGAAACGCCGCGAGCACCCGCGCAAAGTTCTCCGGCTCAAAGATGCTGCTGTACCAACTGGCGCCGGGATTGAACTGGTTGACCAGGTTCGGATTGAAGATATGCGTGTAGCCCGCCACCAGCGTCCTCTGCGGCTGCGGAGAATAGGAGTTGAAGATGGGATTGATGGGGTCGGTGTATGCAGCCTGCAGGCCGGTGTCCTGCTGAAAGCGGTACCAGACGCTGTTGTTGCGATCGATGGTGTGGTCGATCTTCACCACGATCAGATTCTCGCTGTCGCTGTTGGTCAGCGACTCCTGGCTCTGGTTCGCGCAGCCGCTCCCGTCGAACAGGCTCCCGCTTGTCTGCGCGCCGGGCAGTAGAGCTCCGCTCGCATCCAGCGGGCACGAACTTACCGCAACCGGCGTCCCTGCCGTGCTCCGGTAAAGGTTGAACATCGACTGATAAAACGGAATCTCCGCAGGTTCGGCAGGCAGCGCGGTGCCCGTGATGGGGTCTGTCCCGCCCACAGCCAGTTGGCCCAGCACATATTGCTGATACGCGGGCGAGGGAGCCACGGCCTGCGAAACCAGCGGCAGCGCAATCCGGATACCCTCATAGTGCGCAAAGAAGAAAAGCTTGTCCCGCCGCAACGGTCCGCCCACGCTCACGCCAAACTCATTTACCGTCGAGCGCGGCTTCTTTGTAACACTTTCCGCTGTATCGTTGGCATGGAGAAAGTAATCTTCCGCGTTGAGCAGCGAGCCGTTCCATAACTCGTAGAGGTCGCCGTGAAACCGGTTCGTTCCCGACTTGGTGAAGTAATTCACCTGCGACGCGCCATATCTGCCTTGATCCACAGAGTAAGAATTCGTGTTGACTGTCGCTTCCTCCACAGCATCCAGTCCAATCACCAGGTTGGTCGACAATCCGATATTCAATCCCAGCCACGGATCGTTGCTGTCGTACCCGTCCAATATGTAGCCGTTGGAGGTCGCGGGCAGCCCGTTGAATTCCACATTCCCGTACCCGCCTGCCGCCTTCGCGTCATTCGAGGAGCCCGCGGTATTCATCAATGCTCCGGGAGAGAATTGCGTGATGTAAGTCAGATCCTGCCCCGAATTGGGAAGACTCTCGATCGTCTTGCTCTCCAGTGTCGTTGTGGTGTTGGGGTTATCCAGAGTCATGAGCCCCTGCTCCGCGCTCACCTCGACATTCTGCGAGGCCGAGGCCAACTTCATGGTGAAGTTCAGCGTCAAAGTGCGCCCCAGTTCCAGGGAAACTGGCGGCGATTTCTGCACTGCCCAACCGCTCGCCGTAACTGTCACCACGTAACTTCCGGGATTCACCTGCGAAAACAGGAATCTTCCCTCGCCGTTTGTAAGTCCGTTGCGCGTAGCTTTCGTTCCAACATTAGTCGCCAGAACTTCTGCAACTGTCAGCACGGCTCCGGTCGAGTCCGTCACTGTTCCGGAGATAGCGCTCGAAGTCCCGCTCTGCGCCAGCAATAACCCCGAGTTAACCATAGTTAAGGCCAATAGGAAGATAGAGTTATACCAGATTTTTCGCATTGTTATCATCGATAACCCCCTCGGGGAAATAAGGTAACTGGCCTGCTACCACCTCGTTGAGCAGTCAGGCGTGCAAGCAAGGCGCGGCGAGCCGCACGTTCTCGCGCCTTATCCCTTGCCCTGCAGCATCAGCAGCAGGAACCAGGCATTCAATCCCGCGATCAGCGCCGCCACAAACCACGCCAGCGTTTGCAGAATGGGGCCGTTTACAAACTCGCCCATCTTCTTCCTGCTGCCCGTAAAGATCACCAGCGGAACGACCGCAAAGCTCAGTTGCAGCGAGAGAATCACCTGGCTCAGCAAGAGCAGTTTCTCGGTGCCCCGCGCGCCGGTGATGGCGACAACAATGATGGTTGGGATAATCGCCAAAGACCGCGTAATCAGGCGCCGCAGCCACGGCGACAGGCGGATGTGGATGAATCCCTCCATCACCACCTGCCCGGCCAGCGTTCCCGTAATCGACGAGTTCTGCCCGCTCGCCAGCAGAGCAATGGCAAACAGCGTGCTCGCTCCCGCTGTCCCCACCAGCGGGCTCAGCAATTTGTACGCATCCTCGATAGCCGCGACCTCGAAATGCCCGCTGCGATAAAAGACCGCTGCCGCCACGATAAGAATTGCGGCATTCACAAACAAGGCCACCGTCAGCGCCAGAGCCGAATCCACATTCGCCATGAAGATGGCCTCGCGCTTGCCCTCGGGCGTCCGCTTGTATCGCCTGCTCTGCACAATCGAGGAATGCAGATAGAGGTTGTGCGGCATCACAGTCGCGCCCAGCATGCCGATGGCGATGTAAAGCATGGTTGGATTGGTGACGATGGCGGGCGCCGGGACAAAGAGATTGAAAAATGCCGGCCCGTACTCCGGTCGCGATAGAAGGAGTTGAACAGCAAACAGGATGATGATGGTCCCGATCAGCGTAATCACCAGCGCCTCAACCCAGCGGAATCCCCAGCGCTGCAGCAGCAGGATCAGCAGCACGTCCAGACCTGTAATCAGCACGCCATAAAAGAGCGGAATGTGAAACAACAGGTTCAGCGCGATGGCCGACCCGATCACCTCTGCCAGGTCGCATGCGGCAATCGCGATCTCCGCGCCCACCCAAAGCCCGAAGCTCACCCAGCGGCCATAGCTCTCGCGGCAGAGCTGCGCCAGGTCTCGCTCCGTGGCCACGCCCAGCTTCAGGCTCAGACTCTGCAGCAGGATTGCCATCAGGTTCGAGATCATGATGACCGACAGCAGCGTATAGGCGAACTGCGAACCGCCGGCGATGTCGGTAGCCCAATTGCCGGGGTCCATGTAGCCCACAGAAATCAGGAATCCCGGCCCCAGAAACCCGAGTAGGCGCCGCCACATAATTGGCGAGCGAGAAATACCGACGCTCGAATGCACCTCCGGCAGCGAAGGCTCATTGGTCTCGAATGGAGGTGACATCTCTGTAGCCATAGAAAGAAGGGAGGAGCCCGAAGGGCTGCAACTCAAGTATGCCACATCTAGTTAATCTTGGTTAATATATTTTCTTATGTTGAATTACCGTGAATTTTCCGGCCTGAGCCAAACTGCCGCAGCGGCCGGTCTTCCCAGAATCGAATTTCCTGTATTCATCTCAATCGAAACGGTTTGATCGTAGTTCTGGCTCGTCACGAGCAGGCTCTTGCCGGGCCCAATGCCGGTCTTGTGAAGAAAAAGCAGCAGCTTGGGGTCGCGCTCCTGCAAACTGGTCACGGTATAGCGTCGTCCTTCCATGGCCTCTGAGAGTGGCGTCTCGCCTCGTCTCTTGCGCTCGGCCGGGCTTACCGGCAATACTTCATTTCCGTGCGGACAGGCTCCGCCCTCGCCCAGCTTCTCCCGGAGCTTCAATTCGAAGGCTGGCGAAACGGCGTGCTCCAAACGCTCTGCCTCCTCGTGAATCTCGTACCATTCCATTCCAAAGACTTCGCTCAGCATGCGCTCAATCAGGTGGTGGCGCAACGCCGTCCGGTAGGCTGTCTCGCGTCCTGCCTCGGTGAGCCGCACAATGCCGTCCGCGCCTACTTCCACGCATCCGTCCCGCTTCAGCCGCTTCAGCGCCATGGTCACGGCCGGCGCCGACACCTCAAGCCAATGCGCCAGCATGGCTGGAATCACCTGGTGCCCTTCGGCCTCGGCTTCCAGAATTGCCTTCAGATAGTTCTCTTTGGATACGTGAATCGAATCTTTCATGGATTTGCCCCATCCAGTCTAATCTGCCTCGCGGCCAAGGACCGCTTGTTCTAACATCGATATAGAGCCCCTGCACGCTCAAAGGACTGACTCCCGAATGATTGATCTCGCCGCGCGCAGCACTTTTTCAGCCTTCAGATCCCGGATCCTGACCGTTCTCCTCTTGTTCCTCGGCGTCCACGCAATCGCCAGTTCGCAGACCGCGCTAATGGCAACCACAGAACCCAGCCCCTGGCGGCCCCGCATCCACTTCTACGCCCCGCCCAACTGGATCAACGACCCCAACGGCACCATCTTCCTCAACGGCCAATACCAGCTCTTCTTTCAGTACAACCCCTTCGGCGACGAGTGGGGCCACATGAGCTGGGGTCATGCCTCTTCCACCGACCTTGCACACTGGAGGGAAGTCACCGTCGCCATTCCGGAAGAAAAGGGAGTGATGATCTTCAGCGGCTCGTCTGTCGAGGATCGCGACAACACCAGCGGCCTGTGCGCCGCCGAGGGACAGAAGACTCCCGGCTGCCTGGTAGCCATCTACACGGGCGCGTCGCATGACCCGCAAAACGGCGACAGGCAGACGCAGAACCTGGCCTTCAGCCTCAACGGCGGAGCCACTTTCACAAAATTCTCCGGCAATCCCGTCCTCAATCTCGGCCTCAAGGACTTCCGCGACCCCAAAGTCTTTTGGCATGCGCGCACCAAGAGCTGGGTCATGGTTGTCTCCCTCCCCGATCAGCACAAGGTCCGTTTTTATCGCTCGAAGAACCTTCGCCAGTGGGAGCCGGCCGGCGAGTTCGGCCCGGCCGGAGCGGTCTCCGGCGTATGGGAGTGCCCTGACCTCTTCGAATTGCCTGTGCGCGAGCCCGCCGGCAAGTATGACACGGTGGGCAAGATCGCCGGAAGCCGCTGGGTTCTAAGTGTCAATATCAATCCAGGCGGCCCCGCAGGAGGTTCTGCCGATCAGTATTTCGTTGGACAGTTCGACGGGTTCCACTTCATCGAGGACCACCCAGGCTCTGGGCCGCACTGGGCCGATTGGGGCAAGGACTTCTACGCCTCCACGTCCTTCTCCAACACGCCGCCGGGTCAGGACCGCACCTGGATCGCCTGGATGAGCAACTGGGACTATGCTCCGAGATTGCCATCTCTGCCTGGCCGCGGTGAGATGACCGTGGCGCGCAGCCTTTTCCTCCGCCAGCCGCCCCCACATACAAGCACAACCCCGTCTCAAGAACCGCTTCTGCTTGTGCAGCAGCCCGCTTTGCCTACCCCATCCTACAAGCCCTTTACGGCACTTTTTGGCTCGGCGCCCTACCAGACAATCGCCCAGGCCAACGCCCGCATTGCCGATGGAAAGCTCACGGGCAGCGTCTACCTGCTGCGCGTGACTCTTGATCCGGGCGATGCCGCACAGGCTGGCGTGCGCTTGCGCCGCAGCTCTGCAGATCCGGGCGAGTCTGCGCAGGAGGAAACGGTAGTGGGCATCGACAAGGAAGCGGGCCGTATCTTTGTCGATCGCACGCGCTCGGGGCAAACCGGTTGGTCCCCTGCGTTCCCCGCCCGCGTCTCCGCTCCACTCAAGCACCCGCAGGCGAATTCAATCCGCATCGAGATCGTCGTCGATCACAGTTCCGTCGAGGTCTTTGCGGAAGACGGAGAAACGGTGCTCTCCAACCTCATCTACCCGGCCGCGACCAGCGTCGGCCTGTCCTTCTTCTCCACGCCGACACCTCCCGGCGTAGGTCCTGCATTGGTCCGCGGCGTTGAATTCATCCCGTTCGATTAGGCGACCGTTACAACAATTCAATCCAGGATCGTGGCATACGCCCGCCAGGGACCAACTGCATCTCGATACTCACACGCCATGGCCCTGACAATCTGCGCGATGTGTCCGAGGTCGTGAACTACCCAAGTGGCCAGCAGGTCGCCCAGCGTGACGGAACCAAGTTCCGGATGCTTGCCGGGAAGGGCGAGTTGTTCTTCTCCAATCCCAACCTCCCGGAGAGCGTACAGGCTCTGCCTTCTTAACTGCGCAAAATCGTCCAGCAACACGTCCACGCTTTTGCCTTCGATCAAGGCCCGAAACCCGAACCTGTCAAATGGCTCAAAGGCAATCGCATCACGATGTTCCAGAATCATGCGCACGCGCGGAATCCAATCCGTGATCTCACCATGCATCAGGTGACCCAGGACATCCAGCGGACTGAACGAATCGGGGTTCTCCCGTGCGTTCAACCATACTGCCGACTTTCCCTTGAGCAGCGCGCTCAACACACTTGGCGTCTGCTCCAGCACTTCCATCCCTTCGTTCATCCGAAATTGCATTCGGCAACCTCCTGTTCCCTGGTCAATTCGGTCCGACTCACCGACCCATTCCATCCGAAAAGAACGAAGCCCCCAACCCTGTCTCCAGGATCGGGGGCTTGAAGATAGAGGCGAGCAGTAGCCTTACGGCTTCACACGCACCTTCGGTTCCACTGACAGCCCCGGTCGCAACAGGTGGTTCGGGTCCTCATCCTTGATATCGGTAAAGTCGATTCGCACCGGAACCCGCTGCACCACCTTCACATAATTACCGGTTGCGTTTTCCGGCGGGAACAGGCTCAGCACCGAGCCCGTGGCTCCGCCAATCTGCGTCACTTTGCCGTGGTATGTCTTGCCGGTTGCGTCCACCGCGATCTCTACCGTTTGGCCCGCAGCCATGTGCTTCAGTTGGGTCTCTTTGAAGTTCGCCGTGACCCACAGGTCGTCGAGTGAGACCAGGGTCAGCAGGTTCTGCCCCGCCGCCACGTTTTGGTTCAGCTCCACGCTCTTGCGGGTGATGATGCCTGCCACTGGCGCCACAATTTTGGTGTAGCTCAGGTTCAGTTCGGCCTGGTCCAGTTGCGCCTGGGCCTGCGCCACCTGCGCCATCGCTCCCTTGGCCCGCGCGTTCTGCACCGCCACCTGCTCCGGACCGGTCTGGGCATACCTCTGTTGTGCTTCCGCCTGGGTGATTCGGTCGCGCGCCACCCGCACTCCTTGATTAGCCGCACGCTCTCCGGCTTGCGCGTTGGCCAGGGCGGCCTTGGCCCCATCGCGCGCGGCCACCGCCGCGTCGAACTGCTGCTTGCTGATCACGTCCTTTTCCACCAGCGGCGTGTAACGGGTCAGGTCGGCCTCGGCCTTGGTCAGGCTCGCTTGCGCCTGGGCTACCTGGGCTTTGGCAGCCTCAAGTTGCTGCTGGGCCTGGTCAAGGGAGGCGTGCGTCCCACTCAAGTCCGCGTCTGCCGCGCGCAGATTGCTCCCCGTGTTCACAGTCGTAATCGGCACATTCACGTTCGCCGCCGCCGCATTCGCCTGCGCGGTGGCCAGCGCCGCCTCCGCATTCTCTACGGCAACGTCATAGTCCTTGGGGTCCAGTTCGGCAATCGTGTCGCCCGCCTTCACGAGCTGGTTCTCTTCCACGTCCACTCTCAGCACCTGGCCGGCGATGCGCGAGCTCACCTGGATCAGGTGTCCGTTCACCTGCGCATCGTCAGTGTCCTCGCTGAATGTGGAATGCCACCAGACCGCGACCGCCACGAGTACCACCACAACCAGCACCACCACAACAATGCCCCTGCGGCGGCTCTGCGGCTGGGTAATCTCAGTTTCTTGAACCGGCTCCTTGGGGGCCGGTGTTGGAGTCGAATCCGCCACGGTTACTTTCCTCCCAGATAATTCTTGTAGTTCTGCCCCGCTCCCAGCGCCCGCGCCAGGCTCAGCTTGGCCACATTGTGCCTGTAAAGGCTGGTCACGTATTGACTATCGGCTTGCGCCAAGCTCTGCTCCGCCTGGCTCACCGCCAGGTTATCGCTCACTCCGTTCGCGTACCGTTCCTGCGCTTCTTTCAGCGCCTCGTTGGCCAGGTCCACGCTCGACCGGGCCACTTCCACCAGCTTCTGCGCCGATGCAATGTCCAGCAAGGCGTCGCGAATATCCGCGTCCACCTGCGCGCTCTTGTCGCTCAACTGGGCCTGGTCCGTATCCAGTTGCGCTTGCGCAACCTGGGCCTCGCCGCGCAGTGCGAACTCCGCAAACAGTGGCACGCTGATGGTGCCTGTCGCGTCGCCGGTTCCGTTCGAGTGCCGCACATTGGCGCCTATATCCCCATAGTCTCCGCTGAACGAAAGCGTCGGGAGCCGATCCGCGGTGGCCGCCTTGCGCTGCTCCTCAGCCGCCTTTACCTGCTCCACCATGGCCGCCAGATCCTTGCGGTTGGCGTGCGCCTGACGAATGGTCGCTTCCACATCCAGCTCGTCGAATGCCGCGTAGGGTGCCTTGTCAGCCAGGTTGAAACCCTGCGCCAGGGGCAGGCCGATGGTCCTTGCCAGCGCCAGTTTGTCCTTTTCCAGTGAGTTCTTAGCCACGATCAGCTGTTGCTGCAAGCTCTGGTAGTCCACGCGTGCCCGAAGCTCATCCAGCAGCGGGGCAGTACCGGCCTGGTGGTTGGCAACCGCCTGGTCGAGCGATACCTTGGCGGTGGCCACCTGGGCATCCACGCTGCTTACCTGCGTCTCGTCGGCCAGCACCAGCAGGTAGGCGTTGCCCACCGTCAGCACCACCAGCTCGCGCGCATCTTCGGCGCTCAACTGAGCGGCGGCAAAATTATGCTGCGCCGCCAGGTAGTTGCGCAGCGACGCCACGTCCACCAGCGACCATTTCAGCGTAGCCCGTAAATCCTGATAGCCGAACGGGCCGATGATGGTGGGAAACCCCGGAATGCGCAGACCCTCTGCCGCAAGATCCGCCTCCGAAACCGTATCCTGGGCGCTGAAGTCCACGCTGGGAAGCAGCGATTGCAACTGGCTCAGCCGCTGCCCCCGCGCCGACGCCGTCTGCGTGGCGCTCAGAATCACGCCCAGGTTGTTTTTGAGCCCGCGCTGGATGGCATCGTCGAGCGACAGGTCGATCGGTTGGCCAGTGGCTTCGCCTGCCGTCACGCTGCCCTGAAAGCTTTGCGCGGTCGGGCCCGACGCCTGGCTCGGCGCAATCCCACTGATCTGCTGTGCCCCCAGTCCGCCGGAGACCAGCAGGCACGCTCCAGCCACCGCAACGCTCCTTAAGCGACCGCAGGGAAAGAACGTGCCCTCATTTCGGTATTTAGACGAGATCAAGGTAATCCAACTCACTTCCAAAGCGGCTCTGCCTGGGATTGATTGCTCCTAATGGATGCGGAAAACTATCAGGAGGGTTCTGAAAGTAGTGTATCGAATGCACGCGCCCGGCCGCCGTGACAGCGCACAAATCCAAATCTCCGGGTTTCCAAGGCAGCCGGAGGCGTCGAATCTGTGGTTCGATCACCCTGGCGCCTCATGGTCACGAAAGCCGGCTCGCTCTTCGCCACTCCGGGGTATCAAATGGCGCCATGGGCCTTGGCCACAAGGATGGTCGGGGGTGGGCGATTTCAAAGCTCGCAAAACGCCTCGCGCCTTGTGAAGCTACCGCCCGTCAACTCTTCACAACCAATTGCCGACGGGCAGGTTCCGGTGCGGAGTGCTAGAATTCCGCGCAATTCGGCTCCGATGAAAGGATTGCCCATGAATTGGACGAGGTTAGCTGCAGTTGTGATCGCCACCGGGGTCCTGTCGTCGCTGACAGACTGGCTTTTTGCCGGCGACTGGATTCACAAGCGTTTTACCTACCCGGAAGTCTGGCGTCCAGGAGGTGAAGGGCGCGCCATCGCCATCACCAGCCCGCTCCCGTTTCTCACCTGCGCAGTTTTTGCGTATGCATTTGCGCGCCTCGGTCTCCACTCTGTTCCGGCAGCCCTCAAACTTGCCTTCGCAATGTGGTTGATGGGCCCTTTGCCGCTGATCGTCACCTACGCGGCTTTTATCAAGCTTCACCGCGTGTTTGTCGCCGCTCAACTGCTTGGCTGGCTGGTGAAGCTGGCGATCGTGGCCGTGGCCGCGGGACTGTTTCTCCGCTAGAGCTTGCGGCCCGTGCGTAGGGCCTTTCCGCACTCCGCCGCCGGATGTTGCGATGGAGAAGTTGGAATCCTGGGTCTACCGGTTTGCCGCGTGCAATACCTGCGACGCCAGCGAACATAGCCCCTGCCGGAACAGCTCCCGCACCGCCTCAGCGCTCCAGCCGGCGGCCTGCGCTCCGCCGTGCACTCTCAGCAGGTCGGCCGTTTCAGCGGGCGTAAACCCGGCTACCGCGCGCAGCACAAAAATCGTGCGCAGCACCGTCGGCAGGCTCTCTAGCCAGCAGCGCACTCGGTCCCTATCCGGACCCGCGATCATGCGCTCCAGTTCTTCGCTCGACATCCCCGCTGCGTCCAGTTCGTCGTCCTCGATGCAGGTGGCGGCGTGTTCCAGACCTTCGGGCGCGGCCAGGCAGACCGCATCCCGTTCGGCAAGCAGGTCCAGCGCCGCTGCGCACAGCGCACGCCGGCTGCTCTTGCGCGCTTCCGCTGGATCGTGACAAACCGAAACCTCGGCGTTGGCGACCGCGGTCTCCACCAGCCGTATGCTGTTCTCGCCTTCGCCCACCAGCATCGACGCGATGTTGTACATCCCGGCGGCAATCAGGTCGAACATGTCGTCCAGGCCGTCAAATGCCCTGGCTACCGTGGCATCGTCCTTGGGCTGGCCGTCCAGCAGACCCGTCACACGATCCGTGAACTCCTGGGCACTGGGCGGTATCGGCTTGGGGGGAATCAAGCTATCCCTGGATGTGATGGATTGGTCAGACATACAAAGGCCTCCTGGCGATCTGGGGTGGAATGCGGAGGGTAGAAGTGCACTCGCTCAGTCTTTATCCTCAACCCACCGGCCCGGTGAGTCAATGCCGGGTTGGGGCGGCCTGCCAGGACGCCCACCCAGCGCAGGATGCTCATCGCGACTTGGGTCAGCCCAAAACGGGAATAACCCTGGCTCCATCTCCAAGGATCAGCCTTTGGGAGGGTGTTCGTGCTTTTCAATGATCCCTGCACCCCCATTCACAACTTTTTGCCTGCTGTTAATATCCATCCCACCGTTCTTCCTGTATCCATTTCCTGATGGGTGGTTTTCCGGCGAAGTCCGGCTCCCCTTTCCGCCTGCTGCGGAAAGGCTGTAGACTTCCAACACGGCGAACTGGACACGGACAATGGCTCGGACGACGCAGAAACAGAAGCTTTTCAATGGCCGCGACTACTCGTGGATGCAGTTCAACCGGCGCGTCCTTGAAGAGTCCGAGGACGCCGCCAATCCGCTTCTGGAGCGGGTCAAATTCCTGGCTATCACAGGCAACAACCTGGACGAATACGTCGAAGTGCGCCAGGCCGGCCTGATGCAGCGCATTGAGGATGGCTACCGTGAGCCGGGCTACGATGGCCTTCGCCCGGACGAGTCGCTGGCGGTGCTCACTGCTGAAATCCATGACTTTGTCGCTACCCAGTACCGCTGCTGGAACACGCTGCTGCTTCCCGAGTTGCGCAAGCATGGGGTTCGCCTGCTGGAGTGGAAGGAACTTGGAGACGAGGCGCGTGCCTATGCCCAGAGCTACTTCCAGCGCGAAGTTGACCCGCTGCTGACCCCCATCTCGATTGACCCTGCCCACCCCTTTCCGCGCGTACTGAACAAGGCTCTGTGCCTGGCACTGCTGCTGCGAGCCAAGCGCCGCAGTTCGGGACCGCAGGTACTCGGAGTGGTCACCGTTCCGCGCGCTCTGCCGCGGTTCGTCCGGTTGCCCGCGGCCGAAGGCCACTTCGATTACCTGCTGCTGCAGGATTTGATCGCGCAGAATCTGGCCGGTATGTACCGCGGCTACGAGGTGCTGGCGCGAGCTGCGTTTCGCGTTACGCGCAACTCCAACCTCTACTTCGAAGAGGAAGAAGCCCGCTCCCTGCTGGAGACCATCCGTGTGGAGCTGCACAACCGCCGCAAGGGAGACGCCGTGCGGCTGGAGATCGAGAGCAGCGCCGATCCCGAGATCGTGGAACGTCTGAGGGTGAACTTCGAGCTCGAAGCGGACCAGGTGTTTCGCTGCAATGGCCCGGTAAACCTGTCGCGGCTGATGTTCTTCTACGGCGACGTGCGGCGGCCCGATCTCAAGTTCCCGCCCTTCTCGCCCAAGCCGCTGCACCTGAGCCGCAAATCCGCCAACATCTTCGACGAGCTTCGCCAGCACGACGTTCTGCTCCACCACCCGTACGACTCCTATGATCCGGTCGTCGAGTTTATCGAGCAGGGCGCCAAGGATGCCGCCGTGCTTTCGATGAAGCAAACGCTCTACCGCACCAGCCACGACTCGCCCATGTTCCAGGCGCTGACGGAGGCCGCAGCCAGCAAGGAAGCCACGCTGGTGGTGGAGCTGATGGCGCGCTTCGACGAAGCCTCCAACATCCGCTGGGCGCGCAGCATGGAAGATGCCGGCGTGCAGGTGTTTCACGGCGTGGTCGGCCTCAAGACCCACTGCAAGCTCGCGATGCTCGTCCGCCGCGACGAAGACGGCGTGACCCGCCGCTACTGTCATCTCGGCACCGGCAACTACAACCCGGACACAGCCCGCTTTTACACCGACCTGAGCCTGCTCACCTGCGATCCGCAGATCACCGAGCGCGTGCACATGGTCTTCAACTACCTGACCGCGCATGCCGAGATCGACGACTACAGGCCGCTGCTGGTGGCCCCACTCACCATGGCCGAGAGCTTCCTCGGCCTTATCCGCCGCGAACAGGAGCATGCACAGGCCAGCCGCCCGGCTCATATCGTGGCCAAGATGAATGCGCTGCTCGAGCCTTCGGTAATCGAGGCTCTCTATGCCGCCTCGCAGGCTGGTGTGCAGATCGACCTAATCGTCCGCGGGCTCTCCATTCTGCGGCCGGGCGCGAAAGGCCTCTCGGAGAACATCCGCGTGCGCTCTATTGTGGGGCGCTTCCTGGAGCACTCGCGCATCTTTCACTTCGCCAACGGCGGCAACGACGAAATCTACCTGGGCTCCGCCGACTGGATGCCGCGCAATCTGTTCGAGCGCTGCGAAGTGGTCTTCCCTGTTCGCGATCCCGCCGCCAAGGCCCGCATCCACGACGAAATCCTTCCTGCCTATATGGCCGACACGCTCAAGGCCCGCCTGCAGCAGCCGGATGGCACTTATCTGCGCGCCACGAAACTGCTCAAGGACGCCCCACCCTTCGCCAGCCAGAACTTCCTCATGCAACTGGCCGAAGGCAAGGTCGATCTGGACGCCATCCCCCGGCCGGCTGAAGCTGAGCCCGCCGCCGGCCCAAAAGCCGCGAAACCGTCCGCAAAACCTGCCGCCAGAAAGTCAAACGCCGCCGACTGAAGGCGCCTCGAATCCATCGAGCCATCCCGGCTTTCGCAATGTAGTAAGCCCACATTGGAGGAAGACCATGCAGCCAAGCCAGCCCCAGATCTTCTCCAACGTCAGCCCCGATCAATATGCGACCCTCATCCGCAATGCCAATGCCTCCGGTTTCTCACTCGCCGGCAACTCCGGCGCCGCCTCCAATTTCGGTATGGAAGTCTCCTGGAACTACTCTCCTGAAAGCCGCGAACTCGCCATCCAGTGCCTCAGCGCGACACTCTTCCTGAAGCCCGAAGCCGTGAATGCGAAGATCAAGACTTTGGTTGAAGAGGTTGTGCGCTCACCCGATCAAGGGTGACGGAGATTCATGCGCTCCAGGCATGTCCCGGTGTATATTGCTCTGGCACTCAGGACAGTTCAGATCGCACATCCTGACAAAGGAGATTTCAATGTTAAGCAGAAAGAAAATGAACTTCATCCTTCTTCTTGCATCCGGCTTGCTCGTCATCGCTGCACCGCTCAGAACCGCGATTGCCGGCCAATCCTCCACCGCCCCGGCACAGGCGACCACCCCCGCTCCCGCGATTGCGCCCGACGCCCCGAATGTCGCCGCGGCGTCGCCTGAAGCTGTCCGCTTGCTCAAGCTCATGGACACCGACAAGAACGGCAAAATCTCCCACGCCGAGTTCATGGCCTTCATGGAGGCCGAGTTCCAGCGCCTGGACGTAAACCACGACGGCGAACTGGACTTAAAGGAACTCGAAAAATCGCAACTGGCAGTCGCCCACCACGGGGGAACTCGCCGCTAACCCCCGTTCCATCCTCGCCACATCAAGCCTGCCTTATGCCGTGGACGTCATGGACGCGGCGCGGGCAGCCTGCGTCCCCTTTTCAATGAAGCAGCCCTGAGTGCCTCTAAAATGGCCTTAGTGCCGCAGACTCTCCCCAATCCGACGGCCGAACCCGGCGCTTCCAACGGCATTCCCAATGCCTGCCGCAGGCTGGACGCGCCCGCACCGCTGCGGCTGTGGCATCTGACCAGCCTCGACGCCCCCACCGTCGCCGTCGTCTGGTCGCTCGCCTTCGCCTGGGCCGCCGGAGTCCGCCTGCCTGTTTGGATCCCCGTCCTGCTCGCCCTGGCGTCCTGGGCGGTCTATATCGGCGACCGGCTCCTCGACGCCCGAGCCGCCCTGCGCAGCGGAGACCTGAGTAGCCTGCGCGAACGACACCGCTTCCATCACCGCCATCGCCGGCTCATGGCCCCGCTCGCCGCAGCAGCCGCAACTGCCGCCGCCTGCATCGTCTTCACCCTCATGCCTTCGACCGCCCGCGAGCGAAACTCCGTTCTTGCCGTGGCCGCGCTGGCCTACTTCACCCGCGTCCACTCCGTGCGCCGCCTCCCGTCCGACGGTCCTTTCACTCGATTCCCACGCATGAAGAAAGAGCTGCTGGTGGGACTGCTGTTCACCTCCGCCTGCGCTCTGCCCACCTTCACCCGCGCCGCAGTCCGCGCCGTCCCAACGCTCTGGCCTCTTGCGGCGGTTGCCGCCTTCTTCGCCCTGCTTGCCTGGCTAAACTGCCACGCCATCGACCGCTGGGAGACCCGTGAACAGCCACCGGCCAGACCTCAGATATTCGTCCCCGCCTGCCTTCTTGCCATTGCCGGTCTGTTGATCGCGGCCGTTCTTGTCTTCGCCCAACCACGCTCCGCGGCATTCGCGGTTGCGGGTGCCGTCAGCGCCCTACTTCTGGCCCTCCTCGACCGACTCCGCATTCGCCTCACACCATTGGCCCTGCGCGCCGCCGCTGACCTGGTCCTGCTCACGCCGCTGGCGCTGCTGCTGCGATGAACCGCCCCCCGAACTTCAATCGCCTCGCTCCCCTTTACCGTTGGATGGAGTTCCTCGCCTTCGGCCCGTGGCTCTCGCTCACCCGCCGCACCTTCCTCGCACGGCTCACAAACGTCCGCCGCGCTCTTGTTCTTGGGGACGGCGACGGGCGCTTCACCGCCTGCCTGCTGCGCGCTAACCCCACTGTCGAGATCGACGCCGTGGATGCCAGTAACGCCATGCTCAGTGCCCTTCTGCGCCGCGCAGGCCCCCATGCCAGCCGCGTACACATTCACATGGCCGACATTCGCGCCTGGCACCCGCCGGCAGGAAACGCTGCATCTAAGTACGACCTCATTGTGACCCACTTCTTCCTAGACTGCCTGACCACCAGGGAAATCGAATCGCTGGTTGAGGAACTTCGTCCCGCCGTCTTCCCTTCGGCAATCTGGGTTATCTCCGAGTTCGCCATCCCGCCTGGCTGGTTCGGTCGGATCCTTGCCCGTCCGCTGGTCGCAGGCCTCTATTTCTCCTTTGGCCAGCTCACCGGTCTGGCTGTTCGGAAGCTTCCCGACTATGCCTACGCACTGCAACACGCCGGGTATACACTTGTTGAGCGCCGCCCCCGGTTGGGAGGCCTTCTCATCGCGGAACTCTGGAGAGCCGGCCTTTCCAATTCCGCCGCAAGTCCAACCCAAGAATCTCTTTAGGCCCGCGAGAATTGTTACAAGCGTGTTAATATCGTGTCTCTGGGAAAGAAGATAGGAGTGAAAAGACCCGAAGTCCGGGCCCTATCGAACGAATCTCTATGAACCTCTACCTAATGCGCCACGCCAACGCCGGACTCCGGCGAGATAACCCCACCCTCGACGCCAAAAGAGCCTTGATTAAGGAGGGGAAAGAGCAGTGCATGCTGATGGCGCGCGTTCTTGCCGCCCTCAGGGTCCAGGTCGACGTCATCGTATCCAGCCCGCTCAAGCGGGCTCTCCAGACAGCCCAGTTTGTCGGCACCGAGCTTGGCTACGAAGCCAAAGTGGAAATCAGTCCCGCCCTCGGCCTGAATGCCGATTACGCGGCCTTCCAGCAGATGCTGGCCAAGTATGCCGACCGCGAGGGCGTGCTTGTCGTCGGCCACAACCCCAATGTCTTCCAGTTCCTGGGCCGCATGATCACCGGCAACGGCGGCGCCGCCATCCGCATGCGCAAAGGCTCCATCGCGCGCGTCGATATGGACCGCCATCCGCCCCTGTTGCGCTGGCTCATTGACCCGCGCATGGCCCGGTCCATCTACGCCAGCGTGGCAAAAAGCTCGCGGCCAAAGACTTCGCGGAAGTAGTCTGCTTCTTTGCGGAGACTCCAAAGCTCCAACTCCGCCCCCGTGCGCCCGGGCTCTACCTCCAGGTAAACCCGCTTGGGATACACCTTTGCCCTCACCCGCAGCACGTCGCTCGCCCGGTCCTGGTTCAGTGCCACCGCCAGCCGCAGCAGCACCACGGCACGATGGACGTGCATGTGTTCTTCCGCGGGAATATTCCTGAGCGCCCGGTCGCCAGGCTGAGGACGGCTCTTGCCCAAGTAGCGCGCGAGCGCCGACATCGTCGTCCGCTGCACCTGCGTATATCCATAAATCTCCGAACTCGAAATAATGTACTGCGTGTGCCGGTGGTGTCCCTGGTGGTTGACGAATTTGCCGGTATCGCGCAACACGGCTGCCGCCGCAAGCCAGCTTTCATACTCCGGTGGCAGTTCGTGCAACGCCTTCAAGTCGCGGTAGAGCTGCAAAGCATGAGCCCTCACCGGCTCCGCCTGCTTGGGATCCACCCCGTAACGCCGAGCCGTGGCCAGCACGCTCTCCCACCGCTCGTGCTCGAACTCCCGATGGGCCCTGGCACGCGCATCCTGCTCGGCCAACATCTGCGCCAGGATCCCGTCCCTCAGCCCCAGCGGTGAATACCTGAACCCCACCAGCCCGAAGCTCTCCAGCAACTCGGCGAAG
>CAYUJM010000080.1:0-19495 GCA_964445025.1 uncultured Occallatibacter sp. | reverse complement strand
GAGGCCGCGCGTGCGGCCGCGGGCGCCACGGGCGGATGATGGCGGCGCAGCTGATCCCAGCCTTCGCGCATCGTATATTCGGCAGGCGACCACGAAGAGCGAACGCTTTCCTGGGTGTGCGTGCCGCGCAGGTAGTCGTGCATGGAGCGGGCGGCGATTTGCGCTGATCGGATGGCGTTAATGAACAGGCGCGGGCCGTGCGCAATGTCGCCACAGGCAAAGACGTCGGGAGCGGTGGTCTGGTAGGTCTCGGGATCCACCTTGATGAGGCCGCGATTGGATTCGACGCCGTCGCCGGGCTCGAGAAATGACAAATCCGAAGACTGGCCGATCGAGAAGATGATGGTGTCGGCGGGGATTTCTTCGATGTTGGCTTCGTTGAAGCTGGGGTTGAAGCGGCCGCTCTCATCGAAGACCGCAGTGCATTCGACCGTGCGCAGGCCGGCGACCTTGCCGTCCTTGTCGAGGATGGCGCGCGGGCCGCGCGAGTTGTGCAGGACAAGGCCTTCTTCGGCGCCTTCGGTGACCTCAATCTCGTCGGCGGGCATCTGCCGGCGGCTCTCCAGGCAGACGACATGCACTTCCTTGTCGCCTTCCATGCGGACGGCGGAACGGGCAACGTCGAGGGCCGTGGCTTCGCTCGAGTGAACGTCGCTCACGGGCGCAGCGGGGGCAAATTGATCCTGTGGCCGCACGGCGGAACGGGCCACGTCGTAGGCTACGTTGCCGCCGCCGATGACGACGATTCGCTTGCCAACGGGAAGGGGATTGCCCTCGTTGAAGGCGCGCAGGAAATCCATGCCGTCGTAAACGCCGGTGAGATTGGCGCCAGGCAGATCGAGCTTGCGGCCCTTGGGCAGGCCGACACCGAGGAAGATGGCCTTGAAGCCCTGCTCGCGCAGGCTCTTGATGGTGAAGTCACGGCCCAGGCGCTGATTGCATTTGAGATCTATTCCGAGCGCGAGGATGGCGTTGATCTCCGCCATCACCAGCTCGCGCGGCAGGCGGAAAACAGGCACTCCTGCGGTCAGCATGCCGCCGGGAGTGGAGTGGGCCTCAAAAACGGTGACTTTGTAGCCAACCTGGGCGAGGTCGTGCGCAACGGTGAGTCCGGCAACACCCGCGCCAACCACTGCGACGGGCTCATAGTTGCCGCGGCCGGGCGGGAGCATTTGCTGATTGCAGCCTTCGTGATGGAGGCGGAAGTCTCCGCTCTCCGGTCCAAACTGGCTGGTGACGAAGCGCTTCAGGGCGCGGATCGAGACCGGAGAATCGAGCGAGCCACGGCGGCAATTTGCCTCGCACGGTGCGCCACAAACGCGGCCGCAGATGGAGGCGAAGGGATTGGTGGCGCGCGCAATGCGGTATGCGTCCTGGTCGCGGCCCTCCGCGATCGCGTTCACGTAGCCGCACGCGTCGGTGTGCACAGGGCAGGCGTCCTGGCACTTGACCATCTTCATCCAGTAGCCCGCCCCACCGATCGTGTCGAATTGCCCGCCGTGCCCGTTTTGTCCGTTTGGCTGCGCCATGGGTTCTTCTATTCCTCGTGTCCGGACTTCCTGAACAGGAAGGCGAGCAGAATGATCAGGTAAACCAGGATCATGGCCCCGACGATGTACATAAAGCCGTTGGCGTTGCCGGTGACGGCGTTGAGTTGTTGCACAAGCGAGCCGCGCGTTGAGTGATTAATCTCGCCGTTCATGAAAATCACGAGGTAGACAAGGACGGCGATTCCGATGACGGGATAGGCGAGCTTGAGGAAGCCGGGGATCCCGGTTCCTTTGCGCTCGGTGATCCATCCGCCGGCGTATTCGTGCAGTTCAGACTTGGGGGCTTCAGGTGTCATCATGGCCTCCGTGGCGCGTGCGCGCCGGTGGGTTGCTGCGGGTCAAGTTCAGGATCGTCTTCGAGCATGCGGTACTTCGGCTCCTCGCTGTTTGAGCCCAGGTAGCCATCCTTCACGGAGCGGATGAAGAAGTAGACCGCGCAGGCGGCCAGCACCGCAAAAAGAAGATAAGCGAAAAACACGCTCTGATAGGTGTAGTCGGTCATGACCGCGCCTCACTTTTCATAATCGTTATCCGGACGCCAGTCTTTGGCGCGCCCGCGCGTCTGCAGGTAGGCGACCAGATCGTCGAGCTCCTGCGGGTTGTTGGCGATCCACGGGAACGGCGGCATGATGGAGCCGGGAACCAGGTCGCGGGGATTGCGGAAGTGGGCTCGATGCCACTCCTTGTTGTACTTGCCGCCGATGCGCGACAGATCCGGCCCGGTGCGCTTGGTTCCGAATGTCTGGCGGTAGTCGTAGACAAACTCGTCGGGAGTCGAGACCGGCGAGGGCACACCCTTCCATCCGGAGCGGATCACGTCGGACGCCAGGGTGCGCGTCTGTTGTGTGTGGCAGTACTTGCAGCCTTCGCGGATGTAAATGGCGTAGCCGCGCTGTTCCTGGTCGGTGTAAGCCACCAGCTTGCCGGTGGGTCCTTTAGAGGGGTCGCTGTTTTCGAAAGGCTTGTTCCAGCTCTTGTCGATCAAGGGCGGGGCCACGGTGGTGAGCAGGCCGCCGATGAAGAACAGTCCCAGAGCGGCGCCCACAAACAGGATTGCATTGGAATCGGTTTTGTGCAGCATACAGTCTCCCTTCGTTTACGAGCGCGCCATCTCGGCTTTGGCCTGACCGCTTCCCAGTGCGGTCGACATGATGTTGTAGAGGAACAGCACGATTCCGGAGAAGATCAGGATTCCGGAGAGGAACCGCACCATCCATACCGGCTTGAGCGCGACGACGGTGTCGATGAACGGAATGGAGGGGTTGTTCCACTGCCAGCCCTGCCAGAATCCGCCCAGCCACAGGGCAGTGAACATGCCCAGGCCGCCGATCATGAACAGCCAGAAGCTCCAGTTGGCCACGGCTTCCGAGTGCAGCTTGACTCCGAAGACGCGCGGGATGACGTAGTAGACGCCGGCCATGGTGATGAACGAGAAGGTGCCGAGCACGGCCATGTGCGCGTGTCCGGGGATCCAGTCGGTCTTCGAGACGATGGCGTTCACCGAGCGCAGGCTGTGCATCGGGCCCTGGAAGCAGGTGAGCAGATAAAAGATGGTGCCGGACATGAGGAACTTGAGCGAGACGTTGTCGTTCAACTGGTGCCACTGGCCCTTCATGGTGGCGATGAAGTTGTAAACAACCGCCCAGACGGGAATCAGCAGCATGACCGAAAACACGATCGAGATTGTCTGCAGCCATTGCGAGATGGGCCCGTGGATCATGTGGTGGGCGCCGGTCCAGACATAGACGAAGGCCAGCGACCAGAAACCGATCATGGAGAGTTTGTGGCTGTAGAGAGGGGTGTTCGAGGCGCGCGGAATGAAGTAGTAGGCGATGGCCAGGCCGGCGGGCGTAAAGATGAGACCGACCGCGTTGTGGGTGTACATCCAGTTCAAATTGGCCTGGTTGACGCCGGTGACGCCGGGAAGCAGGGTGGCGAAGTTGCCGGTGAGATAGACGAAGGCCGTCCACAGGATGGTGCCCATCAGATACCAGGTGGAGACATACATCTGGTTGTACTTTCGCGTGGCGATGGTGCCGAAGATGTTGATGCCGAACATCACCCAGGCGATGACGACGAGAACCGCGACCGGCGTCGGCAGGTCGGCGTATTCCAGGCCCTTCTGGTAGCCGCCCAGCAGGCTGAAGATGGCGCTGATGATAATGATGTTCCAGAGGATCGAAGTGGCTACGCCCAGCTTCTCGCTCCACAGCTTGACGCCGCAGAGACGTGGAACGATGTAGCAGGCCAGACCCATATCGGCAGCCAGCAGCCAGCCGAAGAGCATGCCGTTGACGTGCAGAGGACGCATGCGCCCGTAGGTAAAGTACGGAATCGTCCCCAAAAACTGCGGCCACACGAACTTGGCCGCGATGATCAGGGCGATGATGCCGACGACGAAGAAGTATCCGACAGCGCCGAGCAGGAACCATTTCACCGTGGTGTCCCTGTGGATGTCCGAGGTCGAAACCGACGGCGTTGCGGCTACGGTTCCACTGGTTGCATGTGTTGCCATTTAAGCCTCCAGAGAGCTCTTGAGCCTCTCACTTTGCTGTTTCGTTCAGACTGCGAATGTAGTTGATGATGTCGCCGACCTCGTTCTGCGAGAGGCCGTAATCCATCCAGGAGGGCATGGCGGTGCCCTCGACGCCGTACATCACTGACTCGAAGAGGCGCCGGTCCGGAGCATTTTCGATGAATGCGGAGTTTCTCAGGTTGCGCGGACGGGGCGAGATGTCGAGCGAGTTGGGCCCCCGGCCATCGGCTTTGCGTCCATGGCAGCCCGTGCAGCGTTGCAGGAATATGGCTTCGCCGCGCGCGGCCGATGCAGCCGACATGGGCACGGGATTCTGCTCGGGGACCTTGCGCGGCTTCATCTGCCGGCTGGGCTCCTTGACATAAGCCTGGAAGACGTAATCGAGCACGCCCTTGACCTGGTCGCCAGTGAGCGTCTTGCCCCATGCGGGCATGGAGGTGCCGGGCACACCGAGCGTGATGGACGCGAGGAAGCGCGACTGCGGCTTGCTGGTCATGAACTCGGCCTTGGTCAGGTCGCGGGGCGCGGGATCGAGATAGATGGCATTGATGCCGTGGCCATTGCCATTTTCACCGTGGCAGCGCGCGCAGAGAGTCTTGAAGGTCTCGGCCGGCGTCATGGCCGGCGGCGGCGTGGTGCGCGTCAGGAGGTACGCGGCCATGGCCTGGAAGTCGTCCTCGGGCAATCCGAATGCGGGCATGTTGGAGTCGGGAACGCGGGAGCGTGGATTGTGGAAGTGTGCCATCAGCCACGGGCCGTCGCGCAGGAGGCCTTCATAGGAGAGGTCGGGTGAGATGCCGCCGTCGCGATCGCCAAGCTTGTGGCAGGAGAGGCAGGCGTATTCCTGGATCAGCTTTTCTCCGCGCGTGCTGGAGGTCAATGCGCCGGCGGGGCCGGCTTCCGATGGAATGACGCTCTCAGGGACGGCCGATGTCACCGCGGCATTGAGCTTGAAGGCTTCGTAGGGAGATTCAGCCAGATTGCTGGCGCGGCGGCTCTTGAGGAAGATGACCAGCGCCTTCTTGTCGTCGTCGCTCAGCTTGAACTGCGGCATGATCGAGGTGGGGGTGTAGGCGCGTGGATCGACGAGGTGTCCCCACAGATAATCGAGCTTGCGCTCCTTGCCGACCTCGGTCAGATCGGGGCCAAGAGTGCCGGTCGACAGGCCCTCGATGCGATGGCAGCCGAAGCAGCCGGTCTTAAAGAAAAGCGCCCGGCCGCGCGTGACCAGCGGCGTTCCGGCGAAGTCCTTTTCTGCGTGGCATTGCGCGCAGTTGGCCTGGAGGAATTCGGCGCCATGCAGGTGGGAGGCAATGTCTTTGCTCCAGTTGGCCTGCATGGTGTAGCCGAGCATGGGATCGGGCCAGAACTCATCTTCGCCGTGCGCGTCGGCGACCTCAAGGCCGCGGCCCTGGCCGTCGTGGCAGGAAGTGCAGCCGAAGTCGGTGAATTTGTGACGGCGTTCCCAGCGGCCGTTTTTGAAGACGTCGCCCATGGCTTCCGAGTAGGGGTGGGTGGCGAGCGGCTGCTTGGACGAAGTGAAGCGCGGGTCGTCGACGGCGATGTGGCAGCTCTCGCAACGGTCGATGCGAGTTTCGCCGCCCTGGCCCGCGAAGGCGGTGACGATGATCTGCTCGATCTTGGGCTGGCGGCCTTCGAGCGAGCTGCGCTCGGCGTCGGTCTTGGCTTGGGCGAGCGCCTGATGGAAGTAGGCCGTCTGGTCGTCTTCCCAGCGGCTGTGGAACTGGTCATAAACGACCACGCCGCACCCGATCAATACCAGCAGACTTAGAACGGCCAACGCCACGCGCATAAGATGAGAACTCCTCAGGTCAAAACTCGTCAGAACGGCGACACGAACTGCCAGTTCGCGCCGCGGAAGAAAGTGCCAATGATGATCAGAACCACGTTTACGATCACAAACGTCAGGAAGAGGGAGTTGGCCAGAATCCGCTGGCGAGCGAACCAGCGGCCGACGCCCGCCTTGCCGCGATCGAAATAGGGGACGAGAAGCAGGAGAAGGAGCTCGATCCCGGGTACGCCGATGCCTCCCCAGAAGGCCGAGTAGCTGACCTGCTCCTGCAAGCCCAGGAAGTACCAGGGAGCCTTGGCCGGATTGGGCGGATGCATGACGTTCACTGGCTGCTCCAGTGGCGCATTGAAGAAGAAGGAGACCGCGAGGACGGCGGCGATGGTCACCAGCAGTACGACAAGCTCTGCGATGAGCAGGTTGGGCCAGCTGAAGACGGTGTCTTCTTCGAGCTTCCCGATCTTGACCAGCGGACCGCGCACCAGGCCCTGAATGCTGAATCTGCGCGCGGGCCCCGCGCTCGCAGCGGCTCCCGCTCCCGCCAGCACGGGCTCGGCCTCGAGGACTTCAACTTCGATGGCAGGCTTGGGTGCGGGCGAGGCTTCTTCGGGCTTGGCCAGGCCGCCGTCTTTGCGGATGCGCCAGAAGTGCACGGCGACGAAGATGGTGAGAACGAGCGGCAGCACTACGACATGGAGCACGTAGAAGCGCAGCAGCGCTTCCTGGCCGACTGTGGCGTCACCCAGCAGCATGAACTTGATCGTCTTGCCTACAAACGGCGCGTAGCCGGCAATCGAGGTGCCTACGGTGATGGCCCAGAAGGCCAGCTGGTCCCAGGGCAGAAGGTATCCCGTGAAGCTCGAGAGCAGCGTGAGCAGGAACAGGGAGACGCCGATGACCCAGTTGAACTCACGCGGGGGCTTGTAGGAGCCGGTGAAGAAGACGCGGCACATATGCAGGAAGACCACGGCGACCATGGCATGGGCGGCCCAGCGATGCATGTTCCTCAAGATCACGCCGAAGGCCACCGAGCTGCGCAGGTCGAGCATGCGGTCGTAGGCCTGGGTGGTCGAGGGAACGTAATAGAACATCAGCAGAACGCCGGTCACCGTAAGGATGACGAAGAGGAAGAAGCTGATCAGGCCCAGGCCCATGGTATAGGTGGGCTTCAGGGCCTGGCGGCTGACACGGACGGGCTGGATGTGGAGGAAGAAGTTGGTGAAGCTGGTGGCAGCCCGCCCGCGGTCGCTCGACGGCAGTGGGTTGCGGAAGACGGACTTCCACACGTTGCGGGGAAGGTCCATCACGGCCGAACCTTTGGATTTCTCTTCTTTCGTCATACGCTCAAGTAGGTTCCCGTCTGGATTTCGTTATCCTTGTCGACTTCGAGTTCGCCGCTTGGAGTGAGCGACACCTGAAACCAGGAGAGGGCTTTGGGCGCCGGACCGCCGGTCACATTGCCGTCCACATCGAACTGGGAGCCGTGGCAGGGGCACTGGAAGCCTGTGGCGGAGGGGGCGACGATGCAGCCCAGGTGCGTGCAGGTAGTGGAGATGGCCGCCACCTTGTTACCTTCGCGGACGATGCAGACGCGCTTGGTATCGATGGCTACACGCGCGCCGGAAGGGAATTCCTCGGGACGTCCGATGAGGAAGCGGTTGGGCTGGCCGTAGGTGGCGCGGGGTTTCATGAAGACGAAGGTCGAAAAGACGCCGGCCATCAGCGACCCGACGATGCCGGCGCCGCTCAGCCAGGCCAGAAAGTTGCGGCGAGGAATCTGCTGGCTTGTTTCGGGGCTTTCGGAATGGTGACCCAGAGGTGTGCCGGCCTCATGCGTCTTTGGTGCTGCTCCCATGCTGCTGCTCCTTATTAAGGGTTGCTGGCGGCTCGTGCAGGTCCGACCAGAACACCTGATATTTCACGTCTTCAAAGCTCTTGAACTGGTGGCTGCGCACCGACCAGATAAAGATGAGCAGGGCTCCCAGGCCCATCAACAAGCTGGCCGCGATGGCGATCCACGTCAGTTCCATAGGCCCTGCCTTGAGTCCCTACCCAGCTCACTCACTCCGCACCACTCGCTCGCTCTGGCCAACCCGTTCACCCTGCGCCCTGCACAAACGCGCACATAGAATTCTTCTTCCGACGAGCGTCCTGTTCCAGACCGATTCAGCGAACAGAACACGGCTTGAGAACTCATCGCCCTTTTCCCGCCAGAGCATTAGAAATGTGGGCAAACCCTGCCATGCCGAAGATCCCGGCGGTTTTTGGACCGGTTCTCTCCAATTTCATTGCAACGCTGTCAAATTAGAGTGGTGTGGAAGGGCAGGTCTGTGATGGGGATTACACCTTGATGTGATGATTGGGTAGGCTACCGGGGCTCGCGTCGTCACATGAGCATGTAACGGTGGGAGCCGTGTCGAGGAATCGCGCGCCCACTAAACCGCACAGGTACAAACTCCGCAGATCTGCACCCGTGGGAGATGAACGGTGTCGAAGCCCCTCCCGGGCGGAAGACCCATTTCAATCTGCCAATGCAGTTCGTAGCCCAAATACGGATGAATGAACTAACAGCACCGAAAGGGTAGTGAACCTCCGCCGTCTTTGGATCTCAGCGGCGATCGGGTCAAGTCCGAGGCAGCGTCCCCAACTGTCAATCACAGGATCAGCAGTCTAATTCAAGGTGGTGAAAAGAGGGAGTCTCCGTGATAAAGTGCCCTCAGGAGCCACTTTGTTAGTAAGAAAAGCAGTAATCACGGCGGCCGCCCACTCGCAGCGTGCATTACCTCTCCAGACGCTCGTCGACGGCGAAGGGAACAAGAAGTCGCTTCTGTGTATTTTGATCGAGCAGTCGCTTGCGGCCGGGGTCGAGGAGATCGCAATTGTCGTCTGGCCCGGCGACGAATCATCCTATGCGCAAGCTGCCGGGCTGCACGCTCCGTCGATACGGTTTATTTCTCAGCCTGAACCGCGCGGCTACGGTCACGCGGTTCATTGCGCGCGATCCTTCACAAACAGTGACCCATTTCTTCACATGGTCGGCGACCACCTTTATGTCAGTGCGGCCTCCAAGCCTTCAGCTCAACGACTCGTGGAGCTGGCCCAGAAGGAACGCTGCTCGGTGAGCGGTGTCCAGCCCACGCGTGAGAGCCTGCTGGTGCGCTACGGGACGGTCGGAGGACGCCGCGTTCCTCCGCGGAGCGATCTGTATCGCGTGGAGACGGTTGTCGAGAAACCCACGCCCACTGAAGCAGAGCAGCGCCTGCTGATTCCCGGGATACGGACCGGACACTATCTCTGCTTTTTCGGCATCCACGTCTTGACGGCTACGGTGATGGATATTCTGGACCGCAAGTTGGCGGAATCTGAGGGGATTCCGATAACACTGGTCGATGCTCTGGCCGAACTCGCAACCCAGGAACAATACCTTGCCGTCGAGGACAACGGCCGGCGGTACGATCTCGGCGCCCCGTATGGCCTCCTTATCGCACAACTGGCGCTTGCGCTTAACGGCCGTGACCGAGGAGAAGTGCTGTCGCAGTTGGTCGAACTCCTTGCCGACCGCGAGTTGGTCCAGAACGGTGGAGGCTCAACCGCGTGAGCCGCTTTACCGACGTCATCACCGGCAACGGTGTCCAGCGCGATTTGTCACTGGAATCATTGTGCGAGAACCTCAGCATTGACGGGATCCTTGCCGAATGTCAGGCGCTTGAGAGATTCCGCCGCGGCTGCGATAACCTCTACGAACGTGTCCGCGCGCTCTTCTTTCTTTACGCCATCCACCGGTTCAATATTCCCAGGTTTCACGCAACGCACGCGCCGGCGCTCATCCCGTTTGCCGGCTACGAGAACCTGCTCGAGCGCCGCTTCGAGGAAGCCATCGAGGTCTTTCTGGAGGCCCAGGCCGAACAGGGCGCGAGTGCGGCCATCTCCAGTGCGCTGGCAGCCAGCTACCGGGCCCTCGGCTTTCAGACGCTTGCCGACCAGGTGCGCCGCAGTGTGCGGGGAGTACGGGGGAATCAGTGGATGTTCAGGGTTGGCCATACGGACGACGTTCCCCTGAGGATTCGTCCTGAGCTTTTTCAGGGCGATCCCGTCTTTCCTATCCTGCGCGAAACAACGCCCGTCCGCATGGACCTGACGCACAGTGGATGGAGCGATATTTTCTTCCTCGGGATGGACTTCCCCGAGGGTGCCCGGGTCATCAACGCCTCTATTGATCTTGCGGTCCGGACGGCGGGAGCTGATTCGGTTCGACCCAAGCCGCCGGTCGAGGCGTGGTTCCGGGTCATCGATCAACCAGTCATCCGGTTGACCAGTGTCGACCTGCGCTCTTCCGCGGACGTTTCTTCGATCGCCGAGGTCTTCGACTTTGCCCGCGACTACCTGGGCTTGCTCAAAGCGGGTGTAATCGCAAGCGGACTGGTCCCTCCAGGTCTCGAGGGGGCGACTCAGCCCCTGGCCTCTCTGCTGGAGCGCCTCACGGGAAGGCCCGGTTATGGCATTGAGATCGTGAGCTGTGTAAACGATATCCCCAAAGGCTCTCGGTTGGCTGTCTCCACCAGCCTTCTGGCCAGCATTATTGCCGTTTGCATGCGGGCGACCGGCCAGATCCATTCGCTTACCGGAGGCCTTGAAGAGCACGACCGCAGGCTGGTCGCCGCGCGCGCCATCCTGGGTGAGTGGCTGGGCGGAAGCGGCGGCGGCTGGCAGGATTCCGGTGGTGTCTGGCCAGGCATCAAGCTCATCCACGGGGTGCGCGCGACGGAAAGCGACCCCGAGTTCGGTGTAAGCCGCGGACGCCTGCTTCCCGATCACAGGATCTTCACCGATGCCGAGATTTCTAGCGAAGCGAGGGAAAAACTTCAGCAGAGCCTCGTTCTGGTTCACGGCGGTATGGCGCAGGATGTCGGCCCCATTCTCGAAATGGTCACCGAGAAGTATCTGCTGCGCGGTGGAACCGAGTGGCTCGGACGCCGTCAGGCAATCGGAATCCTCGACGAGATCATTGTCCATCTGGAGAAGGGTAATATCCGTGCCCTCGGCGGCTGTTTGGAACGGAACTTCGATGGTCCACTGCAAACCATCATTCCCTGGGCCGCCAACCTGTATACGAACAAGCTCATCGACCGTGCCCGCAAAGAGTTCGGCGACGATTTCTGGGGCTTCTGGATGCTGGGCGGCATGAGCGGAGGGGGCATGGGCTTCCTCTTCAGCCCGCAGACGAAGGCGCAGGCCCAGGCGCGCATGCAGGCCATCATGAGCGAGACCAAGCGCCAGATGGAGCACTCCGTACCGTTCGCCATGGAGCCTGTGGTCTACGACTTCGCTATCAACGAGCAGGGAACGCTGGCCAAGCTGCTCCAAGGTGACGATGCCCTTATGCCAGCGGGCTATTACACGCTGCAGGTGCCACCTCTGATTCGAAGCGAACTACCTCGACTCTCAACTGCACGCCGCTCCGAACTGGAGCGATTCACTGCCGCATGCCGCTCCAGGGCAGACTACGCAGGCATGATCGAAACCCTGTTTGACCACATGCTCCCAGCAGCCGAAGATGCCGAACGGAGCCAAGTTCAGCCCCTGAGGTCGCTACTCGATCAGTATGGCTTTGACCCCCAGCAGCACGAGTTGGTTCGTCAGGATCTCCTTTCAGGCCGGATTGGCCTGGCGCAAAATCGCTTGCCCGCCAGCAGGCTCATTGAGGATGCCATTGCGGATCATGCCAATGACAGTCACCGTTCGATCGGCCACGAAGCTCTTGCTGAGGGGCGTGTTGCCATCGTGTCGCTGGCGGGAGGGGTGGGCACGCGCTGGACCCGCGGCGCGGGAGTGGTGAAGGCTCTGAGTCCCTTCTGCAAGCTCGGCGGACAGTATCGCGACTTCATCGAAGTTCACTTGGCCAAGAGCCTTCGCGTTAGCCGTGAATGCGGAACGCCTCTTCCGCACGTGATCACAACGAGCTACCTCACGCACGGTCCGATCGCGGCTCACCTTGCCGTGGAGCAGGACTACGGTTATCCCGGTCCGCTTCTGCTTTCTCCCGGACGCAGCATTGGCCTGCGCATGATCCCGATGGTGCGCGATCTCCGCTTCGCCTGGGAAGAGGTATCGCAGCAATTGCTGGACGCGCAGGCACAGAAGGTGCGTGAGAACCTGCATGCGGCGCTGATCCAGTGGGCACAAAGTGCCGGCGAGGGATCTGACTACGCGGGAAATGTGCCCATGCAGTGTCTTCATCCTGTGGGCCACTGGTATGAGGTTGCCAATCTGCTGCGCAACGGCACACTCCAACGCCTGATTGAGAAGCGCCCTCAACTGAACTATCTGATGATCCATAACATCGACACGGTGGCCGCCGATGCCGACGCAGCGGTGCTCGGTTACCACATCCAAAGCGGTGCCGCGCTTACCGCGGAGGTGATTGCCCGCCAACTCGAGGATCGCGGCGGCGGCCTCGCCCGCGTGGATGGTAGGCCCAGGTTGGTCGAAGGTCTGGCACTGCCCAGTGAGGAACTCGAAAGCCGTCTTCGCTACTACAACAGCGCGACCTACTGGATCGATATAGACCGTCTGCTCAAAGTGTTTGGTCTCACCCGCAATGCTCTTTCCGATGCCAAGGCTGTGGATGATGCAGTGCGCGTCCTAGCCGCGCGGATGCCAACTTACATCACGCTCAAAGATGTGAAGAAACGCTGGGGTAAGGGCCAGGAAGACATCTTCCCGGTGGCTCAGTTCGAAAAGCTTTGGGGCGATATGACCGCTCTGCCGGAACTGGAGTGCCGTTTTGTTGAGGTACCGCGCGTGCGCGGTCAGCAGTTGAAGGAACCCGCTCAACTGGACACATGGCTTCGCGATGGCAGTGCAGCCTACACGGAGTCCCTGTGCGCATGGCGTCTGGTGTCCGTCTGACGGTCATCTGCGGCGAGAGGTTCAAATCCTTCTTTTCGGTTGGCGGAGCATTTCCCCTCGGCAAGCTGATGTAGGGACCATCCCGTATTGAAAGAGCGAAACCTGGCCTTTGTTGCGACCCAAATCCCAAAGAACGAACTTGTCGAGAAGGCGAGAGTTCGCAGTCTTCGTGGTTCTCTGAACAGCGAGATGAGAAACCTGAGATGGGTCAGCCAGGTCACTGTGAAGAATCTGCGCGCTCTGAGGGAAGCGGAATAGGGCTAGACTTCGGCCTAAGTCTTTCGAAAACATGGTTCAGCCAGCATAGCTCTTGCCGGTGGAAGAAAAAGGATGCGGGCCGGGGCCGAAATGAGTTGCGAGAGTCGAGCCAATTGTGTGGGGAGAACGGAAAAGCTGACACGGTAAGTTGGCAGGTATGGTCAAGAGGCCGCGTCTATGCGTCCCAAACTGCGACTTTGCCCTTGAAGTAGGGAAGCGAGAGAGCCAGTCCTTCATGCAGCGAGATTCTTGGTTCCCATCCGAGCAGGGTCCGCGCCTTACTGATGTCAGGGCAACGACGAGTGGGATCGTCCTCGGGAAGAGCTTCGAAGCGAAGCTCGCTTACTGAACTGGTGACCTTCAGGATGGCCTGGGCACATTCCAGTATGGTGAATTCTGCTGGGTTGCCAATGTTGACCGGGAGATGCTCGCTGGAGCGCGCTAGCCGCAGGATGCCCTCGATCAGATCATCGACATAACAGAAACTTCTGGTCTGGTTTCCTTCACCGTAGATGGTTAGCGGCTCGCCACGCAGCGCCTGCATCATGAAGTTCGAAATCACGCGGCCGTCGCTGGGATGCAGTCGAGGTCCGTAGGTATTGAATATGCGCACCAGATGAGCGTTTAAGCCGCGCGAGCGATACCAGGCCATGACCAGCGCCTCGGCATAGCGTTTTGCTTCATCGTATACGGAGCGAGGGCCCACAGGATTCACGTGTCCCCAATACTCCTCCGGTTGGGGATGGACAAGTGGATCGCCGTAGCACTCCGAGGTGGATGCATGAAGGAAGCCCGCGTCATACTTTGCGGCGATCTCGAGAGTGTTTTCCGTGCCGGCCGAACCTGCCTGTAGGGTCTCGATGGCCAGACGCAAATACTCGGGCGGGCTGGCCGGGGAAGCGAAGTTGAAGACGTAGTCGACCGGGCCGGGATCGAAGGGCTGGCAGATGTCCCTCTCCTCGAATTGAAAGCGGGTTTCCCTGTTCAGATGGGCCAGGTTTTCCATGTCTCCTGTAGAGAGGTTGTCGACCCCGAAAACGGAGTGCCCTTCGCAGAGCAGGCGGTCCGTGAGGTGGGAGCCGAGGAATCCAGCGGCGCCGGTTACGAGTATATGCATGCGAGAGGATCCACTTTCCGAGATGGGGATTGGCGATTCAACGACGAGGAAGAATCCCGGCGGCGTCGGGACAAAGCGGGTTGTCAGGTCATAAGATAGCACGCCGCGCAGTCTGTACTAGTGTGTCAGACCGTCTTGATCGAAGAGTGCTCAAATCATTGAGGCAAATACAAAGGGCCTCAAATCAGCGTCGAATTCCGAGTTAACCCGAAATCACCCTCCGGCTCATGCCCGGTGGGTCATGCGGTGTTGAAACAAACAGGTAAGTACTCTGTTTCGCGTACCACAAGTACTATTCCCGAAGAGGCAGGAAGGTTACCTTCGATCACAGGGTGATTTAGATCACTAACTTGTTGACTCTGCTCATGATACCTTGCAGGCGGGAGATGCAGGACAGATAGGTCGAAGGGGCCTCTCTGATTCGAATGCCAGACGCCCACGGAGGTTTCAAAATGCAGACGGGGAATACTCGTCCTTGCAAGAACGACCGGCCGGATCATTCCCTGAACCGCAGCGTGCATGAGTTCTTTGAAGATCAAGTTGAACTCACGCCTGACGCTCCTCTAATGACCATGGGGCTGGAGCAGTTGTCGTACCGCGATGTCAACTCTCGCTCAAATCGCCTGGCAAGGTTTCTTGTTGAGCACGGAGTTGGCCCTGGGAGCCTGGTGGGTGTCTACCTCGATCGTTCATTCGATACGCTTGTAAGCCTGCTCGCGTTGCTCAAATGCGGTGGAACATACGTGCCACTGGACCCGAGGTTTCCCAAAGACCGGCTGGAGTTCATGGTTACAGACGCTCAGATTTCTCATCTCCTCACGCACGCGATGACTCAGGGGAGTTTACAGTCGACCAAAGCCCGAATCATTCTGCTTGACCGAGAGGAGGAATCTATTGCGAAGGTTCCTGCGGCGAATCTCGCACCGAACGGCGGACCTGAGCAACTCGCTTACCTCATATACACATCGGGTTCCACTGGAAAGCCCAAAGGAGTAATGATTCCGCGGCGGGCACTGGTCAATCTCCTGTTGTCGATGGCAGAGACGCCGGGCATACACCCTTCCGACGTACTTCTGGCGGTTACGCCCACCTCCTTTGATATCTCGATTCTCGAGTTGCTTCTTCCCTTAATGTGCGGGGCACAGTTCGTGATGACCTCGGCGGAACAGGCAGCCGATGGTCGCCAACTTCAAGAGTTGCTCCGGCGGCACGCTGTGACAGTCATGCAGGCAACTCCGGCAACCTGGCGAATGCTGGTGGACAGCGGCTGGGAAGGGAAAGATGATTTACGGATTCTTTGTGGAGGCGAGGCTTTGACCCCGGATCTCGCTCGGAAATTGCTGCCTCGCTGCCGGGAACTCTGGAACATGTACGGGCCAACGGAGACGACGATCTGGTCTTCGACCGAACGCATCGCATCTGCTGACCACATCTCCCTTGGCTTGCCGATCGCGAATACACAATTGTGTGTCTTCGACGAGAATCGCAATCCGGTCTCCGTGGGAATGCCGGGCGAACTCTGGATCGGTGGCACCGGCCTAGCTCTTGGGTATTTGAATCGCCCAGAGCTGACCGCCGAGAAGTTCGTCATCGATACCATGACCAACAGTCATTTTCCCGATGGACGCCTCTATCGCACAGGAGACGAAGTTCGAGTGAGACCGGACGGAACCCTTGAGTTTTTGGGGAGGCTTGACCACCAGGTGAAGCTCAACGGGTTTCGAATTGAACTCGGAGAGATTGAGTGTGCTCTGACTGATCTCGAGAACATCGAACAGGCTATCGTTGTTTTGCGAGAGGATCGCCCCGGCGACAAGCGCTTGGTTGCTTACTACACCGGCAGCAAAAAACTGAACTCTTCTTCGGGGTTTCAGTCCCTCAGATCCAAGCTTCCTGACTACATGATTCCATCTGTGTTCTCTCACCTGGAGAAGTTTCCGCTCACGCCTAACGGCAAGATCGATCGCAAGGCCCTGCCTCAGCCCGGTGCCAAACGGCCACTGCTGGCTCATGACTTTATTGCTCCGCAGACAGCAATCGAAAAACGACTAACGAGTTTGTGGTGCGAGTTATTGGAATTGGAAGAGATTGGCATTGATGACAGCTTCTTTGATCTTGGCGGCACTTCGCTGATGGCCATTCGCATGGTCAGCCAGTACCACACTCGCTTCGGTTACGAGATTCCCGCAGTGAAGGTCTTTCAACACCCGACAATCGCCAAACTCGGAGAGTATCTCGAAGGAAGCGGCCACGAGGCCGATTTTCTTTTCGAAGCCGAAAGCCGGTCGCGCCACCAACGTCATCCGCGATTTGGTGCGGACTCTGAATCCGAGAGTGCACGAGATGGAGTCGCGCTGATCGGTATGAGCGGACGTTTCCCAGGCGCGGCGAATCTTGATCAGCTTTGGAAGAACCTTCGAAATTCCGTTGAATCCATTTCATTGTTCAAACCTGAAGAACTCGGACCAGGCATTGAAGAGCACCTACGCAATGATCCGGACTATGTGAGGGCTCGGGGACTTATCGAGGGTGCGGACCTCTTCGACGCCTCCTTTTTTGGCATAAGTCCACTCGAGGCCAAGATCATGGATCCGCAGCAGCGGGTCTTCTTGGAATTAGCTCAGCATGCACTCGAGAATGCGGGATACGATCCGGAACGTTATGAGGGGCGCATCGGTGTATTTGCCGGAATCGGCGACAACCACTATTACACGACGAATCTCCTGACTCGTCCGGATCTGTTGGCTTTGGCGGGTAAGCTTGCTGTTGAGTATGGCAATCAGAAAGACTACATCGCGCTCCGCACCGCATATTTGCTTGACCTTCGCGGGCCCGCGGTCAGCCTGAACACTGCATGTTCCACCACTCTTCTGGTCGTCGATCAGGCATACAGGTCTTTACTGCACCACGAGTGCGATATCGCTCTTTGCGGCGGCGTCGACATTACGGTTCCGCAAAAGAGCGGCTTTCTCTATCAGGAGGGCGGCACGTTCGCAAAGGATGGACACTGCCGTCCATTTGACGCAGAGGCCACTGGAACCATGTTTTGCGACGGAGCGGGCGTCGTTATTCTTAAGCGACTTGCCAATGCTCTTGCGGATGGGGACACTATTTATTCCGTCATTCGCGGCAGCGCCAAGAACAACAACGGAGCGCGTCCCGCTTCATTCCTCGCTCCCAGTGTTGAGGGCCAGGCCGAAGTCATTGCCATGGCCCAGGCAGATGCGAATGTGCCCATCGAGTCCATCCGATACATCGAGGCGCACGGAACAGGAACTCCAGTCGGCGATCCCATTGAGGTCGAAGCGCTGCGGAAGGTTTTTGAACACAAGACCTCGAGGAGACAGTTCTGTTACATTGGCTCGATCAAAGGGAACATTGGGCATCCGACCAATGCCGCGGGAGTCGCCGGGCTAATCAAGACGGCTCTTGCTCTGCACAACGAAGAAATCCCCCCAACGCTGCATTTCAAAGTCCCCAACCCGAAAATTGATTTCAAGAATAGCCCTTTCCTGATTGCCGACAAGCTCATTCCATTTCCTCGCGGGGAGGAAATTCGCCGTGCGGCAGTCAGCTCATTCGGATTCGGCGGCACTAACGTTCACGTTATCCTGGAAGAGGCGCCGGCGATCAACGGCACTCGTTCCTCGCGTCCACGACAGCTTTGTGCGGTCTCGGCCAAGAGTCAAAAGGCACTTGGCGATTACAGCCAAGCGTTGGAAGAGTATCTTGCAGATGGAGCTCCGGAAACGTTCGCGGATGCAGCCTTCACGCTGCAGGTAGGACGAAAGCAGATGGCTCATCGGCGATTCGTCGTGGCTGGCGAGCCCGCCGAAGCGGCAAAGCTGCTTGCGGAGCCCAACCCGCTGCGGTGTGGAAGCAAGTTGTGTGAGCGGAGGAATCCCCCCATTGTTTTTCTCTTTGGCGGCCAGGGTACGCAGTACGTCAATATGGGCCTGAACCTCTACCAGAGCGAGCCTCTTTTCCGAGCGATCGTAGACGATTGCTGCGAGCAACTAAAGCCGCATCTTGGAAGGGATTTGCGCGAGATTCTGTATCCCCCAAGCGGCGATGAGAAGACAGCTCAAATTAGCCTGCAGGATACACTCTTCACGCAGCCTTCCATCTTCGTGATCGAATATGCCCTGGCGCGTTTCTGGGAGAGCCTGGGTGTTTCCCAGGCGATGATGGCCGGGCACAGTATCGGAGAGTTTGTCGCCGCAACGCTGGCAGGTGTTTGGGAACTGGAGGATGTCCTGAGCATCGTCGCGTTGCGAGGCAAGCTGATGCAGGACCTTCCACGTGGTTCGATGATGGCGGTGAGCATAAGTCCGGAGTCGCTTGCTAAGACTCTGCCGGCCACGCTTCAGATAGCTTCCATCAATGCCCCGAATCTGTGTGTGGTATCCGGGACAGAACAGAGTGTCGACAATTACCAGAAGCAACTCGAAGCGGAGGGTGTTGCCTGCCGTCGTTTGCATACATCGCACGCGTTCCACTCTGCGATGATGGATCCCATCATCGAGCCGCTGCGCGACGCGGTCGCTAAAATCAATCTGCGTGCTCCTGCGAAGACTATCGTCTCTACAGTGACAGGGCGTGCAATGACAGATATCGAGGCAACGGATCCAGCCTATTGGGCCCGGCATGCGCGAGCAACCGTGGAATTTGGCAAAGCGATTCGCTTTGCGAAGGACCAGGGGCACGACCTTTTTCTGGAATGCGGGCCACGCTCCACAATGTGTTCGCTCGCACGCAAGCAGTTTACCTCCGATCGGCCTTGCACTGCTATCCCGACTTTTTCCGATACGTCGGAAAACAATACCGAGTGGGGGACACTCCTTTTTGCAGTTGGCTCTCTGTGGTTGAACGGCGTGCAAATCGACTGGGAAGGGTTGTATGCCCATGAAGACCGGCGGCGCATCCCACTGCCCGTGTATCCCTTCGAGCGACAGAGGTTCTGGGTTGACCCAGCGCCAGTGGTAGGCCTGGGCCACGACCAGCGAGGATACTCGGAGCCGATTGCCGGTGCCCAACTAGAAATGTCGCCTAAGGTGGCTGGCTCTTCGACGGCGATTGAAGACATTCCGCTAGAGAGTGTGCATCAGTCAAGAAAGGATCAAATTGCTTCGCGCGTTGTGGACCTGCTGATTCCTGTTTCAGGGCGTGAACGTTCGCAAATAAGCTTGACTGACACGTTCATGGAGCAGGGGTTCGATTCGCTATCTCTAACACAAGTCGCATTTGCGTTGCAAAAGGAATTCTCCGTCAGGATCAGCTTCAGTCAACTTATGAATCGGCTCCCGAATGTCGAT
>CAYUJM010000079.1:0-19552 GCA_964445025.1 uncultured Occallatibacter sp. | reverse complement strand
TAGTCACGTTGCCCAGCGGCGTGTCCGTGGTGTTGATTTCGATGAGTTGCTTGAAGATGTCCCTGGCCAGTGCCCGATCCTCTGCTGACGTCTTCGGCAAGGGACTCTGGGCAAGGACCGGAACACCGCATGCGGTTCCAAGGCTCGCGGCAAGGACAAGAAGGGCGGTTGGAAAGGAGAATCGGTCTCGGCGCATGGAGGCATTGTACGAGCTTCATCTGCCTTGCCGGTGGGTTCGGCGCTCATTCATCCGTTCTTTCGAAAGAGCGCGGTGAGGCTCCGTCTGATCTTCAGACCGTTGATCGGTTGGAGGCCGGCTTGTCGCGCCGCTTCCAGTTCGATCGCGAAGGCCTCCGGATGAACATGCCCGACGGGCTCGGCAAGCAGAAGCAGCCCACCGGGCTTGAGCACTGCCGCGGCTTCATGGAAGAACACCTCGGCTGACGGCAGTTCATGCACCACGGCAAAGGCCAGCACAAAATCCACCGCGCCCTTCAGATCGTCGAGCTTCATGGAGTCGGATGGGACTTGGCGGGTTTCAATGCGCGCCAGCAATCCGGCTTTGGCCGCCCGTCTACGCAAGCCATCCAGCATTCTGGGCTGGATATCAACGGCAACAACGCGCCCTTGAGGGCCTGCCATCCTGGCTATCGGCAGGGTAAAGAATCCCATTCCGGGGCCTGGCTCCAGAACTGTCATGCCTTCCCGAATATACGGCGCCAGCAACTCTTCGGGCTTGACCATCCAGCGCCGTATCGGGCTGGCCAGCCAATATCCCATCCACCATGGACAAACGTGCGCTGCCATCTCTCATTCCCCTTTCGTTGCTCACTCTTTGCGAAGTCCCCGGCGGGGAATGGCCTGACACGGTCGCTTCTGTAGACAAAGACGGGCGAGATCGATTCGTAGTCTAGCCGGTGGTTCATTCTTTGCAACAGCCAGCACGTTTGCGCCATGCTGCAAATCGATTTAATGTGGACCCAAGACACATTCGAGGTGCCGCATGCAGTTCAGGTTCCTGGTTGCTGCTTCAGTCGCCGTTTTCACGCTCACCGCCGCCGCGCAATTGCCGGACAAGCCGCCTGCGCGCCCAAGGATCACAGGCATCTCGCATATCGCTGTCTACACTTCGAATCCCGCCGCCACCGAGCACTTCTATGTCGATGCGATCGGCGCCGTCAAGCAGGCCGACCCCGAGAATGCAAAAGGCATTCGCTATGCCCTGAGCCCCACACAGTTTGTAGAGGTGCTGCCGCTCCCACCTGACTCCGGCATCAACCGCCTCGACCACACCGCGTGGAATACCGATGATGCCGAGGCGATGCGCCGGTATCTGGGGTCCAAGGCGTGGAAGGTGCCGGGGCAGGTGGAGAAAGGCGCCGACGGAAGCCGCTGGTTCGCCATCAGCGATCCGGAGGGCAACAAGGTGGAGTTTGTGCAGCCGCCGGAGCACCTCAAACCGCTCCTCGCCGTGAATGCCATCGGCCACCACATCATCCACGTCGGATTCATGGTGCACAACCGGGCCGTGGAAGACACCTTCTACCGCGACCTGCTGGGGTTCAAGCCCTATTGGTTTGGCGCCATGGTCGAGGGCAGGGTCGACTGGGTGAGTCAGCAGGCCCCCGACAGCCACGACTGGCTGGAGTACATGCTGACCTATGGGAATACGCCGGTCGCGGCGAGCGCGGGAATTCCCGCCGGCATGTCGCAGCACGACCTGGGCGTGCTCGACCATTTGTCGATTGGCGTCGACTCGGTGGACGTGGCGTTCAAGACCCTGAAGGACGCCGGCCGCCTGACGGGCGTGGATGCCCAGGAGCACACGCAGATGGGCAGAGACGGCAAGGGCCAGTTTAACCTCTGGGATCCGGACCAGATTCGCCTGGAGCTGATGAACTTCCACGCGACGGAGAAGCCATGCTGCTCGCCGTTTACCGCCGACGACCCGGCGGAGTAGCAATCAAGGGATTCATCTGGAAGCTGATTCTCAAAGAGGCTAGCATCGTCGCTGGATCACCGACATAAGACTGTGCTTAAGGCGGCTTCACACCAACTAGCCGCCACATTCGAGGAGGCTAGAACGCAGCTACGTCCATTAGATCGGCGATCTCCTGCTCCATTTCTTCAACCTTCAATCCGTAGAGTGCCGCGATCTGGTTCACATGAGCGCGCATCTGGGCTGTGAGTGGCCGCCCTTTCCGCGGCGACGGAATTCCACAAAGCTTCAGCAGCGTGATCGTGTCCATTGTGTGGTCTCTGCCAATTGCGCCCAGGCCATTGCGGGAGCGCGATTTCTCATAACCCGCTCCGTGGGAGCTGTTGATCGACTCATGCGCAAGCACGGTCCGGATAAAGGGTGTTCCCAGCGAAAGGGCACGATCGCGGTTATACAGGTGATCGACAGCGATTGACTTGGGCAGGTCTTCAGAAACCTTATGAACCTGTTTCAGGAAGGTCTTGTAGTCGTCCCGGTACTTGTCATTGTCCGCGTGCACCCAAAGGAACTTATACTTCAGGGTCGAGCACGTCTGAACGAATGCCATGCCGCGGTCTCTGCCGGGCAAAGCCTCCAGCGTGACCGGATGCATCGAGCGAAGAAACGTCGGCGATCGGACCAGAACATCCGGATCGGTCACAGCGGCAAAAGGCAAAATGCCGGAACCCAGGAACGGAATCTTGGTGAGCGATTCACCCAAAAGGGCGTCTCTTTCTTGCGTCATTACATCCTGAATCGTCACGAAACACCTCGGCACAAAGCACTCGTTGAACCGGGATTCCCTGCCAAGCCTGAAATAGAAAGCGATTATAAACCCATTTTGTTACTCGGAAGCGAGGGTCATTGATCTCCGCCGGCAGCACTCCGAAGAGACGACGACTGGTAAACGCACTGGTTTGAGAGCGTTGATAGACTGCGCCAGCAGCCTCTCGTTTCCACGTTAAAATTCCAATATGCCCGCCACTGCTCTCGCTCCTGAAGTTCTGGCTAAATACGAGCCCGTGATCGGACTCGAAGTCCATGTCCAGTTGCTCACCGCAACCAAAGCATTCTGCGGTTGCGCCAATCACTTCGGGTCGGAGCCCAACACAAATATCTGCCCGGTCTGCCTGGGCCTGCCGGGCGCGCTCCCGGTACTGAACGAGAAAGCCGTCGAATTCGCCACGCTGGCTGCCCTCGCGATCAACTGCCAGGTGCGCGAGCGTTCCATCTTCGCGCGCAAGAACTACTTTTATCCCGACCTGCCCAAGGGCTACCAGATCTCGCAGTACGACAAGCCCCTCGCCGAGCACGGGTGGATCGAGGTTCCCACGGCTGATGGAGCCCTGAAGCGGATCGGCATCACCCGCCTGCACATGGAGGAAGACGCCGGCAAGAGCCTGCACGACGGTTTTGCCGACTCCGGCTCGCGCACCTACCTCGATCTGAACCGCTGCGGGACGCCGCTGATCGAGATTGTCTCCGAGCCGGATATCCGCACGCCGGATGAAGCTTTCGAATACCTGACGCGCCTGAAGGAAATCCTGCTCTACACGGCCGTCTCCGACTGCAACATGGAGGAAGGTTCCCTGCGCTGCGACGCCAACGTCAGCGTTCGCCTCAAAGGCGCGGAGCGTTTCGGGACGAAGGCCGAAGTCAAGAACGTCAACAGCTTCCGCTTCGTTCGCGCGGCGCTGGAATACGAGATCGAGCGGCAGATCGAGGTCATCGAGTCCGGGGACCGCGTGGTTCAGGAGAGCCGGCTGTGGAATGCGAATGAGGGGCGCACGCATTCCATGCGATCGAAGGAGCAGGCTCACGATTATCGCTACTTCCCCGAGCCCGACCTGCCGCCGCTCATCGTATCTCCAGAATTCCTGTCTGAATCAAGGAAAAAACTTCCCGAGCTTCCCGAGACGCGCCGCGCACGCATGATCGCCGAATACGAGCTCAACGCGAAGGACGCGGCCACGCTTACCGCATCGCGCGAGTTTGCCGACCGCTTTGAGGCCGCCGCCCGCACCGCCCGCAACCCGCGCCGCGTGGCCAACATCCTGCTCAGCGAGATCGGCGGACGCCTGAAGGCACTTGGCCTTGAACCAGAGCAGTCCCCGGTATCCATGGCCGGCATCGTGCTGGCCGCCGACCTGCTCGACGAGGACAAGATCAGCTCCAAGCAAATGAAGCAGTTGTTCGACGTGTGCTTTGAGAAGGGCGAGGACTTCCCTGCCGTCTACGAGCGCGAGAGGCCGAAGCAGATCACCGATGTTTCTGCCATCGAAGCGCTCATCGACGAGGTCATCGCCGCCAACCCCAAACAGGTGGAGCAGTACCGCGCCGGCAAGAAGACCATCGCCGCGTTCTTTGTGGGCCAGGTGATGAAGGCGACAAAAGGCCAGGCTAATCCGGCGCTTCTGAATGAGCTGGTGACGAAGAAGCTGGAAGGGTAGCATTCTCAAGTCCCAAAAGCGGGATCTGGGCACCCGCAGCCACCCTTTTTGGGCGGGAACTTTGCGCGCGGGCAATGCGTAGGGTGCTGTAAGCCTTTCGTCAGGTTTCCTGAAAGGAGACTGCGCAATGACCCTGAGCAAAACGGGTGCGATATTCCTGATCCTCATCTCGGGCGCCGTCCCTGCGCTCCTTTCAGGATGCAGAGACTCGGACGGCGACAGCGGCATTTTCCGTGTCGAGCCGGACGCCAGAAATGAATCCGGCACGGTCAACATTGCAAAAATGGGCGACGGAATCGATGTGGAGAATGCTCCTCACGGAGCGAACCTTTCGACCATGGGCGGCAACATCCACATTGGCGACGTTGCTTCGTTCGCCAAGGCCAAAACCATGGGCGGCGGGATCACCATCGATCATGCCAAGGGGCCGGTGGACGCCATGACCATGGGAGGCGGAATCAGCCTTGCTCACGTGGACGGCGCCATCAAGGCCACCACCATGGGAGGAGACATTGCGGCCCGCATGGTTGGCAGTTCCGATGAGAAGCGGAATGTGGAGTTGACCTCGCTTGGAGGCACCATTACGCTGACCGTTCCGAAGGATTTCCCCATGGATGTGCGGATTACCCTTGCGTATACGAAGAACGCGCCCAGGTCGTACGAAATCATCGACCACATTGGCCTGGATCAACGCGAGAGCACAGACTGGGACTTCTCGCACGGCGCGCCGCGCAAGTACATTCGCGCCCAGGGCCGCGTGGGGAACGGAATGAATCACGTCACCATCAGCACCATCAATGGCGACGTGATCCTCAAGCAGGAATAGGCCCCTCCTACTTCAGCTTTAGTTCGGTCTCGAATTCCTTGCGGGCGTCCCACTGGCTTACCGTCTTCACCGGGCTCTTGTGCCCGGCTTTTTCAGCCCAAAGTTCATGGTCCTCTGCCATGTCCACCTGCGTGAAGCGGAACTTGCCGGCGGGGTCGGAGGTAAAGCTGCGGATCAGCTTGGTCTTCAGGTCTTTGAGGAACACGGTGGCGCCGGGAACAACGTTGGAACTCGAGTCGGTTACGATCCCGTCCACCACCCGCTGGCCAATGTTCTGCGCATACGCCGGCGGAGAATCCAGCAACCCGGCCACCAGGCCAGCCGGGACCATTCCCGCCGCCAGAACCGCACACATCGCTCCGGCCAGCGACCTCGCAGGTCTGCGGCGAAACCAGAATGACAGTGCCCTGTTGCATTTCATAGAGGGCCGGCGATCCCCGCTGGCCGCATCAACCTGGGCGCTGCAGCTTCGCAGGGATTCCCATCCTGGATTCGTTATCAACCTCACTCGTCCTCCTCTTCCTCTTCAAACGGCTCGTCGTCTTCATCCAGCTCGCCGTCTACCCGCGCCAACTCCAGCGGTTCTACGCCGACCACTTCGTATTCGGTTCCGCATTCATCGCAGGCTACGACATCGCCTTCATCCAATTCGTCCACTTCGACGTCTAGATCATTCTCGCATTCAGGGCAGGTGGGCATGGCAGCCTCCTCTCTTTCCGGGGTGTTTCATGTTGTAGGATGACGATACCTCACGGTATGACACCGCTATTCTTTGGGAGAGACCGCGTTCAGGTCAAGAGGCGGCACGCCGCTCTTGCCCCAGATCTCCCAAACAGGGCCGATTATGTTTTTTCGAGGAGAATCCTTCATGAGTCTTTTCCGCTCGATCTTCCGCTGCGGACTGTTTTTGTCCCTTTCACTGTACGCTTCGAACAGCCAGGCCCAGCCCGATTTCGGACGCAACGCCATCTTGAATTCCCCGGCAGCACCAGACCCGAGGATTGTTCGCGCACTGCTGACCATCCAGCCCGCACACATTGAACAGACGATAAAAACCCTGGTTGGTTTCGGCACGCGCAGCACTCTTTCCAGCGTGGAAAAAGACCTGCCGCCGGGCCAGGGAATCAATGCCGCCGCCGATTGGATCGCCGCCCAATTTGACCAGATCTCCCAGGAATGCGGCGGCTGCCTGGAGGTGCATCGGGACACCTTCACGGAACCCGCGACCGAACGCATCCCGCAGCCAACAACCATCACCAACATCTACGCCGTCCTGCGTGGATCCGATCCCGTCCAGGCCAAGCGCATGGTCCTGGTAACCGGCCACTACGACTCAAGAGACTCGAACATTCTGGATGCACGCGGCGCTGCGCCGGGAGCCAACGACGACGCCTCCGGGGTTGCGGTGTCCCTGGAGTGCGCACGCGCACTCAGCAAGCTGCATCTGCCCGCAACCGTGGTTTTTGTGGCTGTCGCCGGAGAGGAGCAGGGGCTCAACGGCTCAAGCCACCTGGCCAAACTGGCCCGCAGCGAAGGCTGGCAACTGGAGGCTGTGCTCAACAACGACATCGTGGGCGGCAACACCACGCCCGGCGATGCCCTGCAGCTCAAGGACCGCGTAAGGGTCTTCTCTGAGGGCGTTCCCGTTGCCGCGACGACCGAGCAGGCTCGCCGCATTCGCGCGCTGGGCGAGGAGAGCGACTCTCCCAGCCGCCAGCTTTCCCGCGCCATACTCGATGCGGACCGCACCTACTTCCCGCTCGTTTCGGGGGCGCCGTTTACGCCGTTCCTCATCTTCCGCCCCGATCGCTATCTGCGCGGCGGCGACCACACATCCTTCAACCGGGAGGGCTTTGCCGCCGTGCGCTTCACCGAGTGGCGCGAGGACTTCAACCACCAGCACCAGAACGTCATCGTGCCGCCGGCCGGCTCCAGCGACCCCATTCTAGGCGACCTGATCCAGTTTGTTGACTTCAGCTACGTGGCCAATGTCGCCAAGCTCAACGCGGCCACCCTGGCCACGCTCGCCGCTTCGCCAGGAGAGCCGGCCAAAGTCGCCATCTCAACCAAAACCCTTGAAAACGGCACCACTCTCCAATGGGAAGCCCCCGCTGGAGCGGCCGCCAGCATCCACTACGAGCTGCTCTGGCGCGAAACCACCTCTTCCGACTGGCAATTCGCGAAAACCATTGCCGCGACGCCCGACGGGGCTCCGGTCTCGGTCACCGTGCCCATCTCCAAAGACAACGTTATCTTCGGGGTGCGCTCGGTGGATGCAGCAGGCCATCGCAGCATTGTCGTTGTCCCTTAACCTGCGATCGCAAGGCGAGGGGTAAACTGTGTGCAACTTCGACGGCTCATCTTCCACCGTTCGCAACTCATACAGGAGTCTTCCATGAGAAAGCTTGCCTGCGCCCTTGTCGTCTTTGCCGGAACTCTCGCCGCGCAGCAGCCCGCGCCCTCCACGCCGCAACCTGGAACCGGCCAGGTGACCGGCCGCGTCTCCTGCGCAGACACGGACCAGCCCGGCCGATTTGCATCAGTCCAGTTGATTGGCGAACATCCGGCAGCCGGTCCTAATTTCGATATGACCCCCGGCAAGAACATGGACTTCGAGAAGACCCTTGCCAAGGCCATGACCGCCGTGATGAAAGGCAACAACCTCTCGACAGCCACCGCGCTCGATGGCTCGTTTTCCCTCGACAAGGTCCCGCCTGGGACGTATTACGTCCTGGTCCAGCTCGCGGGTTACCAGTCGCCGCTCAGCCAGTTCTCCATGCTGGAGCGCGTCAAGGCCGACGACGCAACCCTCAAGGCTGTCCAAAGCGGTGCGGAAAAGGTTGTGGTGCAGTCCGGCCAGTCTGCGCACGTCGACATCCGACTCGAGCGCGGAGCATCGATCAGCGGCACCATTCGCTACGATGACGGCAGTCCTGCGTCCGGGATCGCGCCTGTCCTGGTCCAGCTTGGCAAGGACGGCAAATGGAAGGAATTGGGCTCCGGCAGCCCGATGCCCAACACTACCGATGACCGCGGTCACTATCGCATTTACGGTATGGCCGCAGGCAAATACGCCATCAAGGCCACTCTGCCGACGATGCAGGCCATGACCGGATTGGGCGCAAGTGTCTCGCTCCACATGACCATGGGCGACGCGCTCATCGTTTACTCGGGTGGCGCGCTGCGCGAGAAAGATATCAAGCCGATCGAAGTGGGCACAGGCGATGACGTGGAAGGCATCGACGTCGTTTTTCCCATCGACAACCTGCACACCGTTTCAGGCAGCGTGGTGGCCAAGGCCGACAACCACCCTGTCGACTCCGGCACCATCCTGTTGCAGGACCCGGACACAAAAGCCGCGCTCAGAACCGTCATGATCGAACAGGACGGCAGCTTTCATCTGAATTACGTTCCCGAAGGTCAGTACCTGCTCAAGGTCGCTTCGGCCGCAGACACCGACAGCGCCGGCAGCGCCGACTTGGGCAGCGACCTGGCCCGCATGATGCACACCAAGGTGCTGAAGTCGTATGGGGAAGCCGACCTGCCCATCACCCTCAAGAGCGACGCAACCGGCCTGGTGCTGCAGGTTCCCGACGAGGCTGCCACTCCCGCTGTAGTCGCCAAACCGTCGGCTGCTCCGCCCGCCCCGGGAGCGCCATAACCACATTGGGAGCCGGGGCTTGCCATATTACCTCCGGCCAATGACACCAAACGGCTCCAGCGTTTACTCTGGGGACAGCGATGCCCAGACTCGGCGCCAGCCCGTTTTCGTTCCCCGACTTCCGCGGCGCCACTCGCCTGCTGATCCTGGTGAACCTGGGCGCTTTCTTCGGTCTGCTGCTGGCGCAATTGGCGTTTCCCCAGCTGGCGGCGGAACTGGTCAGACTCTTCAGCTTTCAGCCCTATCTCTTTCTCCACGGCGCTCTCTGGCAGCCGTTCACCTACAGCTTCATTCATCTCGGCCTGGTCGGGACGCTCTTCGAACTGCTCTCGCTGTGGTTCCTGGCCGGCTTTCTCGAGCAGTTGCACAGCTCCAACTGGGTCAATGGCCTCTACGCCTCGTCTGTCTTGGGCACCGCGGTGGCGGCCGTTGCCATCTACGCTGTAAGCGGCACGCTGGGGATTACGCTGCTTGAGATTCCCCTCTACGGGTGCTTTGGCGGCATCTTCGGGCTCCTGGTGGCCATTGGAACGCTCTATGGCAACATGGAGTTTCTGCTGTTCTTCACCATCGGCATCAAGGCTCGCTACCTGGCCGTGCTCTACGGCCTGATCTCCATCGCCATGCTCTTCGGCCAGCAGCGCATGTACGCCTTTTCCCAGCTCGGCGGAGCTCTTGCCGGCCTGCTCTTCATCCGCTTCGCCCCGCGCCGCGGCTTTACGTTCCTCTTCAGCGAGAAATTGTACGGCGTGCGCAACCGCTATTACCGCTGGAAGCGCCGCCGCGCCGCCCGCAAGTTCGAGGTCTATATGCGGTCGCAGGGACGCACCGTCCGCTTCGACGGCCAGGGCAAGCAGTTGGACGAAGACTCGGACGACAAGAAGCGCTGGAACTAGGGCCGCTGCTGCAACTCATGGCAGCAAGCTCTGAGCCCTGCGGCACACCGCGCCCCCAAGGGCCGGCAGAGTAAAATTAGTCTGAAATGTCCACCAAACTTGCTTTTCTTTTTCCCGGTCAGGGCTCTCAGGCCGTTGGCATGGGCCGCGATCTCGCCGAGCGTTTTCCCATCGCCGCGCAGACCTTCACTGAAGCTGACGATGCGTTGGGCTTTCCCATCTCGAAGCTGATCTTTGAAGGCCCTGAAGAGGACCTGAAGCTCACGGAAAACACACAGCCGGCCATCCTCACTGTCAGCGTGGCGGCCTGGCGCGTGCTTGCGCAGCACGGAGTGCGGCCGTCGCTGGTTGCAGGCCACTCCCTGGGCGAGTGGTCGGCCCATGTGGCAGCAGGCACCCTGAGCTTCGCCGATGCCGTTCGCTCGGTGAAGGCCCGCGGCCGCGCTATGCAACTGGCCGTCCCTCCGGGCCAAGGCGCCATGGCCGCGGTGCTCGCGCTGCCTGCCGACCAGGTTGCCGAGGCCTGCCGCGAAGCCGAGGCGGAAACCGGCCTTGTAGTGGCTGCCGCCAACCTCAACTCCCCCACCCAGACCGTGATCTCCGGCGCCTTGGCAGCCGTCGAAAAGGCCGCCGCCCTGGCCAAGGCAAAAGGTGCGCGCCGCGCGGTCATGCTTCCAGTAAGCGCGCCCTTCCACTGTGCCCTCATGCGGCCTGCGCAGGAGGAGGTGGCCCGCGTGCTCTCTGGGCTCACGCTCGCCGACCCCAACATTCCCGTGGCCGCCAACGTAGCCGGCGCCCTGATTACTACCGCCGGCGAAGCCCGCGATGCCCTCATCCGCCAGGTTACCGGGACCGTCCGCTGGGTCGACTGCGTGCAATCGCTCGTCGCCGCCGGCCCCACCCACTTCATCGAAGTTGGCCCTGGCAAGGTGCTGTGCGGCTTGCTGAAGCAGATCGACCCGGCGCAGAAGTCGCTCAATGTGGAAGATGGAGCCAGCCTGGAGGCTACGCTCACCGCGCTTCAATAGCGCGAGAGGGAGGACCGCCGGCTCGAGCGCCGCCGCGCCGGCAAGAGGGCTCGCAGCGCAAGTCTCCCCGCAGCGGTTACGCCTTGGGAGAGGTCTCCGCTTCCTCGATCAACTGTTGCGAGAACCTGTAGGCATTCATGGAGTGCTCCAGAGCCTTTTTGCTGAGCTCGTGAGCGGTTAGATGATCTCCCTTGTCGTGTGCAGCCGCGGCGCTGGCGTGGGCATGGGAAGCCAGGTTGTGCAGTTCGGCAAGTCGATCGTGGGTACTCTGAGGCATCGTGCTCTCCTAGGCTCTTCGATGCAGCCCAGGAGAACAAGACGCCGGAAATCTTTCACTGCGGCGGCGGACGGCTGCCGCCCCTCCTACCCACCATTCCTACGGCCCAAGATACAGCTCAACCCCCGGCGGCGCGAAGTCCAGCGACTTCGTCCTCGGGTCGAACTCCAAATTCAGCGCTTTGCTCTTGCGCCCGTTGATGAGGATGGCGATGAGAACGCCGTTGCCGTAGCGGCCGGCAAGAGCGATCTGGTGGCTCTGAATCGCGCCATACTCGTTATCCGGGCTGGTCGCGCTCCAGTCTTCCTGGAAGCGTGAGAATGGATAAGCGCTGTTCGGCGCGGGATGCTGCTGCCAGTTCTTGTCGTGGATCCAGATGCCGTAGGCCGAGGCCAGGTCGTTTTTCTCCACCTCGCCGAGGAATGTATTCACCGTCGACCTGCCCATCCAGTAGTTGTTCCAGGTCCAGGGCCAGTCAACGGGACGGCCCGCCACCAGCCACCACACGATGATCAGCACAAACAGGAACCCCGCCGTGCTGTAGAGAAACACCCGCCTGCGCATTTCGCCGGCCGCGTCGAACTTTGGAGCATCGAGCAAGGTCATCGTTTGAATTCCTCGGAGTTAGGATACGGCAATGAAGGGACTATGGGACGAGTGACGACGGGACTTGGGACTAAGGGACTAGGATCCCGGGGTCAGAAGCCTGCGAATATCCAAAGAGGGTCCACGGAAAGCCCGCAGCGGCCTTCCGCCCGTCCGCAGAAAATGAGCGCTATTCACTTAGACACCGCGCACGGAGTTCCTGTTCCCTAGTCTCTTGTCCCTCAGCCCCTATTCCCTGTTCCCTGTTCCCTATTTCCTGCTTTTTCAGTCCCTGCTGTACGTCGTCCTGTTTTTTTCCTCCTGCCGCTCCAGCGCCAGTTCGATCAGCCGGGTAATCAGCTCCTTGTAGCTGACCCCGGTGGCCTCCCAGAGCTTGGGATACATGCTGATCTGGGTAAAGCCGGGCAGCGTGTTCACCTCGTTCAGAAAGATCCGCCGCTTGCCGTCCGGCTCCATCAGGAAATCCACGCGCGCCAGGCCGGAAAGATCACAGGCCCGGAACGCAGCCACCGCCATCTCCCGGATCTGCTTCGTCTCCGCCCTCGTGAGCCTGGCCGGAATCACAGGAATCGACCCTTCGGACAGATACTTCGCCTCGTAGTCGTAGAACTCCTTGCCGGGAATGATCTCGCCCACCACGCTGGCCTGGGGCGAGTCATTTCCCAGAACGGCAACCTCCAACTCCCGGGCCTTTGCGGGTTGTGCGCCGCGGCGCCGGCTGCCGCCAACCCCCTCCTCCACCACCAGCTTGCGGTCGAACTTCGCCGCCAGGTCGAGCGCCGGACCTAACTCGCTCCGGCCGTGGGCCTTGCTGATCCCGACCGACGAACCCAAGTTCGCGGGCTTCACAAACACCGGGTATTTGAGCGCCGATTCCACCTGCCGGACGGCTTTGCGCGGCTGTTTCTCCCAGTCCGCGCGCAGCAGCGTGACATGCTTCACGATGGGCAGGCCGGCCTGCTGAAACAGCCTCTTCATCACATCCTTGTCCATGCCTGCGGCCGATCCCAGGACGCCCGAACCTACGTAGGCGATGCCCGCCAGCTCAAACAGGCCCTGGATCGTCCCATCCTCGCCGAAGGTCCCGTGCAGGACGGGAAAGACCACATCGAGATTGGCAGCCGCGGGCCGCGGGTTCCGCGCCGTGAGCGTCGCGTGCGTCTCGACCGGCTCGGGAGCCAGCAGAGTGGGAATCCCCTCGTGCAGCAGCTTGGCTCCCGGCGTAGCCTCCGGATCGCCGGCCCGCAGCCGCCGCCCTACGGCGCTCTGATCGCCCTCGAGCAGGTTGTTCGCATCACCGCTGGCGAGCCAGTGCCCGTCTTTGGTGATCCCGATGGCCACCACATCGAACTTCCTGCGGTCAATCGCCTTCAAAACGGAGGCGGCCGAAAGCAGGGAGACCTCATGCTCCCCGCTGCGCCCGCCAAACAGAATGCCTACACGCAGTTTTTTCGCCATGTTCTTCCTAATCAATGCGTTAGATAAACCGCATTCAGTCCCTCGACGACCTGAATGCCCCTACAGGATCTTCTTCCCAAACGCTGAGCAGGCCAGTTCCACCGCCAGGTCGGCCGTCCGGTTGTGCTCGTCGATCACCGGGTTCACTTCGACAATCTCAAAGCTCAGCAACCGTCCGTGGTCGGCCAGAATCTCCATGGCCAGGTGCGCCTCGCGGTAGGTGGCGCCGCCGCGCACGGGCGTTCCCACTCCCGGGGCGTCTTCCGGGTCGATCCAGTCCATGTCGAGCGACGCGTGGTAGCCGGCGGTGCCGCGCCCCGCTGCACGGAGAGCCTCTTCCATCACCGTGCGCATGCCGCGCTCGTCAATGTCGCGCATGGTGTACACCTCGGCCACACCGGCGCGGCGAATGTTCTCCCGTTCCGCAGAATCGATGTCCCGCACCCCGATCAGCACCGTGTTCTCTGCCGCAACCTTGGGCGAGTAGCCGAAGATGTTCCCCAACGGCTCCGGTCCCAGGCCCAGAAGCGCTGCCAGCGGCATGCCGTGAACATTCCCGGACGGGGAAGTCTCCGGAGTATTGATGTCGGAGTGCGCATCGATCCAGATCAAGCCGATCTTCTGCCCCTGGCGGCGATAGAACTCCGCCACGCCGGAGACCGACCCGGCGGCCAGCGAGTGGTCTCCGCCCAGCACCAGCGGGGTCATGCCTTCCTCCAGCGACTTCACTACCGCCTCGGCCGTCCGGGTGCAGGTTTCCGCAATCTCCGCCAGGTAGCGGGCGTGTTTGTCTCCGGACTTGCGCGTCTCGGCAACTTCGACGCGAATATTGCCGCCGTCGGTCACCTGGTGGCCCAGCGCCTCCAATCGCGCCTCAAGCCCGGCCACCCGCATGGCCGATGGGCCCATATCCACCCCGCGGCGGCTCGCGCCCATGTCCAGCGGCACACCGATTACGCGGATGCGGCGCGTGGGCAGGGCCTGCGTGCCGCTGTGCTTGAGCGGTGAATCCTCGTGCGCGATTTCGTCCCTTTTCGCCATCCAGGCATCTCCCAGGGGGTACAGCGGGCAGCGATCCCGCCGCGCGCTTTGATTCCTGCGCGCTCAGCAACCTGGCGTCTGCGTTTCCCGCCGCGAAACATTACCAACGGCTGCCAAAAGCCATTAAAGCAGACTTGCCCAAGAGTAAGATGTCCTCGCAGGAGTTTCCGGCAGCCCGCTGTTGCCTAATCTTATGCAGCTTTCTTTGCGCGGATTTGAATTGTCGGCCCGAATGTGCCGATAGAGGACCCAGGGATCCACGTGCAAGGCAGAAACGGACCCCAACTTCGCACGATGAAGAGATTGAGTTCCGCTACCGCGTTCCTCGCCCTGGGCTTAACCGCCGCTTCCTGGGGAGCCCCGCCTCCACCGCTGACGTCACTCCACGCAATTCACGTCCTGACCAACGAGCAAGCCAAGCAGGCGCTTCCCGTAGCGTTTGAAGCTACCGTTACCTACTTCCGCACCTACGAAAAGACCATGTTCGTCGAGGATGGCGACGTAGCCATCTATGTGCAGGCTACGCCCACTGTCAAACTGGTCCCGGGCGACCGCGTCCTCATCAAGGGAACCACGCACGAGAGCTTTCGCCCCTTCGTCCTGAGCAACGACATCACCCTCCTGCACCATGGCCCCCTGCCCGCTCCCATAGCAGCCAACTACGACGAGATGATTCGCGCCCAGCACGACTGCATGCTGGTCTCAGTCCGCGCGAGGGTCCGCGCCGCCGACATGGTCATGAGCTCAGATGTCCCCAGCATCAGCCTGCAGATGCTCACCGACGGTGGAACCATTGAAGCCGCGGTGGATAGCGGCGATCCCAGCCAGCTGGCCGGCCTGCTGGATGCCGATGTAGATGTGGTCGGCGCTGACTCGGGGAACTTCGACGGGAAGATGCAGCAGACAGGGATCCTGCTTCACGTGACTTCATTGGCGGACGTGAAGGTTCTCAAGCGCGCGACCGTCAATCCATCGTCCCTTCCGATTACCCCGATGGACCAGATCCTGGCCGGATACCATGTGCAGGTTCAGTCGCAGAGGATCAGGGTTCACGGGACCATTACCTACTATCAACCCGCTTCCGCGATTGTTCTCCAGGATGGCGCCAAGAGCCTCTGGATTCAGACCCACTCCGTCGCCCCCATGCACATTGGCGATCTGGCGGACGTGACCGGCTTCCCCGGCCTGCATGACGGCTTTCTCACCCTCACCAACGGCGAGATCCAGGATAGCCGCGTGCAAGCGCCCATCACGCCGCAGCCGGCCACTTGGCACCAGCTTTCGTTGAGCGGCAATGTGTTCGATCTGGTTTCCATTCAAGGCCAGGTCGTGACCGAGGTCCGCGAGGCGGCCCAGGATGAATATGTCCTGGTCTCGGATGGCCAGATGTTCTCCGCCATCTTCCGCCATCCGCCTCCCGCCCGGCTTGCCTCCGAAGCGCCTCCACCGATGCGGATGATTCCGGTCAATTCCAAAATCCGCGTCACCGGCATCTGCATGCTCGACGATTCCAACCCCTTCAACGCGCAGGTGCCGTTCACCATTCTCATGCGCTCCTACGACGACATTACTGTCGTTGCCGAGCCCTCATGGCTCAATGTCCAAAACCTCCTCTACCTGATTGGCTTCCTGCTGGTCATCGTTCTTGTTGGCGGCGCGAGGGGTTGGTCGCTGGAACACAAAGTCCGGCGCCAGACCGCCGCGCTCGCCGCCCGCACGGAGGCCGAAGCCGCCCTGGAGCGGCGCATGGCACAGCTCGAACAGCGCCGCAGCCGCATTCTCGAGGACATTAACGGCTCCCGGCCGCTGGCCGAGATCCTTGAACAGATCGTCGATCTGGTCTCCGTCAGGCTGGATAACGCACCATGCTGGTGCGAGGTCACCGATGGCGCACGGCTGGGGATGCATCCGCCCGCTCCGGAATCTCTCCGCGTCGCCGGAGAGCCAATCCTCTCGCGTTCCGGCACCACTCTTGGAACTCTGTTTGCCGCATTCGATCCCCACTCGCAGCCTGCCGGCATTGAAGCCGAGGCCCTGGCAGTCGGCGCGCGGCTGGCCACACTGGCCATTGAGACGCGGCGCCTTTACTCCGACCTGCTGCACCGCTCGGAGTTTGACCTGCTGACCGATGTGCACAACCGTTTTTCGCTCGACACGCGCCTCGAAGCTCAGATCGAGGTGGCCCGGCAAAACGCCGGAATCTTTGGCCTGATCTACATCGACCTGGACGACTTCAAACAGGTAAACGACGTCTACGGCCACCAGGTCGGCGATCTCTACCTGCAGGAAGTCGCGGAGAGGATGAAGCACCAGCTTCGCTCCAGCGACCTGCTGGCCCGCCTGGGCGGCGATGAGTTTGCCGCGCTGGTTGCGGTGGTTCCCAACCGCGCCGGAATCGAGGAGATTGCCCAGCGTCTGGAACGCTGCTTCGACGCGCCGTTTGCCGCCGAAGGCTACGTGCTGCGTGGCTCGGCCAGCGTGGGCGTCGCGGTCTATCCCGAGGATGGAACTACCAGGGACAGCCTGCTCAGCGCCGCCGATGCCGCCATGTATGTGGCCAAGCACACGCGCCGCCAGGTCGGCGAACCGGGGGCTGCCTCATCCAGGTCCACGCTCACGCGCCAGAACCGCAAATAGAAAAACCCACCAACAGCTCTTCCCGAGCCCACCGCTCGATGCAGTCCCATGACACAAAAGGCTCATTTCGCAGCGGTAACCGGACGATCATAATAAGAGGGTGCGCGGACCTGCATTGTTTGTCGCTCTGGCGCGGAGAACCCCTTCAGCTCTAGCTGCACTGGAGCATTTTTTCACTCTTCCCGATGCAGACCGTGCGGAGGCTGACGGGACAGCAAGAGTCCAATGAGACTTCCGATGAAGAAGATCACGAAAGTCCTGGGGATCATTCTCGGATGCGCCTCGGTTGCCTGGGCTGCCCAGCCAGGCACCCTCACGACGCTGCACGCCATTCATACGCTACCGCAGGGAGAGGCTCGCAATGGGCTGCCCGTCGCCTTTGAGGCCACGGTCACCTACTACAACAGGACCGACCTGGACCTTTTTGTCCAGGATGGCAGCGATGCCATCTATGTAGAGACCAAACCCAATCAGGACCTTTCTCCTGGCGACCGGGTGCTGGTCCGCGGGAAGACGCGGGAAAGCTTCGGCCCGGATGTCCTGAGCGAAAGCGTAACGCGGCTTCATTCCGGCGTCCTTCCCGAACCTGTTACCGCCGATTTTGCTCGTTTGATTCGTGGCGAGTTGGACTGCATGAGAGTTCGCGTCCGTGCGACTGTCCGCAGCGCAGACCCACTGAATGTCGGAAACTCGCACGGGATTTACCTCAAGCTGGTGATCGATGGCGGATTTGTTTCCGCAATGGTAATTGGCGGCGACCAAAGCAGGCTGAAGGATCTGCTGGACGCCAACGTCGAGGTGACCGGGGTTGTTTCCGGAGTCTTCGACAGCAAGATGCAGCTCACGGGAATCCTGCTCGAGGTTCCTACGCTTGCGGATGTAAAAGTACTGAAGCGCGCACAGACAAGCCCGGACGCGCTCCCGTTGACGCCAATGGACCAGGTGTTGTCGGCCTACGACGTGCACGACCTGACGCGCAGAGTCCGGGTGAAGGGCACGATTACCTACTATCAGCCTGGTTCGGCGGTCGTGCTGCAGGACGGCTCGAAGAGCCTGTGGATCTCGACAAGCAGCACGGATCCTATCCAGATTGGCGACTTAGCCGAAGCAACCGGATTCCCGGACGCCCGGTCCAGTTTCCTCACTCTGACCGACGGCGAAATCCATGACCTCCGCACCTATAAGCCCGTCTCTGCGCAACCATCGACCTGGAGCCAGTTGGCCACCTGGAACAGTGGCAATCCGGATGGCCACCAGAATGACCTGGTTTCCATCGAGGGCCAGGTGGTGGCAGCGGTCCGGGAGGACTCGCAGGATGAGTTTGTCCTGGTCTCGAACAACAAGCCCATCACTGCGATCTATCGCCACCCGCTGGCCAACGGCCCGCTTCCACCCATCAAGGATGTTCCGGTAGGAGCCAGAATCCGCGTTACCGGCATCTGCATGGTCGTGCAAGTCAACGCCATCAACCCCGGCGAGCAGGAGGCCCCTTTCAACATCCTGCTGCGTTCGTTCGACGACGTTGCGGTGGTCGTGGAACCCTCAATGCTGAGCGTGCGCAACCTGACCTACATTGTTGCCGTGCTCGTAGCACTGATCCTGGCCGTGGGCGCCAGGGGGTGGGCCCTGGACCGCCGGTTCCGGCACCACACCGCCGAACTTGCCTACATCGAACGGCGCCGCAGCCACATCCTCGAGGACATTAACGGCTCCAGGCCGCTGGCCGAAATCATCGAGGAGATCACCGAGCTGGTTTCCTTCAAGCTCAAGGGAGCGCCTTGCTGGTGCCAGATCTCCGAGGGAGCACAGTTGGGTAACTGCCCGGCCAAGCTGGCCGCCTTTCGCGTCATTCGAGGCGAGATTCCGGCCCGCACGGGCCCCGCTCTGGGTTCCATTTTTATCGCCCTCGATCCGCTCGCCGAGGCTCGCACGATCGAGTCCGAGGCGCTCTCCATGGCGGCTGCGCTCTCCGCCCTGGCTATTGAGACCCGTCGCCTCTACTCCGATCTCCGCCGCCGCTCGGAGTTCGACCTGCTGACGGACACGCACAACCGCTTCTCGCTCGATCGGCATCTCGACACTCTCATCAACGAGGCTCGGCGCGCGGCCGGCATCTTCGGCTTCATCTTCATCGATCTCGACGAGTTCAAGTGCATCAACGACTTCTATGGCCACCAGGTCGGCGACAGGTATCTGCAGGAAGTTGCCATCCGCATGAAGCGCCAGCTTCGCTCCCACGATCTGCTGGCCCGGCAAGGCGGCGACGAATTTGCCGCGCTGGTTCCGGTGGTGCGCAGCCGAAGCGAGGTCGAGGAGATTGCGCTCAGGCTTGAACGTTGTTTTGACGATCCATTTGTCATCGAGGGATATTCCATTCAAGGCTCGGCCAGCGTAGGCATCTCCCTCTATCCTGCGGATGGCGACACCAAAGACATCCTGCTCAACACCGCCGACGCCGCTATGTACAGAGCGAAGCACTCCGCTCGCCGCTCACGCAAGGAATCCATGGAGAGCCGCGATCAGCCTCTGGTCCACAAAGACAGCAAATAAGAAGAGACCCGGCTTGCGCCGGGCCTCTTGATTTGAAGCACAGACAGGTTGCGGGAAGGCAGATGCTATTCTGCCGCCATCTCCTCGGCTTCGCCTTCCTGGCGCATCAGCTCCAGTTCGCGCTCCGCCGCTTCGATCTCCGCG
>CAYUJM010000078.1:0-19595 GCA_964445025.1 uncultured Occallatibacter sp. | reverse complement strand
TGGGGCAAGGGCACGGAGATCGTGGTCACGCTGGACCGCGAGCGGCTGATGCACGAGGAGCGCGGACTGACGCTTCGCCAGATCGACGCCATTCTCGAATTGCAACTGTACCGGCTGACGCAGCTTTCCATCGACGAACTGCTGAACGAGTTGAAGCAGGTGCGCGAGCGCATTGCCGAATACGAATCGATTCTGGCCAGCGAGAAAAAACTGCGCGCCGTGATTGTGAAGGAGCTCGAAGAAGTCCGCGACAAGTATGGCGACGCGCGGCGCACGCAGATCATCGACGAAAGCGCGGAGCTGCAGCTCGAAGACCTCATCGCCGACGAGCAGGTTGCCGTGACGGTGAGCCACCAGGGCTACCTGAAGCGCACACCCATCAGCATCTATCGCCAGCAGCGGCGTGGCGGCGCGGGCCGCATGGGCATGAAGACGCGCGAAGAGGATTTTGTCTCGCAGCTCATCATCGACTCCACCCACGCTTATCTGCTCTGCTTCACCAACAGCGGCCGCGTTTACTGGCTCAAGGTCTACGAGATTCCCGACGTGGGTGCGGCAGGCAAGGGCAAATCGATGCAAAGCCTGCTCGATCTGCAGCCCGGCGAAAACGTGCGCGCCATCCTCCCCATCCGCAACCTCGAAGAAGAGGGCAAGTACATCTTCTTCGCCACGCGCAACGGCACGGTAAAGAAGACGCCGCTCAAGGACTTCTCCAACGTGATGGCCCGCGGCATCATCGCCATCGATATCGACAAGGACGACGATCTCGTCTCCGCCGGCCTCACCAACGGCAAGCAGACCATCTTCATTGCCACGCGTGACGGCATGGCCATCCGCTTCGACGAGGAGTACGACCCCGAGCGCAGCGGTGTGGGCCTGCGCCCGATGGGCCGGAACGCCGCCGGAAATCGCGGCATTTCGCTCAAGAAGGGCGATTACGTCATCGGCGCGGCCATCACCAGCTCTGATGCCATGCGCGAGAAGGAACGCGATGAGTACGCCGCGCGTCTCGGACTGTCGGACAAGCTGCTTGCGATGCGCAAAGCCTATGCGGCCGCTGAGCAGGAGCTAACTAAGGCCAGGGAAGACTATCGCAACAAGACGGTTGACTCTGGCGCCGTTTCCGCCGCCGAAAAGGCACTCGAGATCGCCTGGAAGGGCGTCAAGAGCCTCGACGACAAGCTCTGCGTGACCCAGCAGCTCATCCTCACCGTCACCGAGAACGGCTTTGGCAAGCGTACGGATGTGGATGAGTACCGGCTCACCGCGCGCGGCGCCCAGGGTGTCACCAACCTCAAGGCCACGCCCAAGGTGGGCAAAACCGCCTCGATTCTGCTGGTGAACGAGACCTCTGAGCTGATGGTCATCAGCCAGTGGGGCAAGATCATCCGCATCGACACCAAGACGGTCCGCGCCGCCGGCCGAGCCACACAGGGTGTCCGCCTGCTGAACCTTGAGCCGGAAGACAAGGTCGCCGCCGCCGTCATCATTCCGCCCGAGGAGATCAACGGCAAGGAAGATGAGCAGCCGCTGCTGCAGTAGGTCCTGATTTTCGATTCCCAGGCGGCAGAGGCGAGGCCTGGGAATTGCCCTTTCCCGATTGAAGTCCGATCATCCAGTTATCGGACGCAGCCGCACCACGGCAGGCACTCGGCGGGGAAGGCGATTGCTTCTACACTGAAGTTGCTCTGGATTCTCCGCCCACCCCCTTATGCGCCGAGCCATCCGCATGGTTCTTGTGCCGGTAATCCTCTTTGGGATGACGGTCGCGTGCGCGCCGCTCTCGTTGCCGCAGGCAAGCGCATCGCACACAGCAACCATGTCTGCGCATGCAGCCAGAAACACCACACCCTGCCGCGCGCGCAAGAAAACTGCTCGAGGGAAGAACCACGCATCGGGCTGCGCGGCGGCCCATCCTGCCACGCACAGATCCGCCCGCGGCGCCGCTCACAAACACCTGGCAATCGCAAAGACCGTCAGGACTCACTCGGGGAAGCTCCACCGCGCTCCTCAGGTTCAAGCCACGGAGACGCAGATTCCAGCCGATGAGGGCACGCCATCGGACTCGGCAGCAACCACGCAGCAAGCTTCCCTCAGCCGGAAGCGGACCGTGGTGCCCATGCTGCCACCGCTGCGCGGATCAGCCGCATCCCTGGAGCGCCAGAACGAGCGGGCCGATGCAGAGGGCCTGGAGCGGATCGAGGACGAAGACGATCTGTCCGACCGCATCGCCCGGAAGCTGCTGGTAGCTGTGCCCGTTTCAGCGGCTCTCACCATCAACGGGAACCTGCCGGAGCACCATCGCTATTGCCGTCCCTGGACGGCGAGCTTTCTCCGGGACCTGGCGCGCGCCCACGAGGTCCGGTTCCACGGATCGCTGGAAGTCAGCTCGGCGGTGCGCACGGTGGAGTACCAGAAGCAGCTGATGGCGGTGAACGGGAATGCAGCCGCTGCCGAGGGCGATATCGTGAGTCCCCATCTGACCGGGGCCACCATCGACATCGCTAAAGGTGGAATGACCCGGCGGGAGATTGGCTGGATGCGCGCCTGGCTGCTGCCGTTGCAGAATGCGGGCAAGATCGATGTGGAAGAGGAGTTCCAGCAGGCCTGTTTCCACATCACGGTATACAAGAGCTATGGAACGCCCAAGCCGGTACGCTCCACTCCCCGAACCAGGGCCGGGCAGCCGAAACCGGCGCCGCCGGAAGATGCGCCGGCCGACAGCGACGCGGCTGGCGGGACCACTGCTATTGGGCAGTAAGGCAGCCCGCTTCCGCCGCAAAGCCGCATATCCATAAATTGATTGGGTCTTTTACGCTCCGCAAGGGTACAATCGCGGGCAATAACATTTCTTTTCCGGAGCGGCCGGGAACAGTTTGTGGTGGCGCGGGCCTTTGCGAAGCAGTTGCAGCCGCGGGTGCCTCGGCATGGAGCGGCTTCCGGCAAGAAGTGCATCCAGCCGAACCGGCATGCGAGAGGCGGAGTCATGAGCGAGATGGAAGTTCAACCTGTGGCCGGATCAGCCCCCGAGGGCCCCGGTCTGACTCAACTGCAGCGTGTAACAAACGTATTTTCGGCGCCTTCGAAGACCTTCGAAGACATCAAGCGAGGCGACACAAGCTGGTGGATGCCATGGCTCATTCTTGCGATTGTCGGCTATCTCTTCTTTGCGGCCGTTGCAACTAAGGTGACCATGCAGACCGTAGTCGACAACCAGATGAAATTGGCGAGCGAGAAGCAGCAGGAGCAGTTGGCGAAGGCGCCGCCCGAGCAGCGCGAGCTCTCGAACAAGATCTCGCTGTATGTCACCGAAGGCGTCTTCATCGCTAGCCCCGTCTTTGTGCTGCTTGTGGCCGCAGTCGTCTCTCTCGTGCTATGGGGCACCATCAACTTTGTCTTCGCCGGCAAGGCCAAATTCGGAGGCATATTCGCGGTTTGGTTCTTCGCCAACCTGCCGAGTATCGTCAAATCCCTGCTGGGGATCGTCGTGATATATGTGGGCGGCACGGCGGAGACCTTCAACATAAAGAACTTTGCCCCCACCAACGTGGCCGCATTCCTGCCGGTCATGGAGACCAACAAAGCCGTTTACGCCCTGGCCAGCTCATTGGACGTCATCACCATCTGGAGTCTGTTTCTAATGGGTATGGGAATCGCGATCGTGGCCGGCGTGAAGCGCAGTTCAGGATATATTGCGGTCTTTGGCTGGTGGGTGCTTCTTGTGCTGATCGGCGTGGGCTGGGCAGCCGCGATGGGTTAAGTTCGCTTTTGGTGAAGACAAGAACAGCGCGAAGCCTCATCGGGGTTCGCGCTGTTCTTATCTCCACCAGGCTCGTATTCCCTGAAACAAGCCACCCAAGCTTCGTATGCAGCAGGTAAAAAGCCGACAGCTGAAAGCTACAGGCGATCAGTTGCTCTTACTCCGTCCACCGCCGCATGATCAGCGTAGCATTGATGCCGCCGAACCCAAAGGAATTCGACAGCGCCACGTCGAAGACGTGATCGATGGCCTTGTTGGGGACATAATCCAGACGGCACTCGGGGTCGGGGTTGTCCAGGTTGATGGTGGGCGGAAGCTTCTGGTTCACCAGCGCCAGCACGGAGATGCCTGCTTCGAGGCCTCCGGCGCCGCCCAGCAGGTGGCCGGTCATGGACTTGGTGCCCGAGACCTTGAGCTTGTGGCTCAGCGCGTGTTCGCCAAAGACCAGCTCAATTGCCCGCGACTCGTTGCCGTCGCCGGCCGGGGTTGAAGTGGCGTGGGCGTTCACATAGCCCACTTCCTCCGGCGCAATACCGGCGTCCTTCAGAGCCGCCCGCATGCTGCGCTGAGCGCCCTGGCCCTCGGGTGCAATGCCCGTCATGTGATAGGCGTCGGCGCTCATGCCGTAGCCGATCACCTCGGCCAGAATCTTTGCTCCGCGTGCCTTGGCGAATCCCAGTTCTTCAAGAATCACGATCCCCGCGCCCTCGCCGATGACAAAGCCGTCGCGGTCCTTGTCGAAAGGGCGGCTGGCCTTGGTCGGCTCGTCATTGCGCTGAGAAAGAGCGCGCATGGCGGCAAAACCACCCACTGAAAGCGGCGTGACCGCAGCCTCGGCTCCGCCGGCGATCATTGCGTCGGCGTCGCCGTGCGCGATCATGCGTACGGCGTCGCCAATGGAATTGGCACTGGTTGCGCACGCAGTGGCCGTGGCCGAAATGGGCCCTTTGGCGCCGTAGCGGATGCTGATATGCCCCGCCGCCATGTTCACGATCGCGGCGGGAATAAAGAAAGGCGAAATCTTGCGCGGCCCGCCGCCCAGCAGGTTGGCGTGCTCGCGCTCAATGACCTCAAACCCGCCAATCCCGGAGCCGATAAACACGCCCACCCGGTCTCCATTTTCCGGAGTAATTTCGAGTCCTGACTGGGCGATGGCTTCCTGGGTAGCGGCAAAGGCGTAGTGAGTAAAGCGCCCCATCTTGCGGGCTTCTTTTTTGTCCACAAAGTTCAGCGGGTCGAAGTTCTTTACCTCGGCCGCAAAGGTGACGGAGAACCCAGTGGTATCAAAGCCCTGGATGGGGGCCATGCCACTGGCGCCGGCCAGGAGCTGCCGCCAGACTTCGGGAGCGGTGTTGCCGACACCGCACACCAGCCCCAGGCCGGTGATGACGACTCTTCGATTCACCGGCTATTTGCTGCCTTTCGCGTTCTTCTCGATGTAGTCGATTGCATCCTTGACGGTCTTGATCTTCTCCGCGTCTTCGTCGGGAATCTCCAGGTCAAAGGCCTCTTCGAACTGCATTACCAGCTCGACCACGTCGAGCGAATCCGCGCCCAGGTCCTCCTGGAAGCTTGCGCCGGGCGTAACCTCGGCTTCGTCCACCTGCAACTGCTCGACGATGATCTGCTTGACTTTCTCTTCAACGGCCATGCGTGGTTCTCCTCATATTGTTCAAGACTTCGGAATCATTCCGGGTGAAGTTCAATCCCGTTCCGCCTGCTTACGATACCCGGTGAAGGCAGGGGAGCACAACCGCTGCGCAGAAAAAACTGCGCATGGCCCCGAACTCCAAGTCTACCGGGCGGATGAGGGTGTGTAAAGGCGGGGAGAAGCAAGAACCAGGGAATAGGGAACAGGGAATAGAAAACGAGCCGAGCAGGCAGGAAATGCACAGGCTGAAGGCGTACATTAGGCGAAGCGAGGAGTCAATACTTTGAACCTTGAATTGATTGGCGGGGTTGCAGCGGCTCTTGTTGGAATCCTCGTAGGTTTCTGGCTGCGCAGCGCTTCAGCAAAGACTGAAAAGGCGGAGTGGCAGCAGCGCGTCCAGGAACTGGCGACCGAGTCGAAAACTGCCCGCGCTGAGCTGCAGAAGGCCCAGGACGAGTCTGCCGCACGCGCCGGATTTGAGTCGCTCGCCGCCGAGCGCGAAAAAGCCACCGCACAACTGGCCGGCGAGCGTGACCGCCTCCGCGCCGATCTCGCCGCCAAATCGACGTCGGAGGCCCAGGCTCTTGCCCAGGTCAGCGGCCTTCAGGCCGAATTGAACGCCGAGCGCGCCAGCCTGGCGGAAAAAGTGGCGCTGCTCGAGGCAGCCCGCAAGACGCTGGCTGACCAGTTTGAGGCCCTTGCCGGAAAAATCCTCGACGAGAAGTCGAAGTCTTTTGCGGAAGGCAGCCAGAGGGAACTGGGAACACTTCTTGACCCGCTCAAAACCCAAATCAAGGAGTTCCGTGAGAAGGTTGAGCAGGCACAGACCGACTCCAAGACCGGAGTCACCAAATTGGAGACGCTCATCGGCGCCCTCGGCGGCCTGAACATGCAGCTGGCCGAAGAAGCGCGCAACCTGACCACGGCGCTGCGCGGTTCTGCCAAGGCGCAGGGCGACTGGGGCGAGTTCATCCTCCGCGACCTGCTGGAGAAGGCCGGACTGCGCGAGGGCGAGCAATACAGCTTCCAGCAGAGTTTCACCGGTCTCGCCTCTGAAGACGGCGAAAAATCGAAGACCGCGCGCACCGATGTCATCGTATTTCTGCCCGGTGGACGCAACCTCATTATCGACTCGAAGGTCTCGCTCACCGCCTACGCCGACTACGCCAACGCCCCTACCGAAGACGAGCGCAAGGCAGCCCTCAAGCTGCATCTTGCGAGCGTCCGCGGCCACATTTCGGGATTGTCGAAGGCCGGCTACCACAAGCTTCCCGGCGTTGAGTCACCCGATTTCGTCGTCATGTTTGTCCCCGTGGAGCCCGCGTTTCTGCTCGCGCTGCAAGGCGATCCTGAGCTCTGGGCCGATGCCTACAGCCAGGGCATTTTGCTCGTTGGCCCCACCACACTGCTCTATGTGATTCGCATCGTGAATGTGCTCTGGCAGCAGGAACTCCAGGCCCGCAGCGTGCAAGACGTCATGAATCGCGGCGCTGAACTCTACGACAAGTTCGTCAACTTCGTGGGCGACCTCGAAGCCGTAGGCAAAAGCCTCCGCAGCGCCGACCAGAGTTACAGCAGTGCCATGAAGAAGCTGAGCGAAGGCCGCGGCAATCTCATTCGCCGGGCTGAAATGCTGAAGGAGCTGGGCATCCGCACCAGCAAATCGCTTCCGCGCAACCTGCTTGACGCTGCAGACAGAGACGAAGCCAGTCTGGCTTTAGCCGCACAAGCTGAACAGGGAGAGGGGACAGAATAGCGTCGAAGGGAGACCGGACGCTGCGAGCCGGTCGTATGTTCGCCGCGCAGCTAGCACTGTTTTCGTGTACACTATTCTCGTATGCGCAATGTGACCCTCAGTGCCGAAGACGAACTCATTGACCGCGCCCGCCTGGTCGCCCGCCAGCGCCACACCACGCTTAACGAGGCCTTTCGCGAGTGGCTCCGCCAGTTCACTGCCAGTTCCGGCGACGTCAGGCAGTTTGACCAGCTCATGAGCCGCCTCGGCCCGCTCAAGGCTGGCCGCCGCTTCACCCGCGAAGAGATGAACGAGCGCTGAAATGGCGGATGGGTTCTTTCTCGACACCAACCTCTTTGTCTACTCGGTCACTGTCGACGACCCAGCCAAGGCTCGGCTCGCCACCACACTGATCCGCCGTGCACTTTCCACGCAAAAGGGCGTAGTCAGCTATCAGGTGGTTCAGGAGTTCTTCAACCTCGCCCTCAGGCGCTTCGCGCGTCCCATGAGCCTCGCCGACTGCAATGACTACCTCGAGACTGTCTTCCGTCCGATGCTGCGAGTCCACTCCTCGACCGCGCTTTACACGGAGGCCCTCGCACAGCAGAGCCGGTATCAGATCTCCTGGTATGACTCGCTCATCGTCTGCGCGGCTATGCAGGCCGAGTGCTCCATCCTCTACTCGGAAGATATGCAGCACGGCCAGCGCATCGGCACACTCCGGATCCAGAATCCGTTTCTCTGATCCGGCTGCAACTCCGCTATCTCGCGAACAGCGCGGCTAGTCCCGCTCCTCCCCAAACGCCTCCCGCATCCGCTTCCACGTGATCTCCAGATCTTCCGGCAGGACGCGCGTTTCCGCCACGGTAGTCATGAAGTTGGTGTCGCCCGTCCACCGCGGCATTGCGTGCAGGTGGAGGTGCCCGGCAACGCCCGCGCCGCCCGCGCGCCCCAGATTCATCCCGAAGTTAAAGCCGTGCGGATTGTAGGTCCGCTGCAAGGCTTCTTCGGTTCTTTGCGACAGGTCCATCAGCTCGTGCGCCGCCTCGGTCGGCAGGGCGGCGAGCCGGTCCAGGTGGGCGTAGGGCATGATCATGACGTGGCCCGACGTGTAGGGATATGCGTTGAGGCAAATGAAGCAGTGCTTCCCCCGCAGAATAAGTCCGCCTGCGGCTTCGGCTTGCTCCGCGCTCATTCCCTTGGAGATCGCATAGTCGATGGAGGCAATCAGGTTGCAGAAGACGCAGCCCAGGTCGCCGGGCCACGCTTCCAGGCTCGAGGGAACGCCGGGGCGCGGCGCGCCGTCCGTCGTGGTGACGTAGGCATAGCGCCAGGGAGTCCAGAGGTGGTCCATACAGTTCGTGAAAATCCGTGGTGGATTGCGCTGTTCAAAACAGTATAGAGGGGATTGTGGGCGGAGGCCGCCTGGTGAAGGCCGAATCTCTGCAAGGCAATCGCTCCCACTTCGCGAGACGCCGCGCGGGCCGGGCGTGCTGCGGCGGCACGCAAGTCCATTGCTGGGAGCCGGAGTGTGTGAATTTCCAGTTGCAATGCGGGGTTTCGCGGCGCTGGCTCAAACCGTTGGATTGACGCGGGAAAGCGGAGATTGCTACACTTGGAAGCGTGGCTCACTGCGCGTATTCCCGCGGTGAGCTGCGGCCGCCCTCCAGCAAGCCGTTGCCTGCCGGGTGTTTCCCAAGGAGACCAGTCGCTCGATCGACCAGCGCAGCCGGCTGGTAGGACTGTCCCTCGTGGTAACCCACCGGTCTGATCACAAGGGTCAATGGCAGGGAAGCGGTCTCAAGGCAACCGCGCTACCGGATCGCCCGGCGCGGGAGCCACTCCCAGCGGCTTTCACTATTCGTCGCGGGAGCAAGGAATTCCGGAGCAGCAGTGATGGCAAACGTCCTCAATCCCGAACCCGAGAGCATAACCCTGAACACCGAATTGGAAACCCCAACCCTTGACCCTGCGACGGAGCTGGAATCTCTTCCGAGAATTGACCAGCCGTCGCGTGAATCCACGTCCAACACCGAGACCGCCGAAGTTGCAGCAGCAGTCGAACCAACCGCGCTGGACGCCGATGCCCTAACCGAGCCTGTAGCCCAGGCCGCGCCTGTTGAACCTGTTACGCATGGGAAAGCCGCCGCGGAGGCTGCGCCAGCCGCTGAGGCAGTTGTGGAAGTTGCCGCGCCCGTTGTGTCCGAGACTGCGCATGCCGAGCCGCCGCACGACGCGCACGGACTCGAGTCGATGGACGACTTCTCTGCCGCCCTGGCCGCGTTTGAGCGCGAGCAGGCCGCCGAGGCCGCTGCTGTTGAGGCCTATGGAGACAAGGTTGTCTCTGGCACAGTGATAAAGCAGACCGACAAGCACCTGGTTGTAGACGTGGGCCTGAAGTCCGAGGGGCTGGTGCCTCTGGAGCAGGTTCTGGATCACACCGGTGCGGTCAAGTTTAATCCGGGCGACGTGATCGACGTTGTCATCGAGCGCGAGGAGCCGGAAGGCGGCTACCTGGTCAGCTACGAGAAGGCCCAGCGCATGCGCGTGTGGGACGTGATCGAGAAGGCAGCCAACGACAAGACGCCGGTCATTGGCACTGTGGTCAGCCGCGTCAAGGGCGGCCTCACCGTCGATATCGGCCTGAAGGCATTCCTGCCCGGTTCACAGCTTGAGATCCGCCCCGTCCGCAACCTGGACGGCTACCTCGGCCACCAGATCGAGGTTCGCGTCATCAAGCTGAACAAAAAGCGCGGCAACGTCGTTGTCAGCCGCAAGGAAATCCTGGAAGAGGAACAGAACGCCAAGCGTTCCACCACGCTGGAGCAGTTGGGCGAAGGCGCCGTGCTCACCGGCACGGTGAAAAACCTGACCGACTACGGCGCGTTTGTCGACCTGGGCGGCATCGATGGCCTGCTCCACATCACTGACATGAGCTGGGGCCGCCTGACGCATCCGCGCGACCTGGTCAATGTCGGCGATGAGATTCAGGTAAAGGTGCTCAAGTTCGACAAAGACAAGCAGCGCGTCTCGCTCGGCTTTAAGCAGTTGACCCCTGATCCCTGGCTCGACGCCGCGGAACGCTATCCGGTCGGCGCGCACGTCAAGGGCCGCGTTCTGTCGGTCACCGATTACGGCGCGTTTGTCGAGCTCGAGCAGGGCATTGAAGGCCTGGTTCACCTCTCCGAGATGACCTGGTCCAAGCGCCTCAAGCACCCCTCCAAGCTGGTCAAGCCCGGCGACGAGGTCGAGACCGTCGTTCTCAGCGTCAATCCGGCCGACCGCCGCATCTCGCTGGGCATGAAGCAGCTGATGGACAACCCCTGGGAGAACCTGACCGAGCGCTATCCCGCCGGTACGGTTGTCGAGGGCCGCGTCCGCAACCTTACCGACTTTGGCGCCTTCATCGAGATCGAAGACGGCATCGACGGCCTGGTGCACGTGTCCAACCTGAGCTGGACCAAGCGCGTCAAGCATCCTTCTGAAGTTGTGAAGAAGGGAGAAAAGGTGAAGGCAGTTGTTCTCGGCGTCGAGCCGCAGAACCGCCGCCTCTCGCTGGGCATCAAGCAGCTCCAGCCCGATGTCTGGGAGAGCTTCTTCGCCACCCATCGCGTCGGCGATATCGTCCACGGCAAGGTCCTGCGCACTGCGCAGTTCGGAGCTTTCGTCGAGATCGCGGAGGGAGTTGAGGGTCTGTGCCACATCTCCGAAGCAGGCGATGAGCCCGGCGGCGGCCACTCCAAGCTCGAAACCGGCCTGGAGCACGACTTCAAGATCATCAAGATCAACGTGGAAGAGAAGAAGGTGGGTCTCAGTCTCCGCGCCGTCTCCGGTCACGAAGCCAGCCGCGCCCAGGTGGAGCACTACAAGGCCGAAAGCCATGGCGGCGGCCACAAGGCTCCCGTCTCCAGCTCAACTACCACCCTTGGCGATCTGATCAACTGGAAGAGCGAGCGGTAGTCTCGGCTCACATCAAAGCTGCAAGCAGAACGGCCGCCCCTCAGGTGGCCGTTCTGCTTTTATAACGCAGGCACCTCAGCGTGGACAGCAATCTCAACCCAACAATCCCGTCATCCGGAGCCCGGTTGGTACAAGGCTGAGCCATCCACCCCCAGAGAGATTGCCGGCCTGTTCAGCATCGTGGAACGCTCCCTTGCGGATTTGCAAGTGGAGAGCATCTCCGATGACCTCGGATTCCAGGCCGCATACAACGGCATTCTCACGCTCGCCAATGTCGTTCTTGGCGCCAACGGATATCGCGTGTCCCTCGGCCAGGGACACCACCAGCGCGTGATCGAAAGCCTGGAATATGCACTCACGACGCAGGATGCGGATTCGCGGGCGCGATGGATACGCAAGATTAGGATCCACTCGCAAAAGAGAAATGCCACAAGTTACGACTTGGCTGGGGGCGTCTCGCCCAGCGATCTTGCACAGGCGATACGGGATCTGAGCGCTTTGAAAGGGCAAGTGGACGCGTGCCTTAGGGAGACACACCCCGAGCTTCTTCCGAATGATCCGGCACAGCGATCCTAGGCTGTCTGATCGAAAAATCTCATCCGCCCACCGCTGAGAGCCCTCTTCACTCCCAGCGAAACACCCTCGCCGAGATCGCCGTGAAAATCAGAAACAGCACCGTCAGTGCCGCCACATCGCCCAGGTGGGCCAGCCAACTATCGCCGTTCCAGATGCCCTCGAGCAGGCTGACGGCATAGGTAAGCGGAAGCACCCGGGCCACGCCGCGCAGCACCGGCGGCAGCATGGCGATCGGCACGAAAAGTCCTGAAAAGGCGAACATGGGGTAGAGAGCGAAGGCGCCGATAGGCTGTGCAAAGCGGGCCGTGGGAACGATGCTGGCGATGAGAAAGCCAATTGAGAGAATGCTCCACGTGCTGATGAGCAGTGCAATGGTGAATGAGAACCATGGCACGTGCGCGCCGGCCGGGAAGTAGCGTTGGCCGGCAAGGAACATCAGCGCCAGAGTCGCAGCCGTGAGCAGCAGCTTGACGATCACGTGGGCGGCAAGGATGGTCTGCGGGCGCAGCGGCGTAGCGCGAAGCCGCTTCAGGATCCCTCCCTCGCGATAGATGGAGATAATGGTGACCAGCGAGAGCACCGTACTGACCGAGATCAACAACGCCACCAGAACCGGAAGATGAACCGCGGAAAAACCGGCGGCAGAGAAAGAATGCGACGCCGGTCTGGTGCTGACGATGCGGCCCAGCACAACATACAGCAGAACCGGAACGCCGATGGTGCCGAACGCGCCGAGCGGTTCGCGCATGAAGACTTTGATCTCGATCCACGTCAGTTTCAGCAACCCGCGCAGCATCATCGTCTCGTCCTCATTCGCGAATGGAGCGGCCCGTCAGCTTGAGAAAAACGTCCTCAAGGTTGGGAAGAATGGTACGAAAATCCGTAACCCGGATCTGATTCTCTGATAGACAGTGAATCACCTCGGTGACCAGGTCGTCGCCCTTGCCGCGAATGGTGAATCGCATGTCTGTGCAGGTCACCGACGCGACTCCAGGGATCGTCTGAAAATGCTCTGCAGCGGCTGGATTGTCTGTGTCCAGAACGACGGTGCGCTCCGGGCAGTGCCGGCGGACAAGGCTCTCCGGTGTGCCGATGTCGATGATCCGCCCGTGTTCCATGATGGCCACCCGATCGCACAACCGTTCTGCCTCTTCCATCAGGTGGGTGGTCAAAAACACGGTCTTGTCCCGCTCGCGGATTCCGCGCACCAGGCCCCAGATTGCGTGCCGCGACTGCGGATCGAGCCCGGTCGTCAGTTCGTCGAGAAAGACCACCTCCGGGTCGTTGATCAGCGCCAGTGCAATAAATAACCGCTGTTTCTGGCCTCCGGAAAGGTTCATGAACCACGCGCCGCGCTTCTCGGTCAGGCCAAGCTGTTCCAGCAGCCGTGTTCCATCGATCGCTTTCTTTCCATAAAGCGACGCCCAAAGATCCACGGCTTCCCACACCTTGATCCGCTTCTGCAACTGCGCCTGCTGCAACTGAACTCCGATGTGGTCCTGCAGCTTATACACCTGTCGAAAAGGATCGAGACCGAGCACAGCGATAGAGCCGCGGTCGGGCTTGCGCAGCCCTTCGATGCATTCCATCGTGGTGGTCTTTCCCGCTCCGTTGGGCCCGATCAGTCCAAAGATCTCCCCTTGCTTCACATCGAACGACGCCTCTTCGACAGCCACGGTTTTGCCGTAAGCCTTGCGCACGCCCGAGACTTCAATCACTGAATTCATGATGTTTTTTGAGATGGAGACGACCTGATGCGGAGTGTATATCACGGGGCCTTTGGTCCATTCTTTATCCGCACATGAAATGCCTCCGAATGAATCCACAAGGACGGTCTCTGAATCATAAGAGCGAATAAGTTTTCCGGAGGATGCTTTGGACCTGAAGCTCGCAGATAGAGTTGCACTGGTAACCGGATCGACGGCAGGAATTGGATTTGCAATCGCGCAACAGCTCGCAGCCGAAGGCGCGCATGTGTATGTGAATGGGCGCACGCAGCAGCGCGTGAATGAGGCGATTGCGGCCATCCGCAAGCACGCTCCGGCGGCAAAGGTCGACGGCATTGTGTCGGACTTCTCTTCCGCGGCCGGCGCCGAGACGGTGATCGCGAAGCTGCCCGCGGTCGATGTGCTGGTAAACAATGTGGGAATCTTCGAGCCCAAACCGTTCCTGGAGATTCCCGATGCCGACTGGTACCGGTTCTTCGAAATCAACGTCATGAGCGGCGTGCGCCTGGCGCGGCACTACCTGGCCGGGATGCTCAAGAAGAATTGGGGACGCATTCTCTTCATATCGAGCGAATCGGCCGTGCAGATTCCTGCTGAGATGGTGCACTACGGCATGACCAAGACCGCGCAGGTGGCCATTGCGCGCGGCATTGCGGAGTCGGTTCCCGGCACCGGCGTGACGGTGAACAGCATTCTGGCCGGGCCCACGGCGTCAGAAGGCGTGGTTGGGTTCGTCCAGGCGCTGGCCAATCAGCAGAACAAGTCGAAGGACGAAGTCGAGAGGGAATTCTTTGAGAAGGCGCGACCCTCGTCCCTGCTCAAGCGCTTTGCCACCGTGGATGAAGTCGCAGCCATGGTCACCTATGTGGCCTCCGAGCTTGCATCGGCCACCAATGGGGCCGCCTTGCGCGTGGACGGCGGAGTGATCAAAGCAATTCTCTAAAGTATGTCATCGGGGGTTGAAAAGAAGCATCGGCGCGATTGCCGAATGGGTGGATTACGGGAAGCGGTCAGTCTCTCTGCATCTGCCGCAGCACCAGCACGATTCCCAGCGACGTGAGCACGCTGGCCAATGCGAAGAGGAATACGCTTCGGTAGCCCCAGGCGCCGATGACCGTTCCGGCAATGGGGCCGACCAGGAAAAATGAGACGTCGGAAAAGCCGGTGAAAACCCCCAGTGCAGTTCCGCGGTTGTGCATGGGCACGCGCTTCACGGCTTCCACGCCCAGCGCGGGGAATACCAGCGAGAAGCCGAAGCCGGTGAGCGCCGCTCCACAAGACGCCATCCAGGGCGATGCGGCGCTCCACAGCAGCAACACGCCCACCGACTCGACGGACATGCAGACGATGCTCACCCTGAATCCGCCATACCGGTTGATGGCGTGGATGAACAGCAGGCGCGCGGCGATGAATGCCACGCCAAAGGCAGTGAGGCAAAGCGCTGCGGCGTTGGGATCCCAGTGGCGGCTGATGTAGTAGAGCGTGACAAACGTGGCCAGCACGCTGTAGCCGATTCCGCCCAGCGCCAGCGCCATGCCGTGCGGGGCAATGCGGCCCAGCACGTCGCGAAAGGGCAGATGCTCGCCGGGCACAACAGGGACGGGGCTCTTGCGCAGGGCCAAAATGAAGCTGACTCCGCAGACCAGAGTGGTGAGCCAGCCCAGCGAGGCCAGTCCCCAGCGCTGATCGAGGATCACGCCCAGCGGCGCCCCCAGCGCCAGTCCGCCATAGGTGGCCACGCCATTGAAGGAGATGACTTTGGCAGTGTGCTGCTGTCCGGCGCTGGTGATGCCCCACAAAGTGGAGCCGGTCGACCCCAGGCTCTCACCCACGCCCAGCGCCAGGCGGCTCGCGATCAGCGCGCCAAAGGTGAGCGCGGGGCTGAAGTGGAGAGCCACGGCAACCAGCAGCAGCAGTCCGCTGAGCGTACACGCGACCATGCCCCAGAGCACGGATATTTTGGCCCCGTAATGATCGGAGATGCGCCCCGCCCAGGGACGGCTCAAAAAAGTGGCAATGTACTGGATGCTGATGACCAGGCCGGCCAAAGCGGCGTGCATGCCCATGCGCAGGTGCACAAACGCCGGCAGAACGGCGAGCGGCAAGCCAATGGAGAGATAGCAGACAAATGTGAAGTAGACGTAGCCCAGGATGTTCCGCGTCGCGCCGTTTGAGACAGCGGTCTGCGGGCCGATGATGTTGACTGTTGGATTTGAGGACATGCGGTCAGAGGCGGAGAGTCCAGGAAAGACGGCCTGTTCCAAGTATATCGGAGGGCTGGTTTTCTCAGGCCGCAATTCGGTGCGCCGATCAACCAGCATCCTGATTCCACAATCTCAACTGTCTCCGGAAGCAGTCATGAGAACCAGGCCAAAAGCCGGGCAGCGGAATGGTCGGCGCTTACTTCCGCTTCCTGGTAACGAAATCGAGTACTCCGAAAAACCGGCCCCGTTTCCGGAGTTGAATCACGTACATTGCCAACAAGGCAATCAGCACGGCTGAAGCGCCGTAAAACCAGCCTCCAATTCGATTGTGCTGGAGAATCGCAGTAATCGCGACGCAGGCCAGCGCCAGAAACGGAGTGATTTTTCCGGTAAAGTAGACCGTCCGAAAGAATGCGGTTTTGGGCGAATTTCTGTAGTCCCCGCGCATCAGCGCAACCTGCACAACTGCGGAGATGAGCTTGATTGAAATCAAAACGAGTGCCGCCAGCAAGAAGTGGCCGGCAACCGACCCACTGAATGCGAGACTGAAGTCCATTTGCTTTATGTTACAGGTTGCCTTCAATCCCGCCGGCTCCGCTCTAAACTGGAACCATGCCGGGATTTCACGTTGAGAACTTCGGTTGCAGGGCGGCGCGCGCCGATGGCGAGGCCGTGAGCGACCGTCTGTGTGCCGCGGGACTCGCCGAGCAGCAGCCCTCGGATGCCGATGTCGTCATCGTGAATACCTGCAGCGTGACCGCGGAGGCCGATCGGGCAGCGCGAGCGTATATCCGCCGCGCGCACCGCGTGAATCCCGAGGCGCGGATTCTGGTCACCGGCTGTTACGCGCAACGTGCGCCGGAGGAACTTGCCGGGATCAAAGGCGTGGCCGCGGTGGTGGGCAATAGCCACAAGGCGCTCGCTCCGCAGATCGCTTTGGGGCTGGCCCAACGGTCCACCGAAAGAACCGATCCAAGGCAGACGCCCCAGGGTCCTGTATCAGGATCAGGACACGAATTCAGTCGTGCCGCAATCTCCGCTTCTCCCCGTGTTTCTGACATTCAACTCCCAGCCGGGTCTGGCTCGCTGCCAGGGTTGGTGAGTGTCCAGTCGATTTTGCTCCGAATAGACGGCAATCAGGCAGCGCCAATATGGGCGGACGACCGCTTTGCGCACTCGTTCCTTGAAGAAGCGCAGATCGTTCCCGGCGCGCAGACGCGGCCGAACCTCAAGATTCAGGAGGGGTGCGGGAACCGCTGCACGTTTTGCGTAATTCCGCAGACGCGCGGCTCGTCGCGCAGCCTGCCCGCCGCCGCGGTGCTCAAGCAGGTGGAAGGCTTTGTCGCGGCCGGCGGCAACGAACTTGTGGTTTCGGGAATCAACCTCGGGCGCTGGGGACGGGATTTAAGCGGTTCAGATCGAGAAGCGCTCAGCAGCGAGGTCCGCGATCTCTCACCCTCGCGACAGAGAGACGCCGCAAGGATGGGGCGCGGAGGATCAGCGGAAGATCGGACGCGTTGGACCTTCGCCGGGCTGGTGCGGAAAATCTTCGATCAGACGGCTCTGCCGCGCCTGCGGCTCAGTTCGATTGAGCCAATGGACTGGGATGCAGAACTGATTGGCCTGATGCGGGAATTCGCCGGCGGCAGGCTGGCCCGCCACGCACACTTGCCGCTGCAGTCGGGCTCCGACGCGGTTCTGCGGCGTATGCACCGGCGCTACCGGCCATGGCATTACGAGGAAAAAGTCCGTGTGCTTGTCGAGGCGGTGGGACCCGAACTGACGCTGGGCGCGGACGTCATGGTGGGCTTCCCCGGTGAGACGGACGCTGAGTTTGAGGAGACGCTGGAATTGGTGCGCAAGCTGCCCTTCGGATATCTGCACCTGTTTCCGTTTTCACCGCGGCCTGGAACGCGCGGCTGGGCGCTGCATGCCGAGCGCCCGGTTCCCGCTCGCGCAGTCGAGGAGCGAATGGCGGTCTTGAGGGTCCTGGCGGGCGAAAAAAGCCGCGCGCACCGGAAGCGCTTCGTCGGCAGCGAAGTGGAGGCAATCACACTGCACACGCCGCCGGAACTGGCAACGGCAGGGCGCACCGCGGCGCTGACCGAGAACTTTCTGCCCTTGGAGTTGGAGGGACGGCTGGCCGTCAATCGGCTGGTCCGCGTGCGAGTGAGCGGTTTGAATACGGATGGGACCCTGGTGGCTGAAGCAGTCACTGGTGATCCAACTCAGTACCGCGCGATGACAATGTCCGTTTGAGCGAAATCGGTTCCTTTGCAGAGAAGCTCTTCGCCCGTTTCCTTGGCCAGAGCATAGGCCACGCAATCGCAGAAGTTCAGCCGCGCAGGATGACGGCCCTTGCCGTAGCGTCTGAAGGCATCACGGGCCAGGCCAGCCTGAAATTCGGTAAATGCAGCGATCTCCATTTTGCTTCGCGCCACATAGAGGTCGAGATCGCGGATGCCATCCTCATTTCTTCGTCCAAGGATGAGCATCGAAGCCTCAAGAAGGCATGAGGCCGGCAGCCGGCAAATTGCGCTTTCCGCAATGGCCGTTGTCAGGCGGAGTGCCTCAGGCTCGTTCAGCAAGATGGCAATAAGGGCCGACGAATCGACAATCATGAGGGGAGACCGTTCTCGTCCCAACCCATGATTTCATCCTCGGTGCGATTGTCGAGGACGGGCAGAGACGCGCAATGCTTCGCGATAGCCATCAAGTCGTCGATCAGTTGACGCTTGCTCTCCTGCTTCCGTTCTTCCCGCGCCAACCGCTCGCGCATGGCTACGATTACCGCGTCCGTAATGGTCTCTCCTGTAACGGCAGTGAGTTGGCGTGCGAGCCGGTCGGCTTCCGGCGCCTTGATGCTGAGAGGCATGGTACCTATCTCCCTATTTGTCTACCTATATATACTCTAGCACTGGCGAAGATCGCATTCGCTGACTGGCTGGGTCCTTGACCGCATCCTTGAGGAGCTTTCGCGATCGAGTTGAACCGGCTTCCCACACCGCCTTGAAGGGGATGTCTCCGCCGTAACCCACTCGTTCATCAGCGCCGGGCCAATGCTATACTCAGTGTGCGCTCGTGTACCCGCGGCGACTCCGGATCACCCCGGAGGCGGGTTGCGGCGACTCTTGGAGGAGCACCATCGCACTCGACAAACGTTCAGCAAAGTCCTTTATCCGCATCAACGATCGAATTCGCGCGCGCGAGATCCGCGTCATCGACGAAAACGGCGAACAATTAGGCATTCTTCCGCCCTTTGAGGCGTTGAGGATCGCCCGCGAGCGCGGGCTCGACCTGGTAGAGGTTTCGCCCAACGCGGTACCGCCCGTCTGCCGCATCCAGGACTACGGCCGCTACCTCTACGAGAAGGAAAAGAGCGAACGCGCGGCGCGCAAGAAGCAGAAGGTGATCACGGTCAAGGAGGTCAAGTTCTCCGTTACCGTGGATGAGCACGACTACCAGACCAAGAAGAACCAGGCGGTCCGGTTCCTCAACGACGGCGACAAGGTAAAGGCCAGCCTGCGTTTCCGCGGCCGGCAGATGGCCCATCGCGAACTCGGTTATGCCATCATCAACCGGCTCATCCAGGACATTGGCGAGGCGGGGATTGTGGAGTTCATGCCGCGTATGGAAGGCACCATCCTGCACGCGATTCTGGCGCCGTCCAAGAAGCAGGACGCACCAAAGCCCAAGCCTCCTGCAGCTCCCGGGGCCAGCGTTCCGGCAGCGCCGCCGCAATAGGCCACAGACTACTTCTTGAAATTCTCAAGGCCGTCCAGCATGGGCGGCCTTTTCCGTGTACGCCGTGCATGATTGACAGCTTTGGGGTGTAAGTCCCCTTCACATCCTGATGGAGGAGAAGTGATAGCGAAGCGCAAGGGCGTCATCGCGAGGTGGGGTCTGAAGGAAGCGTGGAGCAAAGATGCGAGCCGATGAACAAGAACCGGATATGAGGCATACGGCGCCGGACGAGCTGGCA
>CAYUJM010000077.1:0-19649 GCA_964445025.1 uncultured Occallatibacter sp. | reverse complement strand
GTCGGGAACATGATCGACATAAACAGGCTCGTCGTGAGCAGGCACATTGCGCCCACCCATCCCGGGCGTATGACTGCGACCAGCCCCAACACCACGTTGACAACGGAATAAACCCCCAGCATCGTCCGCGCATGGAAGTGCTTCATCAGCCACGCCGAGCTGAACCGGCCCACCGCAAATGCTGCGAGGGTCCCGGTAAGCATGTAGCCCGCGGCCTTGTCTCCCACGCCGGTGGCCGACCTCACGTAGAGGATGAAGTAACTCCACGTCCCGACCTGCGCGCCGACATAAAGGAATTGCGCCAGCACTGCCAGCACAAAATGCCGCTGCATGAGCCGGACGTGCCTGGCCGGGCCGGCATCTTCGCGGGAAACATCTTCCCTTGCCGCATCGGGAAACTTCGTCATCAACACCATCAGTGCCCACAGCAGCGCCACCGAGCCCAGGGCAAGGTATGTGGGAACCACGCGCAAAGTCTCCGAGTGAAGATACGCCTGCATGGTGCCCGCGGCCCGTTTCGCCGCCGTCTCCGCGCCGCTGAATTCCACGCCGGAGAAGATGAACACGGTGCCCACCAGTCCGGCCGTAATCGACCCCAACGGATTGAAGGCCTGCGAAAGGTTCAGGCGGCGCTCGCTGGACGCTGTTGGGCCCAGTTGGGCAATGAAGGAGTTTGCGCCCGTTTCGAGAAACGACAGCCCGCAGCCGATGACAAACTGCGCCGCAACGAAGAACGGATACATGTCTGCGTGCGCGGCGGGCCAGAAGAGCCAGCAACCGCTGCCCATCAGAATGAGCCCCGTGACCAGCCCGGCTTTGTACCCGAAGTAGCGCATGATCTGGCCTGCCGGGATGGCCATGAGGAAGTACCCCACGAAGATCCCGATCTGCAGTTGCGCCGCGCCCGAGCGGTTGATCTCGAACGACTTCATGAATTGCCGGATGAGAAAGTCGGTTAGGTTATTCGGTATCGCCCACAAAAAGAACAGCGGCGTCACAACCATGAACGGGACCAGCCGCCCATGCGGAATCAGCGGAGCTTCCAGTTGCTCATCGTGCAGTTGCCTTCCCTCACTTCCCATTGAACCAACGGAAATGCCCAATCTGTCCACGCCCTTTCTCACGTCCTGTCGCCACGCCGGCAAACGCTTCATCAGAGGTGCAGGAGACGATCTTCATCCTTCGGCGCAGCCAAGTCTGCCAGTAATCGTCGCACCCTTTCTATCCAATCCACAGCCCAGATGGCAAATGGCCCTCATATCGCACTGAGCCACAGATCACGTGTACATCACAGATCAGACGTTGCCGCGCCTGTATGCTCAGGACAGAAGGTGCTCATCCAATCGAACGGAGCCCTCAATGATCGGGACGGTCGAAGCCGCGCGAGAAGCCTATGCCGAGGAACTACGCTTCCTGACGCACTTCTCCTCCCAGGCTTTGTTTGACGCGTTCGCGACGGTGCCGCGCGAGCGGTTCGTTGGGCCGGGCCCCTGGCGGATTGTCGGGTTAGGTGGCCACTGGACGACCGAAGACGCGGATCCGAGGCAGCTCTACCGCAACGTACTGATCGCGCTCGACGAGGCCAAGGGCATCAATAACGGCCAGCCCAGCCTTTGGGCTCTATTCCTCGACCGGCTTCAACTCCGCCGCAACGACCACCTACTGCATCTGGGTTGCGGCACGGGCTACTACACGGCGATCCTAGCCGAGGTTGTCGGTCCGGAAGGACAAATTACTGCCGTCGAGATAGACCAGGACGTCGCGGAAAGAGCGCGCATCGCGCTTGCCCCCTGGCCCGAGGTCACGGTGGTCCATGGTGACGGATCCAGCGGCCCGTTTGAGCCTGTTGATGGGATCGTCGTAAGCGCAGGCGCGACGCATCCGCTGGCGGCCTGGCTTGCGGCTCTCAAGCCCGGCGGAAAGGTGCTGTTCCCGTTAACTCCGGACAAGGGACCGGGAGCGATGGCTCACCTGATCCGCAGGGGTGAAGAGAGGTTTGAAGCGCGTCTTACATACGGCGCACAATTCATCCCATTCAGCGGAGCGCGCGACCCCGCAGTCAGCAAACGATTATCTGAAGCGCTGAGCCGCGATGAAGGCGCGGCCGTAAAATCGCTGCGCTGCGATCCGCATGAGAAGGAGGAAACCTGCTGGCTGCATGGTGAGGGGTGGTGCTTCTCGACTCGTGAATTGTCCAAGGATCAGTTCGTCGTCCAATGATCTCCCAAGAAACCTCTACAGTACCCGCCCCAGCCATTTCCCGGTATGCGAAAGCAGATTTCCCGCCACTTCTTCCGGCGTGCCCTCGGCAACAATCCTTCCGCCGCCTTCGCCGCCCTCGGGGCCCATGTCAATGACCCAGTCGGCGCACTTGATTACGTCCAGATTGTGCTCGATCACAATCAGCGATCCGCCTCCGTCGATGAGCTTGCGAAACGCCGTCAGGAGCTTCGAAACATCGTCAAAGTGCAGCCCCGTCGTCGGCTCGTCCAGAATGTAGAGCACGCGACTGGCCTGTGAGGGCTTGGCGGTCGCGTTCGCTGCCCGCACCTGCGCCAGATGCGCCGCCAGCTTCACCCTCTGCGCTTCGCCGCCGGAGAGTGTTGTCGCCGACTGGCCCAGGCGCAGATAACCGAGGCCGATCTCATCCAGCACCGCGAGCTTTTCCAGGAGCTTTGTCTGCCCGGCAAAGAAGCGCAGCGCTTCCTTGACCGTCATCTGCAGCACTTCGTGAATGTTTTTGCCCTTGTAGTGCACGTCGAGGATCTTTGCCTGGTAGCGCGTGCCGTTGCAGTCCTCGCATGGCAGTTCCACATCGGCCAGGAACTGCATCTCCACTGTGACCGTTCCGTCGCCTTCACAGGTGTTGCAGCGTCCGCCCGGCACGTTGAATGAAAAATGCCCGGGCGTCAGCGAAAGCCGCTTGGCCTCCGGTTGCGATGCAAACAACTCCCTCACCAGATCGAACCCCTTAATGTAAGTAATTGGATTCGAGCGCGGCGTGCGGCCGATCGGGGTCTGATCCACAAGCACTACATCGTTGAGGCGTTCCACGCCTGTGAGGCTCCGAAACACTCCGGAAGGATCGGCCCCATCGCTCTGCCCCAGCGCCTGTGCCACCGCACGATACAGCACCTGGTGCACGAGCGTGGACTTCCCGGAACCCGAAACACCGGTGATGGCCACCAGCATTCCCAGCGGAATCTCCACATTCAGCCCATGCAGGTTGTTGGCTTCGGCCCCGCGCAGCACCAGCTTTTCGCGCCCCGGCTCGCGTCTCCGCGTCGGCACGGGAATGGAGATCTGCCCGGAAAGATATCGCCCGGTAAGCGAGTGCGGATTGGCCTCAATCTCCGCGAGCACACCCTCGGCCAGCAGCTTGCCGCCAAACTCGCCCGCGCCCGGCCCCAGATCGAGCAAGTGGTCGGCCGCGCGCAGCACGTCCGCATCGTGCTCCACAACCACGATCGTGTTGCCCAGATCCCTGAGCTCTTCCAAAATGCGAATCAGCCGCGCCGTATCACGCGTATGCAGCCCGATCGACGGCTCGTCCAGCACATAGAGCGCGCCTACGAGGCGCGAGCCCAGAGAGGTCGCCAGTTGAATCCGCTGCGCCTCGCCGCCGGATAGCGTCGAAGCCAAACGATCGAGCGTCAGGTATTCCAGGCCAACCGCGTCCAGAAAACTCAGCCGCGCGCGCACCTCTTCGAGAATCGGCCCGGCAATCTCCTCCTGCATCGGCGTCAGCTTCAGCGCCTCAAAAAACTCCTTCGCCCGGGCGATGGTCAGAGCCGTCGCCTGACAGATGTTCTTGCCATTGATGCGCACCGAGCGGGCTTCGGCTCGCAAGCGCTGGCCACGGCAATCCGGACACTCCGCATAGCCGCGATATTTGCTCAGCATGACCCGAACGTGCAGCTTGTACTTCTTGCGCTCCATCTGCGCAAAGAATCCGAAGACACCCTCAAAACTGCCCTTGCCGCGCAGAACGATCTCCCGCGCCTCCTCAGGCAGATCGCGCCAGGGCACATCGAGCGGAATGCCCAATGCAGGAGCCTGCTTCCGCAGCTCGGTGAACCACGGCCTGTACTTGGGCCGGTTCCATGGATCGATGGCCCCATCGGCCAGCGTCAGTCCCTTGTCGGGGATGATCAGATTGAGATCGAAATCGACCGTATTCCCAAACCCCTGGCAACGCGGACAGGCTCCGAAGGGATTGTTGAAGCTGAACAACCTCGGCTCGGGCTCCTTGCCAGGCCGGTGGCAGCTCTTGCACTCGTACGCGCCCGAAAACCGGTGCCGCGGGCGATCAGCCGTCTCCTCGCGCGGAACCTCCTCGAAAATCACCTCACCACCCTCGCGGTAGGCGATCTCCGCTGCATCCACGATGCGCGCTCTGTTTTCGGGACCGACGACGATGCGGTCCAAAAGGACAAACACCGGCAGTGTGAAATCCAGTTCCAGCAGCGATTCCGGGGTGGAGAACTCGACAATCCTTCCCTGTTGATAGAGCCGGTTGAAGCCGCCTCCCCGCAGCTCCGTCAGCCGCGCCTTCAGCGTCTCGGTGTGTGGGGAATCCCCTCCGTTCGCTATACGCTTGCCCGCCGTCTTCGCCGCTGATTTTGCAACCCGTCCCGCCGGCTTGGCAGGCTTTTGTCCCGGCTTTGCGTCCGGAGCCGCTTCAGGAGTAGCCATCCCCACCGGAAACAGCGCCTGCAGCCGCGTTCCCTCACCCAGCGCCAGCACCGCCTCGGCAATCTCGTCCATCGAGTCGCGCTTCACCAGCCCGTCGCAATAGACGCAGTGCACCGTTCCCGAGCGCGCATACAGGAGGCGGAGATAGTCGTAGATCTCTGTGGCCGTAGCCACTGTCGATCGCGGGTTTCGCGTTGAGTTCTTCTGCTTGATGGCAATCGCCGGAGCCAGCCCGTCGATCAAGTCGACATCGGGCTTTTCGATCCGCTCCAGAAACTGCCGCGCATACGACGACAGCGACTCTACATACCTCCGCTGTCCTTCGGCGTAGATGGTATCGAAGGCCAGCGACGACTTTCCCGACCCCGACACACCGCTGACTACCGTCAGCTTCCCATGGGGAATCTCGCAGGAGATGTTCTTCAGGTTATGGGTCCGCGCCCCGCGGATGACGATTGCTTCGTTGGCTATATTCAAAGGGAAGACACCGGGATGAAGTTGTCCGGCAGCGCTCCTGTCTCCTCAGGGAAGCTCAGGGCGCATCCGGCCATTCTTTATTATAGGTCCGAACGCAAGGCGACACCGCGCGCTTCCATTCGGCCAGTGCCATTTTTCTCTCTCGCCTTTAAAGGGATTGGTGCCTTAACCCGGCCTTACCCCTTCAGAGCTATAGAATTGGGGCGAGCCGCCGTTGGGAAAGGAGATTTCCTTGCACGCATCTCCATCGAATCTGAATCGGCTTGAAATTCCCGCACCCGTCGATCCCTCCTGGAAGACTCTTTACAAGCTCGGAGGAGTCACCGCGCTGATTTCGCTCCTTGCCGCGCCGGCAGAAATCGTCATTGGTCTATTCCCCGGTGTCCAACAGATTCTCGTGCATACAGTCACGGTGTCGGACTGGTTTGCTCTCTTTCAGAATCATTGGTTCCTTGGACTTCGCAGCCTGGGCCTGCTGAATATCGTTGGAGCCGCCCTTTTCATCCCCACCATCCTGGCAATCGCTCACCTGCTGCGGCGAGAAGGCGCAGCCTTTGCCGCGCTGGCCTCGATTGTCTTTTTCCTGGGCACCGCCGTCTATCTCGCGAGCAGCCGGGCCTTCCCCATGCTCTCTCTCGCTCACCAATATGCGGCCAGCTCGAGGGATGCAGACCGCGCTCTCCTGGCTGCCGCCGGCCAAGCCCTGCTGGCGGAAGGAGAGAGCAGGTCCGGCATTCTGCTGATTGAATTCTCTTTCTTTTTCATCTCCGCCGTCATGTTCAGGAGCGAGGTCTTCGGGAAAATTACGGCTTGCGCAGGAATGTTGGCCGGCGTGTTGATGATGGTCCTTGAAGTCGCCTTCATGCCGCCTCAGGGCGCGGGAATGATTGTCGCGGCCGGAGGCGGGCTCGCGATGATGACCTGGTCCTTCCTGGTCGGCAGACGGCTCCTGCAAATGGGGAGGTAACGACATCGGGGGCGTGGTGCGCGAATTTGCAGGGGTCCCCGAGCTTCAAGCAAAACTAGCGAGCCTGCATCTCACCCGACCAGCCGGTTCGAGGCCGACACGCGGCCATACCACAGCCCTGAATCCTTCACCGTCCGCTTCTGATCGCGGAAATCGACGTAGGTGAGCCCATAGCGCTGGCTGTAACCATCCGTCCACTCGAAGTTATCCATCAGGCTCCAGGCGTGGAAGGCGCGCACCCTGGCTCCGTCCGCAATGGCCCGCGCCAACTCGGCCAGAATTCCCTTGAAGAACGCTGTGCGGCGGTCATCGGGAACACGTCCGCCTTCCTTGTCATACGGCGTGTCCATGTAGCAGCAGCCGCACTCGGTTATCTCGATTACAGGATGGTCATACTCCCGCGAGATCTGGGTCACCAGGTCATAGATCCCGAGCGGCCAAATCTCCAGCCCCGCATGCGTCAACGCGCCCTCTGTAGGCATCACCGCGTGGAAGCGCGTATACGGGTCGCGTCCGTTCGTGTCGCCCGTGTCGGCCTCGATCTCCGTTCCGTAGTGCAGGCTGGCGCCTTTCGTCCCGCCCGCATCGGAGACGACCCGTCGCGTGTAATAGTGGAACCCCACCCAATCGAGGGGCGCACGCATGACTTTGTCGTCGCCGGCCTTCACACCCATCTGCTCATACGGCGGCTCGCCCACAAAAGCCTTCGGATACTCGCCCTTCAGCGCCGCATGCAGGAAGAACGTATTGTTCATGGCGTGATAGCGCGCCGTCGCGGCCACGTCGGCTTCGCTATTCGTCTTCGGATATCCCGGAGCCATGCTGTACGCCGACCCCACCGCAGCCTTCGACGAAGCCGCTTTGATGGCCCTGAAGCTCTCGCCCTGCGCCAGGCTTACCGTGTGCAGCGCCTTGAGAAAGTCGCTGAATCTTGTCCGGTTCGGAGGGTGAATCCCGATTCCGTAGCCGTAGTAGGTAAAAGCCCACGGCATGTTGAAGGGCGCCCATACCCTGATCCGGTCGCCCAGCTCCCTGGCCAGAATCCCAGCGTAGTCCGCGAAATATCCTGCCAGGTCCCGGTTCGGCCAGCCACCCTTATCTTCAAGCCACTGAGGAAGATCCCAGTGGTAGAGCGTGCAAAAGGGGCGGATACCTTCTTCAAGGACCGCGTCCATGACCCGCTTGTAATGGTCCAAACCCTTCTGGTTCGGCGCGCCTGTGCTATCCGGCTGAATCCGCGCCCAGGAGATTGAAAAGCGATAGCTCTTTTGGTTGAGCCGTTTCAAAAGCGCAATGTCCTGCTTGTATAGGTGGTAGTGGTCGCAGGCCACGTCGCCCGTGTCTCCGCCCTTGATGTGCCCTACCCCATGCGCATAACGGTCCCAGATCGACTCGCCCTTGCCGTCTTCGTTCCAGGCGCCCTCCACCTGGTAGCTGGCCGTCGCCATCCCCCACAGAAATCCGTCCGGAAACCGCGCTCCCTCAATCTCAGCTGCCGGAACCGCGCCGGGAATCTGCTCGCGAGAAGAAGGAGCGCCAAATATGCCAGGAGCAAGCAAGGCGCCGCTGCCGGCTGCAAAGGAATGACCCAGGAAGGCACGACGGTCCATTTTGTCTCACCTCATCCAGAGCGCCCAAGATACCACCGTCAGGCTTTTCTCCAAAACGACAACCTCCAGCGACGGGTTCGGCCCGCTGCCGGACCTAGCGACCGCCCTTGGAATGCATCCTTCCCGCGCCCCGATTCCATCCGCCGCGGCCCAGCGTCGAACCCTCGGATGTCCCCAGAAGTGGCAATGGGTCAATTCGAAGAGACAATGCCTCAGGGGCTAAAGCCCACGGTCATTTTGACTGGCTTATGTACGGGCTGAAGCCCGTACCCTTCAAGCCCGTACCCTTCAAGCCCGTACCCTTCAAATTGACCCAGTACCCGAGAAGTTCCCCGGAAGGCGTGCCCATTAAACTGGTTGTGAGGTATCTCGTGCCGCGTTTCGCCGTTTTCATCTTGATTTTCGCTGTCGCCGCGGGACTTGGCCAGGCGCCCCAGCCCGACACCGCGCCGGTATCTGCCCAGGTGGCCGCAGCCGAAGCCGCCATTGGGAAATCCGACTGGAAGACGGCTGAGACCAGCCTGAATCTCTGGCTGGCCGACCATCCTGCGGATGCCCGTGCACTTTTCGACGCCGGCTACGTCGCGGACGCCCAAAATCGCCTTGACGACTCCGAAGGTCTTTATCGCCGCGCCATCGATGCCGACCCCAAGTCCTTTGAGGCTCACGTTTCGCTTGGCCTGCTCCTGGCTCGCCGGGGCAGAATGGAAGACGCCCGCCCCGAGTTGGCGGTTGCAACCACAATCGATCCCGGCAGCGGCGGCCCCGCCCTCAAAGCTCGCGCATGGCGCGCCCTGGCCAGAATCGATCAGACCACCGACACTACCGAGGCCTCCAACGACCTGCTTGAAGCACTCAAGCTGTCGCCGGAGACCGTGGACGACACCCTGCTTGCCGCCAACATTGCGGACCACGCCGGCGAGTACGACGCTGCTGAAACCGCCTACCGCCGCGTACTGGCCATCGACCCCAAATCGGTACCCGCCAACTCCGGCCTGGCTCATGTCCTGATTGCCCGCAAGCGATATCCTGAAGCCGAAACCCTTCTCCGCACAGCACTTGAGAAATCCCCTGACGACCCAGGCCTCACCGCCCAATTGGCCACCGTGCTCGCGGAGCAGGACAATGCCGAGGCGCTTCCCCTGCTCGAGAAGCTTCACGGCACCTACCCCAAAGACCCGGCTATCACCCGCATGCTGGCAACCGTCGTGGCGGATGCCGGCGATTACGAACGCTCAGATCGCCTCTACGTGGCCCTTCTCGCCGCCACGCCCAATGACGCCGCCCTCCTGGTTTCGCATGGCCAGAACCTCATGCACCAGCTTCGCTTCGCAGAGGCCTTCGCAGCGTTCGACAAAGCTACCCAGCTCGACCCCGCCAATGCCGACGGGTGGAGCGGACTGGCCTTCACCGCCTCCCACACCAGCCAGCCTTCCGTCACACTCCACGCGCTTACCATGCGGTCAAAATATCTTCCCGAAGTGGCATCTACTTACTTTCTATGGGCAACCGCCTACGATTCTCTACATCAGAGAAAACAGGCGGCGGACTATTACCACCAGTTCCTGGACACCTCCGCCGGCAAGTTCCCCGACCAGGAGTGGCAGGCTCGCCAGCGTCTTAAGTTGCTTGAAGGAAAACCATGAGACTGCCGATACAGACAGGAGTGCGGTAGACCCCAGGTCACTCGGACAATTCGAGTTGGTGAGAGTGGCAAATTTTGTCCTTGCACATTCTTACAAAAGCTCACATAATCACGGCCAAAGGGGTTAACCAGCAACTGCGGAGGTTTCTCATGCAGTGGAAGGTTCCGTTGGCGGTCGTCGTCTCCTTTACCCTCGTCACAGCCAACCTACGCCCCGCCCGCGCCTCCGGCTTCGACGACAAGCTCATCGATGAGCAGAGCATCAGTGCCTTGCAGGCCAAGATCCTCCTGGCGCAGCCGCACGAACAGTGCTTCCTTTACGCACAACTGGTTCATGAGATGACCGAGTTCAGCGTACGCCAGTATGCCAATGGCGACGGGGAAAAGGCGGCCGGCCTGCTCAAGCAGATTCAGGGACTGGCGCACAAGATGCACCTCTCGATGTCGGAAGATGACAAGCGGCTCAAGAATGCTCAGATACTGCTCCGCCATACGGCCTTTCGGCTCAACGAATTGCTGCACAACAGCAGCCTTGAAGACCGCCCGCTGGTGGCCGAAACCCTGTCTCAGATCAATCAGGCTCAGGATGAGGCAATGATGCAGGTCTTTCGGAAATAAGCCCTTTCAGACTTGTGCCCCGTATGGCAGGCGGGTTCGCATCCGCCGCGGATACCTGCGCCTTGACCTTTTCCCGCTCTCTAGGTTGTGCTTCAATAGGAGCGCCGAGGTTTCTGTACCGATGCCTTCTTTGCGCTGCTTTGCTCCGCTTCTTCTCTCGCTGCTCTACGCCGTCCCTGTTCCGGCCCAAAAGGAAAAGCCTGAGCCCCTGACCGAGGCTCAGATCGAGCTGATCCGCGAAGCCGGCATCGCTCCCAACGACCGCGTCAACCTCTACACCAAGTTCCTTGGCGAACACGCCGACACCATCAAAGGTCTCACCAATCGCTCCAAGTCCCTTGCCCGCGCAAAACGCCTCGATGAGGAACTCCAGGAACTAACCGCACTGATGGACGAGCTTGGCGAAAACCTTGATACCTTCTCCGACCGACACGCCGACATCCGCAAAGCCCTCAAGCCATTGACCGAAGCCACGGAGCACTGGCTCGGCATTCTCCGCGCACTCCCGGGGGAGCAGGCCTTCGACCTGGCCCGAAAGGAAGCCATCGAGAGCGGCGAGGACCTGACAGATCAGGCCAAGAGGCTGCTTGCCGAGCAAACCGAGTACTTCAACTTGCACAAAGACGAGCAGGGGCAGGACCGCGCAGAACCAAAGTAACGAGGGCGGTCGGTCGTCAGTAAACACTGCACGAGGGACTTAGCGGCCAGCTGAAGACCCGAAGATGTGATTGGCATGCTGGCGAGGGCACCTCAAGCCGACCACTGTGCTGGTCACAATGAAACGCAGCCAGGCGGTGCAACGTTATGCTGCCACCCGTTGCAGAGCTATACGAACGTCAGGAGTGGCGATATACCGGAATCCAGCCGGCTGTTTACCGAGATATCACTGACGGTTTGCCGCGTGTCGTTTGTCTGACAATACGCCTGAAATCCGCCAAAACTCTCTACGTCCCAGTTCGATTGGCACGATCGGCAGATGAAAGCCACTCGCCACTCATTGCTTCCGATGAGCCGCTAGTGGGAACTGATCGAGAGTTTCCTCGGTTTAGTTTGAGAAGCCGCAACTGACAGCGATTTGCGATCCGATCTCGAAACGCAGGACACGCCCGGATCCATGCACCCGGCAACTTCCACATGAGTGCCCGGTTACACTGTTAGAGCCTGTTTCACCTTGAAGGCCGGAGGTCAGCCCGGCTGCTTCGACTGGAAACCTTCAAGGCACAATGGGGATTCCAGATGGGAGATCGAAGCGTGACCGAAGAAGCGGAGAAGGATAAGTCGAAGTTCGCCTGGGTCGCTGAACGTTCCGCCTGCGCGCTGCCGAGGGTGTTCAAGACACTCAAATCGGAAGTGGAAGAGGACGTGCGGGCGCGCAACGCCCTGCGCCCCAACCATGCTCCGTATGAGTTTTGCGTGGAGGAGAGTGGAAACAACTTCTCGGTCGTGTTGGATGCCATCGATTTGCGCAGGTCAATCACCTTCTGCCTTGAAGATCATGCAATTTCAGTTCTCGATTCCAGCGGCAATCTCGCGTTTGAAATCACCCTGAACTTCAACGACGATGGCAAATGCGTTATGAAGGCGAAGCAGGAGAACCGTGAGTCATGGCAGCTGCGCCGAATGGCTCTCGAAGATCTGTTGTTCAGAATTTACTAGCCCGGTGCGGGCACCTCTTGGCATTGACGCACCCCTCGGTCAGTCACAGCCGCTCCACCGAACCACGGTATTTCTCGGGGCCCCGGGAGGAATGTTTTGCGGCTGTAGTTCGGGGACGCGAACACTTCCCGACTGCAGAACTCTGTTCCGCGCAACTTCGAACCGGCTGTCAGAACGACTTGACGGCGAGCATCAATAGGCCCGCTGGGCAATGGGCCGGGCTCGCGCCCGCAGACTTCCACCGCGCAAGACAATCCTCCTCAATCAACCAGCCTGACTGTATACTGACGCAAAATCGGGAAGTTCGACGAACTCATGACTCATTGAAGCAGGAACCATGGTGGAGATAGAGCCCTTCCAAGCCCTTAGGTCATCGATCCTGATCTCCGTCACGCTGGCCTTTGGGCTCAGCCTCAGCGCATTCGCCCTCCCCAAGCAGAATCCGCCCCTTCCCGATCCCGCCACGCACCGCCGCTTTATCGCCAGGCATGAAGAAGCTCTCAACAAGGCCCGCGCTTCCGGTGACAGCAACCAGCAGGCCTTGGAATTGCTCATCCTGGGCCGCGCTCATTCCGTGCCCGGCGAGGAATCGAAAGCCGTCGATTGCTTCAAAAAAGCAGCGCCAATGCTGGAAGAGGCTCACGACTGGCATGGCCAGACCACCGCGCTTCTCGGTCTTGCAAATGCCTATAGCGCTCTGGGACAAGAACAACTCGCAGAGGGCGCTCTAGGCAACGCTCTCCGCGCTTTCAGCCAGGAATTAATCCTCCAGCGCCAGTTCGGCGACGAAATCAGCGATGCGGAAACAGCCATGGCCCTGGCTGAGTGGTGCGCGCGCCTCGGGAAAAAGGAGATCGCCGAAGCAGGCTACCGGATCGCCTGGACCCTGCTGCTTCCGCCGCCAACCACGCAGGCCGAGCTCGATCACGCCGTCGTAACACAGCACGGTATCGGAATTGGCGACGCCGCGTTGCCGGGGCGGCCTGAAAGTGAGCAGAACAAGATCCTGGATGACCAGACCGTCCTTATCTGGTCCCAGGCCGCGTGGGCCGCACACGATCAGAGAAAAATCGCCCAGCTCCGCGATCGAATCAGGACCGCCATGGCGTTGCTGAAGCCGGCGACCGAAACCGCAAATTCCACCGGCCCCGGCGCTGAGGATAATTCCTCGCTCCTGTTTCCCGGCGATCCAAAGCCTGACGCCCACAAGGAACTTAGCGACATTCGCGTTGAAGCGGCTAACCCCGCGGATGAGGCTCCCGCCCACTTGCCGCTGCGCCCGCCTACCGCGGAGGAGATCAAGCGCTACCAGGCCCTGGCGAAGATACGCGAAGAGCAGCGAGAACAGGCCGTTGAACAAGAGCCCAAACCAGCCACGGTCAGAAGCACGGGGCTCGGAAATCGAATCTCCACAGCCGCGCCCGCGCGGGAAACGCCGCCAGCGGTCTACCGCAACCCGCCCAAAATCATAGTCCCGCCAGCGCCCCCTCCAATTCCGGTAGAGGTCACCGCCACGAGAGCGGAGTCGTCTCCTCCGCCACCGAGCCAGAGCTCGCCCGTCCCTTCTCCGGTCGAGCGCTACCCCAGCATCGAAGCCCCCGATTCCGCTTCAGTCGGCCAGGAAATCGCCGTACAGGTCTCGCTCACCGCTGACCAGATCGCGCCGGAAACAAAAATCCTCTCCGGCCAGCAAAACGAAGGCAAGGTGCAGTTGCCGATGGCCCCCGGCGAGCGCCAGTGGACGCTCACCGTCAACCTCAGCGCGCCGGGCATGGAACTCACCCGCAACGGCTCCAACACGGCCGAAATCACCATCGACCGCGACAGCGACTCCACCCCCGCCGCCTTTTATCTCCGCGCCAAATCTCTTGCCGCCTCAGCCAACGGAAAACTTGATACCCGCATCTACGCCACGCTCTGGCACAACGGCGCGTTCCTCGCCCGTATCGCCCGCCCGCTCACCATCGTGGATCCGGCGATGCAGGCCTCGGTTCCCGTCCAGCCGTCTGCCTCGACCCCCAAAGCCCTGGCCGCTTCTTCGCGCACCATGGCCAGAACGCAACTAAGCGCAACGCCAGCCAAGGTAGCCGCGTCCGCTCTCAATCTCAATCCTTCCCTCGAAGCTCCCGACATCACCATCGTCGAAAACCGCATCGGCAACACCCTCCGCATCGACTTCCAAACCTCCGATCCCTCCATCGGCGCGGTCTACGCCGACATCGCCGACCCTGCCGAACTGCACAACTGGATCAACACCCAGTTGGCGCAGATGGCCTCGCTCGGCCGCGGCTTCGGCAGCCATGCCACAACAGTCTCGCCCGCCCACGCCGCCGACGCGCTCAATGGACTCGGCGACAAGCTTTACGACAAGTACGCCCCCGCAGCCTTCAAAAAGGCCTTCTTCGCAATCCTGGCAAAGGCTCAGCCGGGGAAACTCATCACCATCCAGGTCCTCAGCGACGACCCATCCATTCCCTGGGAACTGATGCGCCCCGCCATTCCCGCCGCGGAAGACGAAACCGGCCCAGCCAGGCGCATGGACTTCCTCGGCGTCACCTGTTCGATTGCCCGCTGGCCGCTCTCTCGCACCGGCGGTTCGCGTCCTCCGCAGATCATGTCTGTGGATCGCTCCGTCGTCGTAGCTCCCGCCTACAGCGGCGCGCAAACACTCGCCGCGGCCAACCAGGAGCTCGACATGCTGAAGAGCCTGCGCGGCTTCACCCAGGTCGGCGGCGACTACGCTTCCGTCCGCCAGCTGGCTCTCACTCTGCCCCAGGGCATCGTCCACTTCGCCGGCCACGGCGCCGTCAATCAAACAAATGGTGTCCCCCAGTTCGCCATCCTGCTGGAAAACAACGAGCAGATGGATCCCTCCACCTGGTCGGCTTTGGTCGGCTCCAGTTCGGGCGCCCATCCGCTCTTCTTTTTCAATGCCTGCGAAGTCGGCGAGTCTGTCCAGTTCATGAACGATGTCGACGGCTGGGCTCCCGCGCTACTCGGCAACGGCGCAACTGGTTACATCGGCGCCCTCTGGCCCGTCCAGGACAAGACCGCCTCCCTCTTCGCCGCCTCGTTCTACAGCGCCCTCGACAAATCCCTCGCCGCCGGCCAGCCACTCAACGTAGCTTCTCTCCTGGCGCTCACCCGCGCCCGGATCTACCGCCAGACCGGCGACGCAACCGCTTTCGCCTACGTCTTTTACGGCGACCCGCTGCTGGTGCTCACCCAATCGCCGGCGCAGCCTTGAGCGCCGCACGAGTGTACGCAACACCAGCGACTGTTGGCAGCTTTTTAGAAGCCCTCATCACCAGGCCCACGGGACGTAGTTCGGAAGCAAGACAGCCGATGCATGATTTTCTGGCGGGGGGAGGCACTTGCTACACGTGCTTTACCGTCTGGTGATGCACGGATCGCCGACCATACACCAACCATTCGCCCGGAACCCAGGGAAAAACGGATCGCCGGAAAGCTGGAAACGTGATTCGGGCTGAAGTCGTCAATCGATCATCCACAATCTGCTGTGCCCTTGACAATCGGTAGTCGAATGTCTACCATCGCCGTCAGGTCGAGGGTAGAATGTCTTCTATGGAGAAACACACACAGCAACGGGTCGGACTTCTCCAGGGGACCCTGGACATGCTCATATTGCGAACCCTCCTCTATGGCCCTGCCCACGGTCATCAGATCGGCAAGCATATTCAGAGAACGACAAACGAATTCCTCCAGATGCAGCACGGTTCACTCTATCCCGCATTGCATCGTCTGGAAGAGAGAGGATGGGTGAGCGCCAAATGGGAAACGGCCCCGGACCGAAACCGGGAATTCAAGTACTACCGATTGACGGATAAAGGCAAGAAACAGCTAGTGGTTGAAGAATCGCAGTGGAAGCAGATGGCCGAGGCCGTGGCGCGAGTGATGTGGCCCGCCGCCGAGGAGAGCTGAGATGGGATGGTTTGGCAAGCGGGATGCGGAGCTGCAACGGGAGTTGCGGAGCGACCTTGAGCTGGAAGAAGAAGAGCAGCGCGGGAACGGGTTTTCTGCCGAAGAAGCTCGCTACGCGGCGCGGCGCGCCTTCGGGAACGAGGCGCTCATCCGGGAGCAGACGCACGAGGCATGGGGATGGGCGCAACTCGAGAGGTGGCTGCGGGACCTGGGCTATGCGGTGCGGCTGTTGCTGCGATCGCCCGGCTTCACGATTACGTGCGTGCTGATTCTGGCGATCGGCATTGGCGCGACGACTGCGATCTTCGGCTTGGTGAATTCGGTGTTGCTGCGGCCGCACCCGTTTCCGGGGTCAGATCGGCTGGTGTGGGTAAGCCAGCAGGATCACTCGCTGCCCGGTGTTGCGCCGGAGTCTCTGAGTTATCCAGACTACTTTGACTGGCGGGCGCAGAATCACACGCTGGAGGGGATAGCCTCCTGTTCTGCAGCGACGGCGACGATGGAAATCAAGGGCGAGATGCGGCGTCTGGATTCGCAGACAGTCTCGTCGAATTTCTTTCGCGTGCTCGGCGCCCGGCCGATACTCGGCAGCGATTTTCGCTGGGAGGATGAGAGGCCTGGCAATCGCGCGGTAATGCTGAGCTATTCCCTCTGGCAGTCGGAGTTCGGCGCAGAGCAAGGGATCGTGGGCAAACCGATCACGATCGACGGACACAGCTATACGGTTGCCGGCGTGATGCCGCATGGATTTCAGTTTCCGCTCGAGAATCCGGCGCCCGTGCTATGGAAATCGATTGCCAACGATGCAGAGGGCAAGAGTCCGGCGACCGGTCAGCGGGGATTCGACACACTGGGCGTGATCGCTCGGCTGCGGTCGGGCGTGACGGTGGAGCAGGCGAAGGCCGATCTAAGCGTAATCGCGGACAATCTGGCTCGCCAGTATCCGGACAGCAACAAGCAGTACAGTTCGGCGCTGGTTGAGCCAGAGCTGGCGCACATGACGGGCAACACGCGGCCCGCGCTGCGCATCGTGTTTGGCGCAGTTTCGCTGGTGCTGCTGCTCGTGTGCGCCAACGTGGCGGGACTGCTGCTGGCGCGCGGATCGAAACGAAGCGCCGAGTTCGCTCTGCGGGCCGCGATTGGCGCAAGCCGCGCGGCGATTGTCCGGCTGCTGCTGCTCGAATCGCTCCTGCTTTCGCTTTGCGGCGGAGTCGCTGGCATAGCGCTGGCCTTCGGGCTGATCCGGGTGATGTTGAAGCTGATGCCGGTTGAGATTCCCCGCATCGAGGGTGCATCGATTGATGGCGGTGTGCTGTTCTTTGTTCTCATTGTGTCCCTGGTCACGGGCCTGCTATTCGGCGCATTTCCCGCATGGCGGCTGTCGCGTTCCTCACCGGCGCTCGCGCTGCGCGAGGGAGGACGCAGCTTGGCAGGCGGCAGGGCGCAGCACCGGCTGCACAACAGCTTGGTTATGGCGCAGACGGCCATTGGGATGATACTGCTGATTGGCGCAGGACTGCTGATGAGGAGTTTCCTCCGCATTCTAGACGTGAATCCGGGCTTCAATCCAAAGCATGTCCTGACGAGTCGCGTGGCAGTGCCTTTCGACGAGACCAAGCACAATCAGCACTACATCTTCTATCAGCAGCTTCTCGCGCGCATTTCGGCACTGCCCGGGGTACAGTCGGCATCAGCAGGCTGGCCATTGCCGATGAGCAGCAGCTCTGCCACGGTTTCGTTCAACATTCAGGGCCGGCCGGTCGCCAAGGGAGATGAGCCGAGCGAATCGCTGGGTCTGGCCATGCCGGGGTACTTTGAGACTATGAATATTCCACTGATCGCGGGCAGAACCTTCGGGGAACAGGACGGTCTCACCGGACCGCCGGCGATCATCATCAATCAGGCCTTTGCGAGGAAATACTTTCCGCGCCAGAATCCGATTGGCCAGCATATTCAGGTTGGCGTGGGCGATGACCTCTTTGAACATCCGGTGCGCGAGGTTGTGGGAGTGATCGGCGACATCAAGCGCAAGGGATTGACCGCGGATTTTGATCCACAGTATTACTTGCCCTATGGGCAGGCGATGATCACGAATCCATATCTGGTTGTGCGGTCAAACGGAGATCCTGCGGCAATGCAAGCCGCAGTTGGCGCGGTGATTCACGAGTCCGATAAGAGCGTCCCGGTTTACCAGGCATCGACGATGGAAGAGTATCTTTCCAAGTCGGCTGCGCAGCCGCGCTTCCAGACTTTTCTGCTGAGTTGCTTTGCGGTGATTTCGCTCACGCTGGCAGCCGTCGGACTCTACGGATTGCTCTCTTACATGGTCGTGCAGCGCACGCTCGAGATCGGGGTGCGGATGGCGCTGGGGGCTCAGCGATGGGATGTGCTACGGATGATCGTGTTGCGCGGTCTGACACTGGCTCTGGTGGGGGTGGGCCTGGGGATGGCTGCATCGGTGGCTCTGACGCGACTGATCTCCGGGATGCTTTTTGAAGTACGTCCGACCGATCCGCTGACGTTTCTGGTAACTGCAGCGATCCTGCTGCTTATCAGCGTTGCCGCAAGCAGCGCGCCGGCAATCCGCGCCTCGCGGTTGGACCCGATTCAGACGCTCCGCGAGTAGGAAAGCCGCCTCGTCGGAGGGCATGCTGGCTATCGATTGCTGCATCCTGCCGAGGCACCCATCGACCTTGTGGCAGGCAGATTTAGATGTTCCAGCCCTATGACCGCGTAAACGTACATTGGGGCAAAAACGGCGTTCGTCGAGTAGGGTCATGGCGCTAAGCTGGCTTCTTGTACCGGACCCGATAGTTATTGAACAAGCCCAGTGCAGTGTAAAACCATTGCCGCCTCCATCGCTTCCGGCCGAGGCCTTGAGGCTCGTGGCTTCCACCCTTGCCAGAAAAAAGGCGAAGGATGGTGCCCTCAGGTGATGCGCGATCACCTGAGGCGCTGCGACGATTGGGATGCTGCCGGCCACGCCTACGCAGACGACCATGATGGCTATGCCGGCAGGCTGCACACTTTCAATCGGTGGTTCACCGAGATGTATCTCGCCACGGGGCCGGATGCCGATGCCCGCCGGGCGCTGGCCATGCCGCTCATCGCGAAAGATCCCAGCCGCCAGCCGGACTCGATTTTCAGCGGACCCGATCTCGCTGCGGATGAAGCAGCCAGGAAACGATTCTTCGCCGAATCCTGATAGCGAACCCATCCCCAAGAAACGCACCTTGCCACCATCATCGGACAGTAGCTCGCGACGAGTGGAACTGGTCCTGTTCCCCAGCCGTGCCATGATGAGGCAGCATTTTGCATGAAGGCATTCATCGTGGCTCGCATCGAGTGCGCTGCCTGCCAATTGGAATCGAATCATTTGCTCCCCGGCGCGCTCTGAATGCTATAGTGGTTTCTCTCTTCGTTACGTCAACCTGCGGACGAACGTGCCGTGGAATTTGAAAGGGCAACGTGTCTATTCACGCAGCAGTGCCGGCCAATCTGTCGAAGGGCCTGCCGGGACGCAAGTATGACCGGCAGTTCTTCTTCGCGATGACCCTCCTCCTGACGGCAGTCGTAGCGATCGGTTTTGCACCCACCTACTACCTGGCGGGCGGGTTCTTAGCTCCGCTGCCATCGCGGATTGTACACATCCACGCGGCGGTATTCAGTGCCTGGATGATTCTGCTGCTGGTGCAGACGGGCCTCATTTCAGCCAAGCGGGTTGGTTGGCACCGCAAGCTCGGCATGGCGGGGTTCGTGCTTGCAATTGCGATGGTGGTGATGGTGGTCCTGACTGCCGCGGGCCTTGCCGCGCGGGTGAAGGGCGCTCCGTCAATGGAACTGGTGCTCGGTCTACTCTCTGTCACGTTTACAGACGCGTTTGACTTTGCTGTGCTTGCCGGGTTTGCATACGCGCTGCGGAGGGATGCGGCAGCGCACAAGCGGCTTATCATCATCGCAACCGTTTGTCTTACACGGGCCGCCTTCTTTCGCTGGCACGTCCCGATTCTGTTCCGTCAAGTGTACCCAGCCTATGCCG